>JBAZKJ010000001.1:0-317043 GCA_041650855.1 Candidatus Margulisiibacteriota bacterium
AAACTGCACCGCTCCGCGAACCTGCACCGCTCCGCGAAACTGCACCCCTCCGCGAAACTGCACCACTCCGCGAAACTGCACCACTCCGCGAAACTGCACCGCGCCGCGAAACTGCACCCCTCCGCGAAACTGCACCACTCCGCGAAACTGCACCACTCCGCGAAACTGCACCGCGCCGCGAACCTGCTTTGGCCGACTAAACAGCCTTGACCAAATACACATTTTTCGGGAAAGACTTTAATCTCCGTCAAATCTGTATTCCCCGGGATATTTTTCCAGCCGTTCTCGTCCCTTGGAATAGCGTCAAACGCTGCTTGGGTCATTATTTTGCGTTCCATTCTTTTCCCTCCTCTTTTTCAACCGGGCCAGCGGGCGAGAGAGAATAGCCTGCTCCCCCACCCGCCGCCCTTACCCAGCTGTTGTAATGCGGCTGGGATCATTTTTTCCGAAAGGCATCTCCCGGATTCTTTCCGGCCAGCGTAAGTTCGGCTTAAGAAAAAGTGGCAGGCCGGCCGCTTGGATCTTTTCGATCAGCGGTTTGGCCCAGACCTTGCTCGAGATCTCATCCTTCGGCGTATAAGCGTTGCCGATGCTCTCCGCCCCGACGATCGCCCAATCTATGCCATCGAGGTCGATCTCTCTGATGACGCCCAGGATCGGCTCGAATGAGATGAACCTTAGCCCGGCTTCGATCCCCCTTATATCGTCCGCCCGGCCGACGTCCTCCTGGCAAGTGATCGTCGTGCCAATCCAACAGTTTTTCGGGTACGGCTGGAAGTCGGCGTAACGAGCCGGGTTTTTCGTCAAAAATTGGAAGATGTGCTGCGGGCACTTTTCTGCCACTTCTTTCACTTCCTTAATCTGCCAATCCTTCACCCATTCGCCCATCAGGTCGCCGGTATTCGCCACGAAGATCATCGTCGGCCTTTTAAGCCCCAACGGTTCGTCGTGCCGTTCCGGATGGTAGCGGGGCGTCGTGTCTTTCATGAAGCGCCGGCAGTAGCAATAAGGGCAGTTATGTTTACACCCGGTCGTGATCTTCCAGGTCATTTCCGTCCACTCGATGTTTGTCTTCTTCATTGCTCTTTCTCCACTTGAACCGTCTCCGGCAATAACAAAAATTCCTTTTGCTTCCCGCTCTCGATCTGCTCTTTGTATTGCGGCAATAAGACCTGGCCGAGCGTGGAACTGTTGCCGCGGCCATCGGAAATGATCAGGTGCGGCATAAACTCCTCCATGAACTCCGTCAGGCCGTTATCGATCGCCACGAACTTGGCTTTGAGGTGGTAGAACAATATCCGGTGCAGCCGGTTCAGTTCCTGCTCGTACTTTTTTTCGATATTGCCGGACCGTGTTTTTGGGAAATTAACAATGATCGGGACCAAAATACGAACGCCAACCGGCTTTTCCTGATCCGGCAGTTTTGCCAGGAATTCTATGGCGAACCGGTTCTCCGCGTTCGTGAACCGTGTCTGATAAATGCCGCGTTGGTTCAGCATTTTTACGATCGCCGTCTGGCTCTTGGCCCAGTTGACCGTCGTGGTTTTATAAGCCTTCATTCTTTTGTTCCCTCCTCTATCTTTTGCAGCCAGATGCGGACTCGCGGATCGTCCGGGCAAACAAACGTCTCAACCTCCCAGTGCTCGATCTGCCGGTCGTTTAAGATCACGCCGGCGAATTGCAGGGCATCGTAAACCACGTCGTCCATGTTTACGCCGTCCTGCCGCCGGTCCTTCTTGTAGATGACCAGTCTGACCGCCACCGGCCCGGTCAACCCGAGCTTGGCCGATACCGGCGTCTGCAGGGCAAAATCGCGCTTATATTGCGCGACCGCGCCGCCCCGGTGCCGGTGCCGGCCGTCGAGGTCGTTCTTCATGGACGGCGGGCAGCCTTTAACTTCCCAGGTTAAGAACATTCATCCTCCCTGCTTGCCGACTACGACCTGGAAGGTCCGGATGTTCACCTTTACGTCAAGGTCGAGGACCAGGCCGAGCCGGGACTTGATCTCTTTCTCGAACGGCAAAGCGAACGACGATGACGAACCCTCCCCCTTCAAATAACCGCAGTCCATGCTAAGCTTCTCCGCTTCCGCCAGGATCTCGTCGAACGGCCGGTTGAAGGCATCGGCGAGTTCCCGGGCAGTCGCCCGGTTGTCGATCATGCTTTGCAGCTTTTCTACTTCCGGGCCCCATGCTGCTCCTGCCCCCCCCCCCCCGTTTTTTGCGGGCGCCGCCTTTCGTTTTCAGCCCCAGGGACGTGGCTTTGGCGTTGATGGTCCCAATCTTCCGGCCGAACTGTTTGACTAAGTCATCGGGACCGTCGCCTCTCTTAACGGCCCGCGTGAGGTTCGTTATCTCTTCTGGCGTCCACCGCTTTGCCATGTCTATTTACCTCCCTTTTTCTTCTTGCCCGCGATCTCCGCCGGCACTTTGCCCTTGAGATCATGCCCCAGGATCCAGGTGATCAACTCCGGCTTCTTCATTTGCGCGAGAGCGGTTGCCTCCTCGGCTTTCCTGTATAGCCCGAGTTCCTTGGCTAGTTTGAGCAGCTGGGCCTTGGTCTTCGGCTGCAGGTACGCCTCGTCGATAACGAAATCCTTCGCGACCGACTTTTTCAGGTGGGCGGCAAAATACTCCAGGTCTTCATCTTCCAGGTTGAGGCTGCGGTTGATGGCGATGTCGAACAGATGGACCATGACCGTCGCCAATTCTTTTGAGGGCAAAGCCAGGAATTTCTCGGCAATCTTCCCGCTGCAGTCCAGATCACTCAGTTTGTCGATGAGCGGATTAGAACCCTCCCTAATCGAGGCATAATGAGAAACATACTCCAGCAAAAGATGGGCGACTATGCAGTCTATATCGGCCGGCGAAGCGCCCTCGATGATGCTCTTTTTCCAAAAACGCCGCTTCGCTTCGATCACCCGCTCCTCGGCTTGCCGTTTCTCGCGCTCTTTGCGGTAGTCCTCTCCGGTTTCCGACTTCGGACGCTGGGAAGTGGTGAGCCGGCGATAACAGGAACTATCCGGGCAATGCTCCGAGATCGAGGGCATCTGGGCATTAACTCTCTCGTCAACCACGAAAATTAAAGAGGGACATTCGCGGCATTTTTCCTCATACTTTTTTCCCAGCGTCCGCCGTTCATAGTTGTCGCCAATGTCAACCATCGAGTAGTAGTTAGGCGTGGCGTAATACTGTTTTATGGACAGCACCCTGCGACCGGCTTTTTTCAGTTCCACCACCTTAGCTGCAATAAAATCTTCCGCTTTCTTCTTGAAACATAAGGCGTTAAGGCATCGGCCTTCGAGTTTTGTGTCGACGTCGAACAACCCAGCCTGCTGGGTGCCGTTAAAGTTGCACTTGACGCATTCCTTTCTATCAAACGGCGCCTGGCTCAACTCCCGGGCAAACTCGGCCAGGGCGTTCTCGGCGGAACGGATCGACAACTTTTCCTTTACGATATGGCCGTAAAACTTGTCCCGAACCCCCGGAGTGAGCCGTAGGATCACCGCGCCATGCCCCGGGGTGATCGTGCCGCTGGCGATCGCGCTCTGGATCGTCTTTGACAACTCGAGCAGTTGCAGCCGGCCGGCGACGTAGCCCTGGCTTTTCCCTACCTTGGACGCGAGATCCTCCTGGGTGATCTTCGTTTCTTCGACGATCCTGGCAAACCCGTTCGCCTCGTCGATCGCGTTCATGTCCTCCCGCTGCAGGTTCTCGATCAGCCGCATTTCATGGACCTGGGCGTCGTCTAAGTCCATGATGACGGCCGGGATCTCTTTCAGCCCGGCCAGTTTCGCGGCTTCGACGCGCCGCGCCCCGCAAACGACCTCGTATTTGCGGACCTTCATGTCGCTCATCTCAACGACCTCGGCCTTTAGCCCCTTCCCTTTTACTTTCTCCGGCAAGGTAAAAACGACGTCCCGCACCACGATCGGCTCGATCACTCCCTGGGCCTTGATCGATTCGGCCAGGTCCTTCAACTTTCCGGCATCCATCTTCTGCCGCGGATTCGACATCGAGATCACCACTTCAGTCAGCGAGAGTTCTTTAACGTTTTTCATCTTCCAATTCCCCCTTTAACTTTTTTACTGCGGCCCTGAACTCCTCCGGGATCTCTTTTGGAATCGCCTCCCCCTGTGAATAAGTCCGGGGATCCGGTTGATTTTGAAAAAGGCCCCCTATATTTATATTATTATCTTTCCGGATATTATTAGGGGTCCAGTTTGACCCACCTTTGGTCGTTTTTGACCCACCTCGTGTCAAAATAGACCCACCTATGGGTCCAGTTTGACCCACCTTGGGGGGTGTGGATAACTCCGGGTGGGTCAAAATAGACCCACCTTCAAAGTACGCCAGGTTCTCCGGCCAGATGTCCAATACCCGGTAGCATTTGACCGGCTGCCGGCCGCCGCCGGTGGCGAGATTACGTTCGCCGATGTACTCGATCCAGCGGCGTTTCAATAGGGCTGCCAACGCCTTTTTGGCGGTGGCCCGGCTAACACCCATCCGGGCGGCCAGTTCGCGTGTGCCGGCCCAGCAGACGCCCGCTTCGCCGGCGACGCTTTTCATCACCAGATAAAGGGATTGCTCGTTAGCTTTTGCGAGGGCCGGGACGATATTAGGGATTTGCGTAAAATACTTTTTATCCCCTGAATTGTCGGCAATAAATAGACGATCGGTTCCCATTGTCATCTCTCTTTCTTTTTAAGAAACGGCCCCGTTTCCGGGGCCGTTTTATTCAGTCCACTAACGACCCTTCGTTCTTCTCGACGTAAGCCAAGGCCTCATTCAGACTGTCAAAATACCTCCGTTTCGATGGAACCCAACGCGAAAGCTCGGAACCTTCCTCGTTCTTAAAGCGTTCGCACGGCGTAACGTAGTATTGTTTCCCGGACTTGCCAACATCGAAACTCAAAAACTGTTCTCCCATTTTTATCACCTCCCTTAGAAGATCATCGATCATTGCTTCAAGTTGCCCGGGGTAACTCTCCTCGATCGTTGCGGACCATTCACCGTCTAAACAGGCGTCAATGCTTTGATAAAACCGGCTTTCCTTAGCAATCTCAATCAAGCGGTCTCTAATTGTTTTTTCTGATCCGATCACTTGATGATCTCCACCCTGCCCCGCTCGATATTGATCCGCACCGGCATTTCGGCCAGCAGGTCGTCGTCGTGACTGATGATGAAGATCCGCTCGAATTGGCCGGTCAGCGACTCCAAAAGTTTCAATATCCGGTCGCTGTTCTCCCCGTCCAGGGCGTCGGCGATTTCGTCGATAAAGAGCGACTTGAGCCGGGAGCCGCCCCGGCGCGCCTGCCAGACCGCCAGGGTCAGCCGGACGGCTGTGCGGATCATCTTCTGTTCGCCGCCGCTGAATTCTTCGATTTTGCGTTCCAGGCCGTCCATCGTGATGATGATGTCGAGGCTTTCGGCGATCGTTCCGTCTTTGTTTTCCTTTTGGGTTTCGAACCTGACGACCATCCGGCCGCCGGTTGCCGCGCCCAGCATTTCGCCTGCAAGTTGCTCCAGCTCCGGCCGGGCCTGCTCGATGATCAGCGGCTGGATCCCGGACCGGCCGAACGCCTGTTCGATCGCCCGGTAATCGGCGATCGCGATCCGGCCGGCCGCCAGTTGTGCCTCCAGGGCATCCGCTTGCCGGCCGGCGGTTTCCAGGCCGGCGATCCGCTCTTTAAGCGCGCCGATCTGGGAAGCAAACCCGGCGAGCGCTTCTTCACTGCGCCGCTGGTCGGCCTTTGCCTGGTCGTAGACGGACTTATCGACGCCCGCGATCGCCTTTTCCGCCTCAGCGGCTTCAGTCTTTAGCTTCACCTGGTCGGTCTTCTTGGCCTCTAAGGCCACCGCCTTCTTCTTGCCGGCCTCGGCCAGCACGCTCATCTTGCCCTGGGCCTCCCGGAGCCGCGGCGCGTCGGCGGTTTCGACCCGGAGTCGGCCGATAAGATCGACCTGTTCACGGAGGGTCTTTTCGTGCTCCGCCGCGTCCTTTAAGATCAGTTTTCCCAGCTGGAAGCCGGCGACCTTCTTCTCGGCCGCCTTTTCGGCCTCGATCGCCGCCGGCAACGCTTCCCGGGCTTTGACGGCGCTGGCGACCAGGGAGCAACCGCTGCAGCAGGCCTGGTTAGGCGTGCTGTCCAGCAGTTTGGCCTGGTTCGCCAGCTGCACCCGATCCCTTCGCCGGTCCTCCACGTCCCGCGTCAAGCGATCAAGTTCCGATCGCTTCTGTTCAAAGTCAAGCCGCGCCGCGTTGTTTTCCTTCTCGATCCCGGATAACTCCGCTTGCAGCCCCTCTTTGATCTCCAAAGCGGCCGCCAGAGCGGCTTCGGCCTTTTCGATCGCCGGCGCCCGGTCGATCATGTCCTTGAGCCGCCGCCACTCCAGCCGGTCGTTATCGACCTGTTTCTCGGCCTGAACGATCTCCTGGTCGAGCTTCTGCAGTTGACCGTTCAGCGATCGCCAGCGCTCAAGGGCGATTTCTCCGGCTTTGCTCTTGGCCTCCAGATCGTACACAACGGCACACTGGCGCGCCAACTCAATGGTTGCCACCTCTTGTCCTTTCTGCGCGCATACAAGACTTTCCTGCGCCGCTGGGAGGCCTTTGGCCCGCTCTCTCAACCCCGATATCTCCCGCTCCTGGCTGGCCGCCTCTGTCTCGGCCGCCGCCGCCTTACCTTTGGCCGCGGCCGACAGCCGGTCGAACTTCTCCAGGCCGAGCAGTTGGCCGAAGACCGCCTTGCGTTCGCTCGGCCGGGCGCTGCAAATGTCCCCGGAATTGGCCTGCGAACTGAACACAGAGGCCATAAACAGATCCTGCGGTCCCAAAAGGTTGACCACGGCCTGCTCGAAATCGTTGATTTTCGGCCCGGAAAGCAGTTTTCCCGGTTTATTCTTGCCTTTGAATAATCGTCCTTGCGCGCTCGTGGTCTTCCCGGTCTTTTTTAACAACCTCGTTGCCGTATAACTCTCGCCATTCATCTCAAAGTCGATCGCGATCACCGCTTCCCCCTCAAATCCCTGCGTGATCCGATCGTAAAGAGATCCCGGCCGGGAGGGAAAAACGCCGTAAAGACAGGCGACGACGGCTTCGATCAGGAACGACTTGCCCGCGCCGTTCTCACCAGTGATCGCGATGAGCGGCCCGAGATCGGAAAAGTCGATCGTGAGATCGCGGTGGGGGCCGATGTTTTGTAGATGAACCTTGTTGATCTTCACCGCAACTCCCCCGCCAGTTCCCGGGCCACCCCGGCGATCCGCGCCCGATCGACATCGTTCCTGCCTTGGCTCTTGAGATATGCGTCCAACAGGTCGGCGTCAGAACGCCCGGCCTCGACGCCCTCGACCTGGCGAACCGGCGCGACACGCTCGGGCACGATCTCAATGGTGATGTTCTTAAAGCGCGGATCGTTTTGCAGGGTTTCTAGCATTAGGGGATTCGGCTTTGACAGATATCTGACCTTCAAATAATCTCCCGGCAAACCGATTACATCCGCTGAACTATCCTTTTCAACCTCGATTGTCCGATACTGCGGCGCCGCGATCTCAATGAATTCATGCGTCCGTTTTTCGGTGTCCACGACCATGAACCCCTGCGGGTTGCCCTCTTCCCCAAAATTATTCTGGCTCATGGCCCCGACGTAGTACCGCTGGCGCTTGTGAATGTCGCCGAAAGCGATCACGTCCGCGCCAAGATCGTCGAGGATCTCGGGGTCAACCTCGAAAGACCCTTTACGGAGACAGACGCCGGAATTCAACTGCGCGCCCTTGACCATGATGTGACCGACCACGATCTTGCATTTCGAGCGGTTCCCCCTGAACAGCCGTTTGATCTCCGTCAGCCAGATCGCCAGGTTTTTCTGCCGTTCCTCGGTATCGGCGATCCAGGGAATATGGCAAACAATAAAGTCGTCGCCCTCCGTCGTTTGCCCGAACGTATCGACCACGCGGATCCCCGCGTCTTTGATGGGCTCGAGCGCCGACTTCTGATCGCCGGTCGCCATGTCGTGATTGCCCTGGTCGATCTCAACCACTATGCCGGCACCGGTCAATCGGTTCACTCCGTCCATGAACGGCCGGTAGATGGTCCCCATGCTCGCTTCGCGATCGGCGATATTCGACTTGTGGAAGACGTCGCCAGCGAGGTTCACGCGGTCGGCTTTCATTTCGAGGATCTTATCGACCACGTTATCCCAGGCGACGGTCTTGTCCTTGAGTATCTTCCCTTGGAAGTGCAGGTCGGCAACGATAACGAGTTTCATCGCACGGCCTCCGCGAAATCCATCTTCTCCTGGCCGAAATGCCGCTCCATCCCCAGCTTGAGCCCGGTTATGCGCTGCTGCAGACTCTTGATCCGATGGTAGCCCTCATGGAAAGCGGCCTCGCCGTCGGCGGGACTGCCGGCGACGTAATAGCCGCCGTGCTCGCGGTCCGATGAGGAAATTATCGGGCAGGCCCCGCTGGTCACTATCTCGGCTACGAGTTCCCGGCACCGGCGATCTTCGACGCCGATCTGGCGAGCGAAAGCCTTGAAGGTAATAGCGTTGCGCTTTCCGACGTGGCAGGTCTCGAGCAGGGACACGATCTTGGTTTTCAGGTTTTCCATTTTAGTAAAATCCCTCCTTCTTAAAGGACGAAATGCGGGTCGAGCAGGCGTAACTGATCTTGTCCAGGCCATCGCACAGATATTTCATCTGCCGGCGCGTAACCTCGTTCTTGCCGTTGATCACGAGCTCGGCTTCGATCTCTGCTTCCCCTTTAGTTATGGGCTTTCCCTTCCGGTCAAGTTTTGTCTGGAGATATTCGAACGTCAGGGCCATTACGACGTCTTTGACATCCGCCAATTCGTTATTTACCCGGGCATAATAGGCGGCCACCTCTCCGCCCAACTTGCTGATCGCATCCGGGTTGCCGGAAGATAAAACCTCCTGAATATCCTGGCTTTCCAGGCGGGCCCGGTATTTATCGAACTCGGTTTTTTTCAGCATCGATCCCCTCCAGAAATTCCATCTTGACCTGCTCCATGCTGCGCAGGAAATCGAAGGGAGCCCTGGCCTTAGCAAGCCTCTGCTTGGCCTGATCCCATTGCTCCGGAGAGATTGGGGCCGGATCGGCCCCCACGATCTTCCCGCCAAAGAACGCGGCTACCTCTTTGATCCCTACTGTTTCCACCATAGGTTCCCACCCGGGTTCTTCGGCAGCCAAGCCGCCGCGCCGCACCCTTTCTTTGGACACTTGAAATCGGGGGACTTTTCCCCCTTCTTGTTTCCCCTCACGTCCAGCGTGGGTGTGCCGCAAAATTTACAGAGCGGCGTACTCGGTTGAGCGGGCGCGGGAGCGGGAGTCTGCGCCGGCGCGGCGGCCGCAGGGGCTGGGGCCCCCTCTTTTTCGCGCTTGTTGCTCTCGGTTCGTAACCGGCTGGCCAGCGCCTCGGCGGCGGCCAGATCCGTGAATTCCATGTCGACCTCGATGCACTGATTCCTTCCGGCCTCTAACGTAACGGTTCCTTTTAAGGTCATGATCTCCTCCTATATGATCCGATCGAGGGGCTGCGATAGGTCGCCAGTGACCAGGGCGATCCCCCCGATAAAGGTGTTGGCTCTTAAACTGGCGAAGTCCCTGGCGATCCGTGTCGCCTCGTCCCGGTCTTCCTCCAAGTCGGCAGTTCGCGGGACCCAAACGTCGATGTAGATCGAGGCCCGGAATCTCCGCTCTCCATTTGATAAATCCGCTGGACTTGACATTTCCCCCTCCCCTTTGTATAATCCCCTTAGATGTGCTGGGTCCCTTACGAACAAAGCCGGAGCGACAACTCCGGCTTTTTATTTGCTCGACCTCAACTCTTTGATCGTCAGCCCCCACAACGTCCCCGTCACCAGGACCAGCGCGGCCTGAACATAAGGCGTCAAGGGCATCATCCAGCTTGCGTCAAACATTTTTCACCCCCCCTTTGGTTACACCTCGGGCCAAAATTAAACGCTTGAATAATCCGAAGTATTAATTGACGAGAAAATCGGCCGACATTATTAGAGGGATGATGCACTGTTGGGGCACTAACAAAAAAGGCCAGGACGCCGGAGGATGTGGCCGCGGATAGCCACCGGACGCACTGACCAATTATATGAACATTAAGATCACGATCCCCTCGGCAGCATCCCTTTACCATCACCAACATCTCCTCTTGAGAAGTTGGGATGAAAGGAAAAGTGATTAACAGTCACCTGCGCTACCACTGCGCTACCGGGGAGTACCTCGTCCCTTGCGGGCGCCCCCATTTTAGCAACATTTACCGCCGCGGGCAAGGGAAGCCCAGCTGCGTCCGATATTATTTTTTTCGGCTGGCCTTTTTATACCAGTTGGTATAAGCGGTCGCGCCGGCGAAACAACAGAGGGAAAACCCCCAAGTAAACCAGATCGGGGATTCGATCCCCCAATGACCGGCGGCCGAAGGGACCGCCATGAACAGGAACGCGATCAGCCAGGCCCAGGTGATCACATAATTAGCGTGAATGAACTCCGGCGCCTGCCATCTCTCTTTGGGGGTGCTTTCCCTGGCGTACTGCAGGGTGAACGGCTGGCCGACCACGATCGAGATCAAGGTGATCAGCGCCAGGGCCAGGTTCCCCAGCAAGCTGATCTCGCGCCACAGCCAGAACGGGCGCGTCAAAGTCAGCAAGAGGGCCATTAAAAAGAAAAAGACGAGCGTCCCGACCGTTAAGATCTTCAAATTGCCGGCACGCCATTCCTTCCAGGTTAGCGCCAGGGCGGCGCTGAACGCCAGCCAGACCGCCCAATGGATCTGGCCAAGGGAGAGAAAGACCCAATAGCTCAGCCAGGGGATGAAAGTGAACAAGGCACTCATGTTTTTTCTCCTTATTTACAAGCTTAGGGGCATTATAGCAAAGTAACCGGGGCCCCGGAAATGATATAATCACTTTCGGACCATGAAATTAAGATTAAAAGAGCCGCTCAGCGGCGCGCTGCATTTCCTGGGGGCGGTCCTTGCCGTCCTCGCCCTGGTTGCCCTCATCCTGAACGGCCTGGATTCTCCCTGGAAGATCGTCTCTTTCTCGATCTACGGAGCGACCCTGATCCTGCTCTATAATTTCAGCACCCTCTATCACTGGGCGCCGCCGGAATTGGGCGGCAAGAACCAGCTGTTCCGGAAGCTCGACCATCTCTCGATCTACTTATTGATCGCCGGCTCTTATACCCCTTTTTGCCTGGTCACCATGCGCGGCCCCTGGGGCTGGTCGCTGCTTGGCGTCGTTTGGGGACTGGCTTTGATCGGGATCATGGTCCAAGCCATTTACATCAACGTTGACCGGCGCCTTACTACCCTAATTTATATTGGGATGGGCTGGATGGTCTTGGTCGCCATAAAACCATTATTGGCCGCGCTGCCGCCGAACGGGATCTGGCTTTTATTCCTGGGCGGACTGGCCTACTCCCTGGGCGGCGTGGTTTACGCGCTGAAGAAACCGAACTTCTCCCGGTTTTTTGGCTTTCACGAGCTTTGGCACTTGTTCGTCCTCCTCGGCTCGTTCCTGCATTTCCTGGCGATCTATTTATATATTGCCGGAACATGACTACCAGCGGACATAACCCGGATATTTTTGCGGCCGATTCCTTTGCCGACCGGACTTTTCAGGGCGTCGTCCTGCCGGAGGGTGATCTTCGGCACAAGGAGTTCTCCGACTGCATCTTTACAAAATGCGAGCTGAACGGCTGCGACCTCTCCGGCGCGCTGTTCGTCGACTGCAATTTTAATAACTGCGACCTTTCCAATATCAAGGTCAACGGCTGCGGTTTTCGCTCCTGCGTCTTTAACGGCTGCAAGCTGGTCGGCGTCGTCTTTTCGACAGTTAACCCGCTTCTCCTGAACTGGGATTTCACCAAATGCAAGATCGCGCTCTGCAAGTTCAGCGATCTGAGCCTGAAGCGGAGCCGTTTCACCGAATGCGTCATTCAGGGAACGGAATTTATCAAGGTGGACATGACCGCCGCCGATTTTTCCGGCTCCGATCTGCAGAACAGCACCTTTGACGGGGTTAACTTGGAGAAGGCGATCTTCCTCGGCGCCTGGAATTACTATATCGATCCGACCCGGAACAAGCTCAAGCAAGCCCGCTTCTCTTATCCGGAAGCGCTCTCCCTGCTCGCCCCTTTCGGGGTCAAGATCGAGTAAAGATAACTTTAATCCTCGATCGGCGGGAGGCGTTTAAGGAACGCCTGCGCCCAGTAGGTCTTGTAGATCATCTGCGCCGCTTCGGCCCGGGTGATCGCCGCCTTCGGCCGGGTGACATTGCCGGTCAGGTTGAGCATCTTCGCCGCCGCCTCGCGGGATAACAGTTGGTCCGGCTCGCTGACGAACGCCGGCATGCTGCTCCGGGCGACCGACAGGATCGTGTCAAAAGAGCCCCGGGTCATTTTTAAGTTCGGGCGGAACCGGCCGTCCGGATAGCCGTCCATGATCCCGGCCGTGGCTAGCAGCTCGATCGCCTCCCGCGCCCAGTAGTTCTTGGGAACGTCGCTGAAATGCCGGCGCTTCAGCCGTTTCACCATCTGGCCCTCTTGCGTCGCAACAGCCGCTTCGGGCGTGGAAGTCCGCCACTCCCCGTCGGTATCCGGCACCTCGCTGTAGCTCAAGGAAAAATAATGGACCTGGTCGCCGGTCGAGTCGCCGTAGCGGTAGAGCGCGTAGTCAAAAGAGAAGCCGGGGAATTTAAGGCCGATGCCGGCCGTCAGGTTGTTGAAGACCGCGTTGCTGGTGGTCGTACCCTGGACCTCGGTAAAACTTTGTTCCACCCCGAACCGGGCCGCCAGGAACCACACCGGCCACCACTCGAGGCCGGAATGGAGCAAGAGCGGGCGGCCCCCGTTCTGGCTCAGGTCGAGATTGGCGGTCACTTCGTGCGCTTCCCGGGAGAGGAGCGCTCCCTGGCCCAGCAATTTAAAGGACGAGCCGAGCCCGATGGTCGGATCGAGCTGCTGGCGCGAACCGTCGCGGTAATCGATCCGCCCGGCAAAATCCTGCAAGGCCAGGCCCAGGTTCAGCCAGGAATACTGCCGGTATTTGAGCGCCAGGTCAATGGCCGAGCCGCTCCCGTTCGCTCCCTCAAAACCGGAAACGTTCCGCGATAGCCCTTTCACGAAAAAGTGGACGTTCAGGCCGGCGGAGAGCTGGTCGCCGTACTGCCGGGCCAGCGCGATGATCGCCTCCTGGTCGGCGTAATCGACCGTCTCGGCCGAGGCCTGGAAACCGGAAAGCGACAATCGCTTGTAAGCGACGCCGACCCAGCCGCCGAACGCCTCGGGGAAAACCGCCCCGATCGAGGCGTAAGCGACCCCGGTCTCCGGCTGGGAATAAAGACTGACGACGTTAAAAGTCTTTACGCCCGTGATCCCGGCCGGATTGGAATAGAGCGAATAACCGTCGTCGGCCAAACCGAGGTAGGCGTTGCCGAGCGCCAGCGGCCGGGCGCCGTTGTAGCCGCTGAGCGAGGTGTCGGCCCAGGCGGACGCCGCCGCGCAGAGCGCCAAAACTAATAATAATTTACGGTACAATGAACCCTCCCGTGTTGGAGCTCTTGTTGCCGTTGTAAATGATCTTCCAGATATAGGCCCCCTTCAGGGTCTCCCCCGCCACGTAACGATCGACCGTGATCGTGCCGACCGTCCCCAGGTCGGCGATCGGTTTCTGGAAGATCGTCTCCCGCCCCGGCCGCCGGATCACGAAGAGCGCCGGGCCGCTCGACGAGGTCGTGACCGTGAAATTCACCCCGGTCGCCGTCGGGATCGCGCTGACCCGGACGTCGGAGACGACCGTCAGGTTGCTGTAGGAGGTCGTGTAAGTGTCGTCAAAAGCGTTGCGCAGCTCGATCCGCAGCGTGTGCTTGCCGACCGCCAGGTCGCCCGCCGGCGAGACGGTCACCGTTTTGCTCTTGAAGCTCTCGTCGCTTAAGTAAATGATCGTCCCGTCGACGGAGATCTTCAGTTCCGTGATCGCCAGCGGCGAAACGACGCTGACCGTGAATGCCGGCCGGTAAGAGATCACCTGGCCGCTGGCGACCGTCACGCCGTTGACCGCGGTCTGCACCGTAACGCTCGCCTTGGTAATGGTGAAATTGAGCAGCGCCTGCTGGCCGGCCGGCGTCAGGTTGCCGGCCGCGTCATAAGCGCGCGCTTCGATGGTGTGGCCGGCCCGCTCAAGCGCGGTCAAGACCTGATAACTGAACGTTTCGCGCGACAAATGGCCGCTTAGCACGGCCGCGCTCCAGCTCCCGTTATCGAGACGGACCTCGACCGACGCGACCCGGAAATTATCGCTGGCCGTCCCCTCAAAGCTCGGCAGCGGATTGCTGTTGTCGAGAAAAGCGCCGAAGACCGTCGCCGGCGCCGTCTGGTCGACGGCAAAAGTCCCGACACCGCTGTAAGCCCCCCAGATCCCGACGTCATTCTGCGCCCGGACTTCCCAGGTGTGATATGCTTCGGCCAGGGCGGCGGCCGGAGCATAGCTGGTGGCCGCCTGGCTGGCGACTTCCGTCCCGTCAAGTCTCAACGCGTACCTGACCGCACCGCTGCTCGTTCCCCACTCCAGGGTCGGCTGCGCCGTGGCGAGATAGCTTTGGTCGGCCGGGGTCAGCAAGGCCGGCGCGTTCGGCCCGGCCGCGACCACCGTAAAGTCGCCGGCGCTCATCGCGCCGTCGGCGTTGCCCGCCCGGTCGACCGCTTCAACGCTGACCCGGCAATGGCTCGATTCCACCCCGCCCGGCACGGTCCAGCTGTAGGCGCCGTCGTTCGGCTCGTTGCCGGCGATCAGCGACCAGCTGCCGCCGCTGTCCCCGGAGAACCGGAGCGTGATCCCGTTCGCTTTGACGCCGCTCCCGCCGTCGGTGGCGGACCAGAGAATGTTAAAGGTCGATCCGGCGGCTATGCGTTCGCCGCCCGCCGGGGCTTCCACCGTCACCAGCGGAGCGATGGTATCCAGCCTGATCGCGGCTTCTACCGTGATCGATTTATTCAGAGCGATGTCGCGCAACCGGTAATAGACCGTTTTGACCGCGTCGCCGGCGCTCAATTCAAAAGTGGCCGGGTTCTGGTAGGCGGTCCAGTTTGCCCCGGCAAAATCGGCGTTTTCCGACGCGATCATCTCCGCGGCGTCGGCGCTGACCCCGGCGGCTTCCAGCGAAACGATCCGCTCCCTGGTGTAGTTGGCGTTGCCGGTCGCCAGGTTCCGGAGCGTGATCCCGTCAACGGCCGGCCCGTTCAGTTTGATCGTGAAAGTCCACTGCGCGCTCTCGCTCCCCCACCACCCCGCCCCATCTTTGGCCCGAACCTCCCAGGTATGCGCCCCGGAAGCCAGCGCGGTCGCCGGCGTATAAGCGGCGGTGGCGTCCCGGGTGATCAGGGCGGAGTCGAGGTTGATCTCGTAACTGGCGATGCCCGACAGGTTATCGGTCGCCGGCGTCCAGCTGAAGAGCGGGGTCGCGTCGCTGGTGGTGGAGCCGCTCGGCGGCGTCAGCAAGACCGGCGCCGTCGGCGGCGTGATATCGATGATAAAACTGCCGCTCTCCCGCGAGCCGATGTTGCCGCACTCGTCGCTGGCGGTGATCCTGACCTTTGCCTCATTCGTATTAAGCGCCGGCGTGGTCCACGGATATGTCCCGTTATTGGCAATGCCGGCGGCGATCGGCAGATCCGCCTCGCCGGTCGTGTAGTAGAGATAAACCGAATCGGCCGCCAGGGCGAGATTGTCGGTGGCTTGCCAGTTAATCGTCTTCGCTGCCCCGCCCTGCCATTTTTCCCCGCCGGCCGGGACCTCGGCCGTGATCAGGGGCGGCGTCGAATCGATCGTAAAATTCGCCGCCGATTCGCCCGTCCCCAGATTCCCCGGCTGATCGCGGACCGCGGCCTTGATCCTGACCTGGGTCGAGTTGATCGTCGCCGGGATATTCCAGCTATACGGGGAAACGACCGCCGCTTCCTGGGTGATCAAATTGGGATACGACGAGCCGCCGTCCGTCGAATACCGGAGCGACAACGAATTCGGCGCTATCCCCCGCTCATCGGTAGCGGAAAAATCGATCAGCCTGGCGGCTCCACCCGCCCATTTCTGGCCACCGGCCGGGGATTCGACCGTCACCAGCGGCCGGATCAGATCGACATAGATCGAGGCTTCTTTAGTCACCGAGATATTCTGGGCCCGGTCGCGCAGTTTAAAGTACACTGTCTGGACCCTGCTTTCGGCCGTCAATATACCTACGAATTTTTGGTAATAAGTTTCCCACTCGGCGCCGTAAAAATCCTCGTATTCCGAGACCAGCATTGTTTCCGGCGACCCGGCTACATCGAACGCCTCGACCGTGACCAGCGGGTCGTTGGTCTCCAGCGTACTGCCGGTCGTCCGGTCCCTCAGTTCGATCCGGCTAAGCGTCGGCGGCGCAGTGTCCAGGATGATCGAGCGCGAAACCGTGTTACTTTCATTGAGCCCGGCATCGCGCAATTTGTAATATACGGTCTTGTTCCCATCGCCAGCGTCGACCTCGAACGTCGTCAGCGGCTGATAAGAGCGCCACTCCGCTCCCGCGAACGACTCGCTGGTCGAGATGAGCATCTCTGTCGGGCTGCCGGTAACGCCGGCCGCTTCTACCGTCATTATCCGGTCGTTGGTCTCCAGCGTGCTTCCCGTCGTGCGGTCTTTGAGCGCAATGCTTTCCACGGACGGCCCCTGGGTCAGCACGGTAAAAAGGAAAGCGGCGGAATAGTTCCCCCAGATCCCCGCCCCATCTTTCGCCCGCACCTCCCACGTATGCAGCCCTTCGGCTAACGGCGCCGGCGTGTAGCTGGTCGCGGCGTCTTGCGTGACCAGGTTGAGATCGAGGCGGACCTCGTAGCTGACGACCCCCGACAAATTGTCGGTCGCCGCTTCCCAGGTCAGTTGCGGCGCCGCTTCTTTGGTCGTGCTCCCGTTGGCCGGGGTAACCGGGACTGGAGCGGTTGGCGGTGTGACGTCGATGATGAAAGGCGCCGCGCTCTCGGCCGAGGCGGTATTGTTGGCCAGGTCGCGGGCCAGCACTTTGACCTTAGCTTCGCTGGTATCGGTCTCCGGCAGCGTCCAATCGTAAGTTCCGTCATTCGCTTCGTTGCTGGCGATCAGCTGATAGGTTTCGCCGGTCGTGTAATAGAGCGCGATCGGGTTTACCGCTAAACCGCGGATATCGGTCGCCAGCCAGTTGATCTGTTTGACCGTCCCCCCCTGCCACTTTTCGCCGCCGACCGGCGCCTCCACCGTCACGACCGGCGGCGTCAGGTCGAGAAAGATCGCCGCCTCGAACGTCACGGAGACGTTCTCGACCGCGTCGCGCAGTTTGTAATAGACGGTCTTGCTCCCTTCGCCGGCGCCAACCTCGAAAGTGACCGGGTTCTGGTACGGCTGCCACTCTGCCAGGCTGAAATCGGCGCTTCCCGACAGCATCAGCTGCGACGGCGCGCCGCTGACCCCGCTCGCTTCCACGGAAACTATCCGGTCGTTCGTTTCTTGAGTATTACCGGTGGTCCGGTCTTTAAGCGCCAGGCTTTCCACCGTCGGCCCTTGCGTATCGACGCTGAATGTCCGGGTACTCCCGTAATTCCCCCAGATCCCCGCGCCATCTTTGGCCCGGACCTCCCAGGTGTGCAAACCATCGACTAACGGGGTTGCCGGCGTATAGTCGGTCGTCGCCCCTTGCGTGATCAAGCTTGTATCCAGGTGGATCTCGTAGCTAACGACCCCCGACAGGTTGTCGGTCGCCGCTTCCCAGGTCAACTGCGGCGTCGTTTCGCGCGTCACCGCCCCGTCGGCCGGAGTGACCGGCACCGGCGCGGTCGGCGGCGTCACGTCGATGATAAAGACGGCGCCGCTTTCGTCGGTCCCGACGTTGCCGCACTCGTCAACCGCCTGGACCCTGACCTTGGCTTCACTGGTATCGATCTCCGGCAAGGTCCAGCCGTAACTGCCGTCGTTCGCCTCTCCCGTCGCGATCGTCACGTAGGCGTCGCCGGTCGTGTAAGCTAAAGTAATAGGGTTGGCGGCCAGGTTAAAATTATCGCTCGCCGTCCAGGTGATCGTGCAAAGCGTCCCGCCCCGCAGCTTTTCGCCGCCGTCGGGATAAGTGACCGAAACCGTCGGCGCGATCGAGTCGATCGTGAACACGCTCGCCGACTCGGCGGTCCCCGGCACTTCCAGGGTGGAAACGGCCGTGACCCTGACCTTGGCCTCCAGCGTGGTGACCGGCGGGACGGTCCAGCTGTAACTGCCGTCATTCGCCTCGTTGGTGGCGATCAACGAATAGGCGTCGCCGGTCGTATAATCGATGGCGACGTAGCCGACGTAAACCGCCGCCTGCGTCGCCGTCCAGGTCACGGTATAATCGCTCCCCCCTTTGATCTTGTTGCCGCCGTTTGGCGCGGTAAGCGCCACGATCGGCGGATCATTGGTCTGGTTACGGTAGTAAGCCCCGATGTCGGCACGCGTCCCGTCCGGATCGGCCGGCGACGCGGGATCGCCCTTGTCGACCGCCGGCGAAAGGTACTGGAGATTATAATTATGCGCCTCGGCGCTGACGAACAGCGGGTCGGCAACGATATCCCCCTCGCCCGACGCAGCCCCCGACCAGTTGGTCGTATTGCCGAATAGATCGTTGTAAGTGGAAGCAACCGTCCCGTAAATACCGTAACTGCCCGCTCCGCCAAGCGCGATAATATTATTCCGGGCCGAAACCGTTCCGCTGGACCGTTCGATCCCCTTGCTGTTCCGAACGATCGTATTCCCTTCGATCGAGACCGACGGATCGCCGGCATAGATAACAATCCCTTGCCAACCGGCCACGGCACTCCTGATCAGGTTCTGCCTGATCAATACGTAACCGGTCCAGCCGTCGAGCTTGATGTTTTCTTGAGTAATGTTGCGGATAGTCGAGGTTTCGATCGTCACCGTCCCCGACCCGCCATTCAGGCGGATGCCGCGAAAAACGTTGCGGACCAGGCAATTGACGACGCGGCCGGACGCCTCAAAAGAAACTTCGCCGTCAAAATGGATCCCGTCGCTCGACATGGTGCCGGAATAGACCGTACAGCTTCTGACCTCGTTGCCGGGGCCGGTGATCAGGACCCCTTTTTTCGACCCGAGCGCGGTAATGTCCAGCGCTTCCAGCACCGCGAACCGTTCAAGCTGAAATATGTTATTGCTCCCGTCCCCTTCGACCGTCGCCAACCCGTTCCCCTTGACCTGGATGCCGTTACTGACGATCAGCGGCAAAGTTTCCGCGGAGCCGGTCATCGTCGTGGAATAAAGCCCGGGTTGGGCCATGATCGTGTCGCCGGTCGACGCAATGGTCAGCGCGTGAGTGATGGTTTGCCAGGGATTGCCGGAAGACCCGTCGCCGACCAGGTTCCCTTCGGCCGTGGCGGCGTCAACGTAATAAGTGGCAGCGATCGCCTGGCCACAAAAAGCGGATAAAATTAACAAAAAAACCGCGAATAGACGGACTTTCGCCATTGTTAAGAGTATAATTTTTATCGTCTGCCGTGTCAAACAAAATAGTAGTGGCGCCGGGCCGGTTTTTTCTATAAAATAAACAGTGATGATACCAAGATTCCTTGAAGTCTCCCGGCTCGATGACTCGCAGGAAAAATATTTAAAGGATATTTCCGAGACCGAGTTCTGCGGTTATCCGCTCGAGCCGATCATCAAAGCGGAAGAACGGCTCCTGGCCGCGGCCGAACGCTCGATCGCCTATTTTTCCATGGAGTTCGGCCTTGCCCCCAGCGTTTACCACACCTTCCAGACCGTTAACCCGATCAGCGGCTCGAATCGGATCGCCCAGCACGAGGTCTTTTCCAACATGAAGGACATGGATTACTACCATTTCCTCCCCTTGAGCAAGATCATCGATTTGCCGATCTACAGCGGCGGCCTCGGCGTACTGGCCGGGGACGCTTTGAAGTCGGCCGCCGATCTGGCGCTCCCGCTGGCCGGTGTCGGCATCCTCTGGGAAAAAGGTTACTTCAAACAGAAGTTCTGGTTCCGCGCCGGCGGCCAGGCCCCCGACGAAATGGCCTGGGACCCGCACTCCTATCCCGGCCTGATCCCGCTCAAACCGCGGATCGAGATCGAGATCAGCGGCCAGAAACTGCTCCTCAAGCTCTGGAAATATTACGTCTACTCCCACGACCTGAAACACGTTATCCCGCTCGTCCTGCTCGACTCCAACGTGCCGGAAAACCCCGATTATTTCCGCGAGCTGACCGACCAGCTCTACCGGAGCACCAACGGCTGGATCAAGCTCTGCCAGCGGGCGATCCTCGGGATGGGCGGGGTCAAGGCGCTGGAAGCGCTCGGTTACTCGATCAGCAAATACCACCTGAACGAAGGGCACGCCGCGCTGGCTTTCGTGGAAAAAGCGAAAAAAGAGGACCCGGAAAAGCTCAAGAGCTCGTTCGCTTACACCTGCCACACGCCGGTCGAGGCCGGGCACGACCGCTTTGACCTGCAGGAGCTGACGGCCACGATCGGCAACGAGGCCGCCGAGATCGTCAAACGTTACGGCCGGGACGAAAAACAACCCAACGTCGGCAACCTGACCCTATTGGCGATGAGCACCAGCGCGCACGCCAACGCGGTGGCGGCCAAGCATGGCGAGGTCACCCGTCTCCAGTTCCCCCGGTTCAAGGAAAAGATCATCAGCATCACCAACGGGGTCCATACCCCCACCTGGATGTCGGCGGCGATCAAGAACGTCCTGCTCAAATACCAGGCGCGGATCGGCGACTGGGTCAACGATAATAATCTGCTGCAGAACGTCCAGAACATCAAGAACGACCCGGAGTTCCGCCGCGACTTGTGGCAGGCGCACGTCGAGAACAAGCGCGCCCTGGCCAAGTTCCTGGAATACTGGTATTTCGACGAACACGCTTTCACCATTGCCTGGGCGCGCCGCCTGGCGCCGTACAAACGGCCGACCATGCTGCTGCAGGACCCGAACCGCCTGCTGGAAATGGCCAAGAAATACGGCCCGATCCAGATCGTGATCGCCGGCAAGGCGCATCCGGCGGACGTCCCCGCCTCCATCCACATGGACAACATGCTGGAAAAGATCACCATGCTTTCCGGCGAGCGCAAACGGCTGCGGATCGTCTTCCTGGAGAACTACGACACCTATTTCGCCAAACTGCTGACCAGCAGCGTCGACGTCTGGCTCAACAACCCGCTCCCGCCGTTCGAAGCGTCGGGCACGAGCGGCATGAAAGCGCTCCACAACGGCGTGCTCCAGCTCTCCACCCTCGACGGCTGGGTGGTGGAAGCGGCCGACAAAAAGATCGGCCGGATCTTCGGCTACGTCCCGCCCCCCGGCGAGATCGGCAGCGAGCATGACTTGAAGCTGGCACAGGACTCGCAGGAACTGTACAAAACGCTCGAGGAATTGATCCCGCTTTACTACGGCACGGCCAGCGGCCGGACGCCGATCGAGCAGTCGGAATGGCTGGAGATGATGATCAATTGCCTTGCGGAGGCCGGCTTCTTCAACACCCAGCGGATGGTGGCGGAATATAACGCCCGGATCTGGGAACGCTGATCAACCCCCGGGCAGCAGCTTCTTGATGTTCGCCAGCAATTCTTCCGATTTGTACGGCTTGGTCATGTAAATGTCCGCCCCGGCCTCTTTGCCGAGCTTGACGTCGGCCTGCTGCACCCGCGCGGTCAGCATGATGATCGGGATCTTCTGGTATTTTTCATCGAACTTCAGCATCCGGCAGACGTTATAGCCGTCCAGCTTCGGCAGCCGCACGTCGAGAATGACCAGGTCGGGACATTTGTTCCTGGCCTGGTTTAAACCGTCCGCGCCGTCACTGGCGACCAGCACTTCGTAACCGTTCGCTTCCAGCCGGAGCCGCAGGCCTTCCACCAGGTCGAGCTCGTCCTCGATCACCAGGATTTTCTTGCGCGGTTCGCTCATGATACCACCTCGGGCAATTCAAAAATGACCCTAGTTCCCGTCCCCGGCCGGCTTTCCGCCCAGATCTTGCCGCCGTGCAGTTCGACGATCCCCTTGCAGATCGACAGGCCGAGCCCGGTCCCCCGGTTGGCCATTTCGGCGGCACCGGTCAGCCGGACAAACCGCTCAAAGATCAGCGACAGGTCTTCCGGCGCGATCCCGAGCCCCGTGTCCGCCACTAAACTGCGGATCACCCCGCCGCGCAGCGAAACGATCACCGTGACCTGGCCGTTATTCGGCGTGTATTTGATCGCGTTATCCAGCAGATTGATAAAGACCCGCAGGATCTGATCGCGGTCCACCCAGGCGAGCGCGCCGCCGGCCGGCGGTTTCACCACTACGCTGATCTGTTTTTTCTCCGCTAACCCCATGATCAAGCCAGCCGCCTGCTCGGCCAGTTTGGCAATGTCCGCTTTTTCCCGTTTCAATTCCAGCGAGCGGGACTCGATCTTGGCGATGTCGAGCAGGCTGTCCAGGATCTGCGCCAGCCGGTCGATGTTCTGCTGGGCGGTCGCCAGCAGCTGCGCCTGTTTCGGGGCGACCGGGCCGGCCAGTCCGTCTTTCACCAGGCTGATGTTCTCCCGGACCACGGCCAGCGGCGTCCGCAGCTCGTGCGAGGCGGTCGCGACAAAATCGTCCTTGATCCGGTCGATCTGCCGGAGCGCTTCCATGGCGTTGACCAGCTCGCGGTTCTTGCCGGCCAGGGCGTCCTGGTTCTGGGTCAGGGTCTTGGAAAAATAGTAGATCGTCGCGGCGAACAGGAAGAACGAGCTAATGGTAAAGACGGCCCGGTTGATGATCAAAAGAAGCAGCTGGTGCGGCGATAAAGTAAAGCTGGGGCCGTAAGCCGGTATAATGCCGAAATAAGTCAAAAACAGCAGGCCAAAATAGAACAGGGCCGAAAAGAGGGCGATCAGGAAAACGACGCTGGAGTAGCGGGAAAAGTAGCCGAAGCCGGCAATGATGATCATGACCAGATAAAGGAACCAGTAGGGGCTCTCCAGCCAGCCGGTCAGGTAGATCAAATATGTCACCGCCAGCAGGTCGAGCAGCTGGACCAGGCCGATTGCCAGGAACATCTGCCAGAACCGCTGGCGGGACCGGGCCAGGTAATAAGCGTGAGCCAGTAAATTATAAGCACTGATGAAGACCAATAGATTAATGATCGGCCCGATGTTGATCCCGTTGGAATACGAATAGAACAGCAGAAAAAGGCCGAAGAGCATGACGGCGTAACGGACCAAGATCGCCCAGAAGAACTTGATCTTCAGGTCGGCGGCCAGCAGGCTTTGTTCGCTTTCGGTCAGGGCCATCCGCTCCCCCCGTTATTTAACCCAGAACATTCCCGTCGTTTTTTGGTAGTCGAGGAACTTGTCGCCGAACTGCTTTTGCATGACCAGTTTTTCTTCCAAATAGCCCTGCAGCCAGATCAAGCCGACAATGAACATCCCGAAATAGAACGAATAGACGGCGGCCCAAAGCCACCACCAGCCGACCTGGATAAAAATAACGCCAAGGTAGACCGGGTGGCGCAGGTAACCGTAAGGGCCGGCAGTCGCGATCCCGGCCGGGACCTGGCCGATCTCCAGCAGCGTCCGGCCGGCGGCCATCTTGACCCAGGCCATCAGGCCGGCGCCGGCGACAATTAGCGCCGCCCCGGCGATCCGCCACCAAAAATAATCGAGCGCGAACTGCGGTTGGGGAAAGAACACCGTGCCGAGCGGCAGGAGCAGGAACAGGCCACTGCCGACCGTCCGATAAGCGGGGAACTGCCAGATCAGCCAAAGATTTAAAGCGAACAGCAGGACAAAAACAATTTGTATTTCCATGGGGTAACTATACCATATTCTAACTGACCCCGACAATGCGGCTCTGAAAGCGGGCCTGCGTGGCGGCAAAACGGTCGAACCGGCGGACCAAGTAAAAGCTGGCTCCCAAAAAAAGCAAGGCCAGAATAATGCTCCAGAGTTCGGAGAACAAGCTTCCGGCCGCTAGACCCAGAACAAAGCAGCCGATCGGTAAACCGAAGACGATCAGCGGGATCAAACGGTTAGCTTCCGCCGTTATTTCGACCTCGACCTGATCGCCGACCTTAGCGCCCAGCGGATTGGCCGCGGTCAGGCCGTGCCGCCCGGGCGCCAGCAGCTGGCAGGCGGCGCAGCCGCGGCACTTGGCTTCGGGGAACATTTCGATCAGCGCCCGGTCTCCGTCCAACCGGTAAACAACGCCGCGATCAAGCACGGAACAGCTCGCAGAAGGTCCAGAGGCCAAAGAGGATAAAAACGGCGGCGCCGACGTATTTGACCGCTTTGGCCGGGACATATTGCCGGGTCCAGCCCCCGGCCAGGACGCTGATCAGGTTAATAAAGACCATCGCCAGGGTCGCTCCGGCCCAGACCGCCAGCGGCGCGCCGTACTTGGCCGACAAGGCCAGGGTCGCCAGCTGGGTCTTATCGCCGAGTTCCGCCAGGAAAAAACTGCCGCAGACGATCCAGAACGGGCTACCGCCCGCCCCCGTCTTGGCCTCTGCCTCCGCCTCTTCCTTGCCGAACAAGGTCCAGAGGCCAAAGAGAATAAATAAAGTCCCGGCGAATGATTGGACGTAAAAGAGCGGAACGAACCGGTTGAGGAAACCGCCGAAAATGACCGCCGCCGCCATCAGGGCGGCCGTGGCGCACGCCACCCCAGACATAACCGGCCAGAATGGATAGCGGGCGGCAAAACCGAAGGTCAGCAATTGGGTCTTGTCGCCAAGCTCGGCCAGCGCGATCACCGTCAAAGCGGCCAGGAAAGGGGCTAGGATCAGAGCGCTCCGTCAGTGTACAGTTTTTTCTTCTCCCGGCGCGTTTCGCAATCGCCGCAGTTGGACGGATCGAACTGCGGCTCGTTGCAGAGGGCGCAGCCGAGGATCAGCTTGCCGTGAACATTGTGCAGCGCCAGCTGGGCGAAGCAGGTCGGGCAAGTTATCCGCTCCTTGACCTTGACCGTCTCCGGCACTTCGATCTTATTCTCGCAGATCGGGCAAATATAGCTTTTCATCAGTAATTCTCCGCCAGCAGTTCGTAATAGGCCTGCGGATGCCGGCAGGCCGGGCAAACGGCCGGCGCTTCCGGACCTTCATGAACGTAGCCGCAATTCCGGCAATGCCATTTGGCGTTCTGGCCCTTTTTGAAGACCTTTCCTTCCTTGACGTTCTTCAGCAGCGCCCGATAGCGTTTCTCATGCTGTTCTTCAACCTCGGCGATCTCTTTAAAGGAGACCGCGACCTCTTCATAGCCTTCCGCCCGGGCGGTCTGCTCAAAATCAGCGTACAATTTCGACCACTCCATTTTTTCACCATCAGCCGCCGCCTGCAGGTTGGCCGCCGTGTCGCCGATCACCCCGGCCGGATAAGCCGCGGTGATCGAAAGCTCCCCACCCTCCAGGTACTTAAAGAATATCTTGGCATGCTCCTTTTCATTATCGGCAGTTTCCAAAAAGACCGCCGCGATCTGTTCCAACCCGGCCTTTTTCGCTACCCCGGCAAAATAAGTGTAACGATTCCGCGCCTGCGCCTCGCCCGCAAACGCTTTTAACAGGTTCTGTTCGGTTTTGGATCCTTTAACGCTCTTCATCCGTCTTACTCCTTTCTCACTAACGGGTCGTTCTGGTGCTTATTATATATGATTTCGGCCAGCTGGTCGAGCGCCGCCAGATCGGCCGGTTTCGGATATCCTTTAACGATCACCGGCGGGATGATCTCAACTTTCAGGTTGGGCAGCAGCCCGACGAGCGTCTCGGCCATTTTCCCGCCCCAGCCGAACGAGCCAAGGAGTGAAGCGTACCTGGTCTTGGGCCGCAAGGCGTTCGCCAGGTATGCGGCGTAGACCGCGGCCGGATGCGGGCCGGCCAGCACGGTCGGCGAACCGATCACCACCGTCGCCGCGTCGACCAGCGCCATGGCCAGCTCGCCGACGTCGGTCCGCGGCAGGTTGAACGGTTTGACCGCGATCCCTTTCTTGATCAAGGCGCCGATGAAGCGGTCAGCCATGGCCGCCGTACTCCCGTGCATCGAAACATAAGGAAAGACGACCTCGTTCTTGACTTGGTCGGCAGCCCACTCTTTATAAGCGTTGATAATGAATGCCGGGCGCCGGTAAACGGGGCCGTGGCTCGGCGCGATCAGCGTAAAGCCGAGGTCTTTGAGCTTGTCCAGGTTAGTTTTGATCTGCGTCCGGAACGGCAGCATGATCTCCGCGAAATAGCGCTTCGCCGAACGGTAGACCGCCGGCTCGTCGACCGCGTAAAGCTCGCTGTCCGCCCGGTGCGACCCGAAAAAGTCGCAAGTAAAAAGGACCTGGTCCTCTTTCAGGTAGGTGACCAGGGTTTCCGGCCAGTGGACCCAGGGGGTAAAGATGAACTGCAGGGTCTTATCGCCGAGCGAGAGCGTTTCGCCGTCCTTGATGATAATAAACCTCTCATCCGGCACCAGCAGATGCTCTTTGAGCTCGTCGGCGCACTTCTGGTTGGTCACTACCTTGGCCATGGGGTACGCGGCCAAGACCGCCGGGATCGCCCCGGAATGGTCCTGTTCGCCGTGGTGCGCAACGACATAGTCCAGCTTGCCGATCGCCAGCTCCCGGAGGTTCGCGAGCAGCTCGCGCTCCTTGGTCGGGTCGACCGTATCGATCAGCGCCGTCTTTTCGCTCCCCCGGATCAGGTAGGAATTATAAGTAGTGCCGTCGGGGAGCGGGATCAGTTCGTCAAACAAGCGCCGGTCCCAGTCGAGCGCGCCGACCGCCCAAATATTATCTTTGAGCAGGCGGGCGGTCACGCCTGGGCCTCGAACTGGCTCTTGTCGGCGCCGCAAACCGGGCAAACCCAGCTGTCCGGGATCTGCTCAAAGGCTGTCCCGGGAGCGATCCCATTGTCCGGATCGCCGAGCGCCGGGTCGTAAACGTAGCCGCAAACCTTACAGACGTATTTTTTCATTCCGCTATTCCTTTGCCATCCAAAGCCCGTGGATGTTGCAATATTCCCGGGCGGTGACATTGTGGGCGGTCACTTCGAAAAAGGCTTCCGGTTTGTCCCCCGGCCGCAGGAACTTGCGGTAGGTCAAACCGCCGGCCACCAGCTCGATCCATTCGATGTAATGTTTCTCTTCCATCGGGTGCGGCACCGCGCCGATCTTGACCAGCAAACCCCGTTCGCTCCGCTCGATCACCGGCACGTGCTTTTCCTTGGCCGCGTCCACGGTATTTTCCGCCATATGCTTCATCGGTTTACCGCAGCAGACCAGCTCGCCGTCGCCCGCGTGGAGCACTTCAACGATGTTCCCGCAAACTTCGCACTTATAGATCCCTAACAAACTTGCCATATAAAGGCACCTCCTGGGTCATTCTCTCAAATCTCCTTGTTCAAGGCAACTCCCTTTGTTACAATGCCAGAATATTACCGGGAGGGAAATAATGGATATTAAACCGGACGTCAAGCTCTCGATCGAACTGGAAGAAAAGGGGTACGCTTTCTATACTGCAACGGCAAAGAAAACAAGTAACCCGCTGGCCGCCTCAACCCTGGCCAGTCTGGCCGAACGAGAGCTGGAACATATTAAACGGATCGGTGAATTCTATCGGAGCCTGACCGGAGAAAAACCGCTGATCGACAACTGGCTGGCGACCGTTGAGATCCCGCCGACCAAAGAAGAACTGCTCCGGCCGATCTTCAGCCGGTTAAAAACCGGTCTGAACAAAAAATTCGAATCAGCCGATGATATCAACGAAGCTTATCAGATCGCCGAAGGGCTGGAACGGGACAGTTTTACGCTGTATGACAAGATCTCGCAGGGCAGCGACGACCCAACCGCCCGAAAGTTTTACGCTGCCTTGGCTCAGGAGGAAAGAGAGCACTACGCCATTCTTGATGAAACCTTACAATACCTGAACCGCCCCGCGGACTGGTTCCGCGAACAGGAACGCTGGATCGTTGAAGGTTAGAGGTTGACTCCGAGCAGTTGCCTGGCCAGCAAGCCGACCAGAAAGCTCAGGCCGGCTACCCCCAGGCTAACGCCGACCATCTCGAGAAAACGCCGCCGGAAAGAGCCCCCGCGGACCACGGAATAATAGTAGGTAAAACAAAAGATCACGATGATCGCTCCGGTCAACGCTAACAACAAAGAAACATAAGGGTTGCCGAGCAGCAGGAACGGCAGGATCAACACCGTCACGGCGATCACGTAAGCTATCCCGGTATAAACCGCGGCGCGGAGCGGGTTCTTTGCTCCCCCTTCCGCCTTGGTCGAGAGGTATTCGGAAGCGGCCATGGAAAGCGCAGCGGCGATCCCGGTGATCAACCCGGCAACGCCGACCAGCTTGGCGTTCTGCAGCGCAAAGGTTAACCCGGCCAGGGTTCCGGTCAGTTCAACCAGCGCGTCGTTCAGGCCAAGGACAACGGAGCCGATATACTGCAGCCGCTCCTCGTCGATCAGGGCGATCAGCTCTTTTTCGTGCCCCTCTTCTTCCCTTTTGACCTGCGCCGCTTCCGGCACTACCGCAGCGATCCGGCCGTAAGCGTCTTGCGCCCCTTCTTCCCCGCTCTCCATCAGCTTGATCGCGAAGGTCACTCCCAATAATTTGGCCAATAACTGATAGCGCCGCACTTTAAAACGGTCGGGCGGAACCTCTTGGCCGGTGATCTTGCGCCAGATCCCGTAATGGCGGAGCTCGTCGCCCGCGATCCGCCGCAGAACGTCCTTGTTGCGCTCGGACCTTTCCGTTGCGGCCAGCAGCAGATAGATCAGGTGCTCGGTGATCTCGTTGCGCTGGAAAACAAGGAGCTGTTGCTTGATCCGTTCGTCGATCATAACATCATCAACCAAAGGCTGAGGGCCATGACCATCATCCCGCCGATAAAACCGGCGATGCTCAGGTGTTCGTGGCCGCAGGCGCGCGAGGTCGGCACCAGCTCGTCGATCGAGATAAAGACCATGATCCCGGCTACGGCCGCCAGGATGTACCCCAGCAGCACCTGGTTCAGGAACGGCATCAGGAAAAGCGCCGCGATCACTGCCCCCAGCGGCTCAGCCAAACCGGAGAATGCCGACCAGAGAAAGGCCTTGCGCCGGCTCCCGGTCGCCGCGTAGACCGGCACGGAAACGGCTATCCCTTCGGGGATATTATGCAGGGCGATCGCGACGGCAATGGCGATCCCCAGTTTGACGTTGAACAAACCGCCGGCAAAGACCGCCAACCCCTCGGGGAAATTATGGATGGCGATACCCAAAGCGACAAAGAGACCGGTACGCAGCAAATTCTTGCTAATGTGGTGCTGGTCGGTCAGGTTATGTTCGGCCAGGTAATCGTGCGGAATAGCGTTGTCGATCAAGAACATCACCAGCAGGCCGCCGAAAAAAGCCACATGGGCCGGGCCGAAACCGACCAAGTGGATCCCCTGCCCCAGCAGCTCGACAAAAGAGACCAGGATCATGACCCCGGCCGAGAAACCGAGCGTGGCCGCCATAAAGCGGCTGCTCGGCTTGTGGTAGATGATGCCGAGAAAACTGCCGATGATCGTCGCCAGACCGGCCAGGCCGGATAATAACAACGCGAACCAGATGTTCATATCGCCAACTCCATTTCCATTAATTTGTCGACTTCCTTTTTCAGCTTATCAGGTAAACCGACCAAGTCAACCTTGAGGAACCCGCGGATGATCGCCGCGGTCGCTTCGTCGGCCGAGAGGCCGCGGGACATCAGATAAAGGATCTCTTTTTCGGCGATCTTGCCGACCGCCGCTTCGTGCGACATCTCCAAATTCTCCCGCTGCGCTTCCAGCTCGGGGATCGCGTGGATCGACGCGGTCGGCGACAGGACCAGGCCGCGGCATTCGATGTGCGCCTTTATGCCCGGCACCGCGCCAATCATGTGGCCGCGGGCAAAGATCCGCGCCCGGTCGGTCGCGACCGCCCGGGCGATGTTCTCGGCGCTCGTCCCCTCCGCCTTCAGGATCGCGCGAAACCCGGTATCGATCACGGAATCTTTCTTGCCGTAAACGACCGAGCTCGAGACGACCCTCGCCCCGCGCCCGTTCAAATGCACGGTCGGATAAAGTTGCAGCATCTTGACCGGCTTAAGACAGATGTAATTACTGATAAAAGTTCCGCCCTCAGCAACGTGCGCCACGGTCCGGGGCCGGACCTCGACCTCCTCCGCCCAATTGTGGACCATGGTAAAAGTAATACTGGCATTTTTCTTGATAAAGAACTCGGAAACCCCGATATGCATCCCGCTTTTAATATGGGTAGCGATCGTGCAGCCGGTGATAATATGCAAATGCGAACCTTCTTCCGCGATGATGACGTTGTGGACCTTCTGCGCCATCCCTTCTTTACCGATGTAAAGACAGGCCTGGAGCGGATAGATCGTCTCCACCCCCGGCGCGGTCCGGATAAAATAGCCTTTCGGCGCCTGTTCGGCGGCGGCCGCTTTGGTGAATTCGTCCTTGTGCGGGTCGACCGCCTGCCAGAAATACTCTTTCAGCCCGCCATATTTCCGCAGCGCCGCCTCCGTGCTCAACATTTCGACGCCCGGCTGGACCGAGCGGGCGCAGAGGACTTGCTGGTCGACCTGAAAGAACGAGCCGGACCGCTCTTTTTCGCTCGGATCGACGCCGACCAGCAGGGAGGTTTCCTGGACGTTCGGCGGCAGTTCGCTTAATTTGTTTATTGCATTATTCATCGTGCTTCCTCACCCGGCACTTAACGCAGCCTTCATAACCTTTTTGCTTGATATCCTCCAGGATCCCTTTTGGGTCGCCGCTGCAGACCAGTGCCCCATCATAGAGAACGCACGCCCTGGTCACTTCGATATAATTTAGAATATACCCCTGATGCGTAATGATCAGCCCGGAATTAAGTTTTAGATAATCGTTGATCCGTTTGCCGAGCAGTTCCACGTTTTCCAGATCAACGCCGGAATCGGGCTCGTCGAACAGCGCCAGCGCCGGCCGCTGGGCGATGAGCTGGAGCAGTTCGGAGCGCTTGACCTCGCCGCCGGAAAACCCGAGGTTGATGTCGCGGCCCAGGAACTCGGTCAGGTTCAGCGCCGCCGCGTTCTGCGCCATTTCCGCCGGCGTGATCGCCGGCCGGCAAACGGTCAGCATCTCGCTCAGCTTAATGCCGCGGATGGCCGGGGGATTTTGGAAAGAGACGCCGAGGCCGAGCTTGACCCGCTCATTGGTCGGCAACGCCGTAATGTCGCGCCCCTGGAAGAATATCTTCCCCTTGGTCACCTGATAACCGGGATAACCGAGGAGCGCGTAGATCAGCGAGCTTTTCCCGGCGCCGTTCGGGCCGAACATCACCGCCTTTTCCCCCCGGTGGAGGACGAAATGCAGCCCCCGCAGTATCTCCCGCCCGCCGACTTGTAAATGCAGGTCATCGATCCTGAGCAGTTCTTCCATTTAGTGCCTCGTCAGAAAACGAAAAGCGGAAAGCGCCGCTTTCGCCCCTTCCCCGGCGGCCACGATGATCTGTTTTTCCGGCACGTCGGTCACGTCGCCGGCGGCAAAGAAACCGGGGACCGCGGTCTCGGTCGCGCTGTTGACCACGATCTCGCCGCGCTCGTTCTTCGCCGCAAAATCGGCGCAATTCGCGTTAGGGACCAGGCCGACCTCGATAAAGGCCCCTTCCACCGCCAGCTCTTTTTTCAGCCCAAAAAGCTCGAGCCTGATCCCTTTGAGGAACCGTTCGCCGAAGAACTCCAGCACTTTTGTTTCGCACAGGATCTCGACCCGGGATGATTTTCTCAATTTATCGATCATTACCGCGTCGCCGGTGAACTCCTTGCCGTTCGTAATGACGTAAACTTTCTTCGCGATCCGGTCCAGTTGCAGGGCGGCGTCCAGGGCGGAATTCCCCCCACCGATCACGGCCACCTCCTTACCGCCAAAGAGCGGCGCGTCGCAGGTGGCGCAGAAGTTGACCCCTTTGCGTAAATATTTCGCTTCGCCGGGAACGTTGAGCAGGCGGGGCCTTTTGCCGGTCGCCATGATGACCGTTTTCGCCGCCAGCTCTTCGCCGTTCTGCAGGACGACCGCAAAGCCCTGTTCCGCCTGCCTGATCGCCGTCACTTCCTCGCCTTCTTTTAATTCGAACTGGAAAGCTTTGAGGTGTTCCCGCAATTTCGTGACCAGTTCAAACCCGCTGATGTACTGATAGCCGGGATAGTTGCCGATCTCGCCCGACCAGGCCGCCTGGCCGCCGATATCCCGGGAGACCAAGGTAAAATCGAGCTTCTTCCGGGCAGCGTAGACCGCGGCGGTGATCCCCGCCGGCCCCGCCCCGACAATGATCAATTCCTTAATTGTTGCCATACACACTATTTTAGCATATAATCCCTAGCGGGTCAGAGTAAAAGAGCCGCATTTTGCCGGCCGAGGAGAAGAAGACGAAAATGTTCAATATCATCAGCGTCGTGCTCGGCACCGTGCTGCTCGGCCTCTCACTTAACTACTTCTGGCTGACATGGCGCAACTACGGACAAAAAAGCTTGTTCGGCTGGTGGATCGCCCTGAGCGTTTTACTCGGCGGTTTTATCTTCGGCTATCTCGTTTATCTGGTCAACCTGATCACGAGCAAGAATCACTATCTGGAGGGGACCGTGGTCGCCCAGGTCTTTTTTTGGGGAGCGCTCTTCACTTTTTGCTGCGCCAACCTGCTCGCTGCCACGCTGAAAGCGCGGCAGGAATTGGCAGAGCTGGAATTAAGAGAGGCCGCCCGGCTGAAAGCGATCTTCCAGATGATCCCCGATCTATTGTTCATTACCGACAGCCAAGGAAAGATCGTCGATTACCAGGCCGGCAGGGAATCGGACCTGTTCGTCCCGCCCAACGTCTTTATGAACCGCCCGGTCTCCGATATTCTCCCCGTGCCGACCGGCCAACGGGCTCAGCAGGCGATCAGTGAAGCGCTGCGCAATAACCGGCTGATCACCATTGAATACAGCTTGCCGCTCAAGGCCGGCGAACAGTATTTCCAGGCCAGCATTTCCCCGGCCGGCCACGAACAGGCGCTGGTGATCGTCCGGAACATCACGGAGCGCAAAACGGCGGAGTCCAAGCTGGCCAAATCGGAGGAGACGTTCCGCACGCTGGCGGAATCGTCCCCCAGCATGATCTTTATCAACCAACAAGGGCGGGTAGTTTTCACGAACAAAAAAGCGGTCGAAATGCTGGGCTATTCCCTTGAGGAGTTTTATCGCCCCGATTTCAATTATTTGCATTTGATCGCGCCGGAATATCTCGAGCGGGTCAAACAAAACATGCAAAGCCATCTGGCCGGAGCGGAGATCGCTCCTTACGAGTACGCGCTGATCGCCAAGGACGGCCGGCGGATCGCCACCACCATCGCGACGAAACTGATCAAATACGGCGACGGCCCGGCGATCCTGGGGGTCGTGACCGACATCAGCGCGCTCAAGAGCGCTGAACGATCGCTCCGGGACTCGGCCGCCGATCTCAAGCAGATCAGCGATCTCGCCGTCGGGCGCGAGCTAAAAATGGTCGAGCTGGAAAAAGAGGTCGACGCGCTCCGCGCCCAGCTCGGGAAAGAACCAAAGTACAAGTGATCACGATCAGGCCAGCTGCGCCGGCCGATCTCCCCGGGATCGCCGCGGTCCTTGACGCCGCCGACCTCCGCTACTCCGCGGAAACGCTCGATCACTTTACTGTCGCCGAGACCGTCGGCCGGATCGTCGGCGTCGTCCGGCTCGAAGAACACCCGCAGTTTTTTTTCCTAACTTCGCTTGGCGTTCTCCCGGCCCGGGAAAAACAAGGGATCGCTACCGCCCTGCTCCAGTCGGTATTGTCCGATAAAAAGAAACCCGTTTATCTTTACACGATCATCCCCGGCTTTTTCCGGCGTTTTGGTTTCCAGGAAACCGCGCCGCTCGCCGGTCTCCCGGCGAAAGCGGTCTACGGCTGCGACCAATGCCTCCCCGGCCAATGCGCCGTCATGGTAAAATATCCGGATGATCCCCCATTATCCCGACTTTAGACCGCTCTCGCTCGAGGACAAGGCGCTGCTGGTGCGTCAGCTGCGGGCAACTTCGCGGGAGATCTGCGAACTCTCTCTCGGCAACCTTTTCGTCTGGCGGGAATTCGACCGGCCGCAAGTCACCTGCATCAATAATAATACCTGCGTTTTGCTCGACCCGCCGAATGAACCCGCCTATTTTCTCGAGCCGCTCGGCCGTAATAACCTGGGCGATACGACCCGGGTGATGTTGAAACATAGCGGACGCGTTTCCCGGGTTTCCCGGAGCTTTGCCGATCTTTTGCCAAAAGATCATTATCATTTTTCCCCGCTCCGCAACCAGTTCGACTATCTCTATTTGCGGACCGATCTGGCCGAACTAAAAGGACGGAAATACGACGGCAAGCGGAACCACCTGAAAAGGTTCCAGGCCAGATACCCCGATTACCGGTTCGTGGCGCTAACCCCGGGACATAAAAAAGAGGCTTTAACTTTATTTGAAAAGTGGTTTCAGGTCCGTGAAGAGTCGCGTTATTTCCCCCGCCTCGCTTATATTTCGCAAAAAGGAGCCATTACTGAAGCTTTTGCTCTTTTTAAGCCGCTCAACTTTCTGGGCGGCGCCTTGATGGTCAATGGGCAAATGAAAGGGTTTACTCTGGGCAGCAAGCTCAACCCGGAAACGGTTTCCGTCCACTTTCTCTACAGCGACCCGGAGCTCTCGGGCGGTTTCCAGACGACGCTCTGGGAAGCGAATAATAAATGCTTTAGCGGCTTTAAACACATCGACCTGGAACAAGATCTGGGCATACCCGGGATCAGGAAAGCTAAGTTATCTTACCAGCCCTGTAAACTGGTCGAGAAGTTCGAGGTCAAGCCGGCTTAGAGAATTTCTCTACCAGCTGCCAGTAAGGGTCGACTTTCGGATGTGCCAGCTCCCGTTCCCGCCCCTGGCTGGCTATTTTCAAACCTTGCCGCGCCGCGGTCACTTCGCCGACGATCGCGCTCATTATCCCCGCCCGGTCAAAGGCGCCAACCAGCTTACCGGCTTCCCGCCGGTCGACGACCGCCAGCAGCGTTCCCTCGCTGATCGCGCAGAACGGGTCGAAGTCGAACAGCTCGGCTGTTCGCTTGATCACCGGCTGGACCGGGATCAGCTCCTGTTCGACCCGGAAACCGTAGCGGCCGGCCCGGGCCATTTCGTACAGACCGCCCCAGATCCCGCATTCGGTCGCGTCGTGCATCACGCGGACGCCGGGGAACCGCCGGGCGATCGCGCAATCGTCCATGACCGACATCTGGCCGAAAACCGCCGCCGCTTCCCGCTGGAATTTCCGGCCGCCGGCCCTGATGAATTGAGCGGGAAAAAGGACGGCCAAAAGCCCGGTCGTCTCGATCGCCGGCCCTTTGGTCACCACGATCAGGTCGCCCGGCTTGACCAGGGCGGGACCGCGCAGTTCCTTTTTCGGCCCGACGGCGATCGCCGTCGCCCCGCCGACCATCGGGTAATTGCAGCCGGCGTAGCGGGCGGTATGGCCCGTCACGATGCTGATCCCGTATTTTTTCGCTTCGAGGTGAACGGACTCCCACATTTGCGCCATTTGTTTTTCCGTCATTTCCGGCGGCAGGTTGAGGTCGATCGCCAGATACTTGGGCGTTAAGCCCGAGACCGCCACGTCGGAGCAGATGATGTGAAAAGCGAACCAGGCCGCTTTCTGGAAGCCGAAGGCGGGAACGATGAAGAACGGATCGGTCGACATGGCCAGGTATTGGCGGCCGACCCTGAGGACCCCGTAATCGACGCCGTGGCGGGGCCCGATAACGATCTGCTTATCCGCTTTACCTAAACGGGGATAGATGACGCGGTCAAAAAAAGCGGGATGGATCTTACCGAGCTCGGGCAGTTTTTCCTTGTTCATGTTTTTCTCCCTCCGCAGGTCTTAACCTGTTCAGGTTATTCGGGTCCTCCGATTCGCTCGGAGCTCTCAACGCCCCCACAGGCGTTCCCCGGGCTGCTACTTAAGATTTAGCAGCTGCTTGATCTTACTCTTATCGAAACCGACGACGATCTGGCCGTCGATGTCCAAGACCGGTACCCCCATTTGGCCCGACTTCTGGATCATTTCGTGCGCCAGGTTCTGGTTGAGGGAAACGTCGATATCGTCGAAAGCGACGTTATTCTCCGCCAGGAATTGTTTGGCCATTTTGCAGTACGGGCAAGAGGGGGTCGAGTAAACCTTGACCATCAGGCGTTCAGCTCCTGCATCAGCTCTTCTACGTCCAACCCGTGGACCTCCGCCGCCTGCTCGATCGTCTCGCCTTGGGCGATGACGCAGCCAAGGCAATGCATCCCCTTCCCCATCAGGATGCCGGCGATCAGCGGTTTCAGCTTGAGCGCCTCCGCGATCGTCATGTTCCGGTGGATCCTCAGTTCTTCCGCCATGCGGCCATTATATTTGAAAAGGACCCCTGATTCAAGTATAATAGTGCCTGAATATGCTGATCTCCGTCCTAAAATCGAAGATCCACATGGCGACGATCACCTCTACCTTGCTAAACTACGAGGGGAGCATCGCCGTTGATCCCCTCCTCCTTAAAGCGTCCGGCCTGATCGCCGGCGAAAAGGTCCATGTCCTGAATTTCGACAACGGCAAGCGCTTCGAGACTTACATTATAATCGGCAAAAAAGGGGAAATATCGCTCCGCGGCCCGGCCGCGAAAATGGGCAAAAAAGGCCAGAAAGTGATCATCCTCTCTTACGGCTTTGCAGAACAAAGAAAAGCGGGCAAGATCAAACCGCAGATCGTCCATGTTGACGGGAGGAACAAGATAAAATGAAGCGACTAATGGCTGTCCTCGCCCTGCTAACGATGACCTTAAGCGCTGCTTATGCCATGGGGAGTAAACCGGCCGCACCTAAGGAAGACCCTAAATATAAACTCGAGATAATGAAGATGGAGATCGTCCCCGCCTGTGAAGTCAGCCCTGAAGCTAAGATAAACGCGCCGCAGAAATAAGCCGCTATTCCGGCCGCCCGCCCCGGCGCGCGAGTTCCTCGTTCAACAACCGGCGAAAAACCTCGGCCACCTGGCTGTTCCGGTATTTATCCGACAGGCCGAACAACTCCACTATTTGTTCCCGGGTAAAGTCCCGCACCGCCTCGTTTACCAAGCCGATTACCGCCGGATCTTTCAAGTTAGCCAAGCCGCCCAGGTCCCGGAAGTAGAAGAAAAGTTCCCGTTTTATCGCCCAGTCAACCCGCTCCGACCGCAGGAGCCGATAACGGACGCCATTGGGTAAAGAATGCCAGAGGTCCCGGTCAAGTCTCTCATCGTCCAGCGCTTTGACCGGGTATTCGCTGAGCTTGAACAGTTCGAGCAGCTCTTCCTTGTCCTGGCGTCCCAGGGGAAAACCGGTCACGAGCCGGTGAACGGCTTCGGCCGTCAGGGCGGGCGAAACCCGGTTGTCCGCTACGAGCCGGAGCAGTTCGGTCTTGCCGCCGGCCATTAACCGGGCGGTTTCCTCCTTGCTTCCCCGCCAGTGGGCAAGCGCCAGCGCGCTCTGCCGCGTAAAAGCCTGCTCGGCTTCATCCAGGCGTTGTTCGATCTCGTCCCGGTCGAGCAGCTCCGCCCATTCTTGCCCGAAACGCTGTAAATACGTCCATTGCCAGCGGTTCTCGCCGTACAGCGCTTCTAGCCGGTCCAGGCCGATCATCATCGCGCCGCCCGGGTTGATCGACTGCGCGATATTGGCGGGATGCCCGGCGCTAAAGCCGAGCTGGCCGAGGACGTGAAAAACCCGGTCGATCCGCTGCTGCACCTGGGGATCGACAATTTCCATTTCGGGATTACTGTAATCGTCGCCCCACAAGATGTAAAAAGCATACGCGTGTTCGACCGGCAGGCTGAGCGCCCGCAAGATCTGCGCGGCGCCGATAAAGGCCCGGGGGATCAGTTCCAGCTGCAGCCGCTCGCCGTGGTTGATCTGGAGGTTGCCGCAAGTATAGAGCGATAACGCCCTGGCCGACGGTTCATAGATCAGGGTAACGCGGCCCAGTTCCCGGGGCGTTGCTCCCGCCTGAGAAAAAATGAAAGGGAAGTAAGGCTGGTCCAGGCGATCGTTGCGGCGGATCTCGGTCTGGACCGTGATCTCCGTGCTGGGAACGAATTCCGGCAGATGCAGGTGTTCCAGATCGATCCTGTCCAGCCGCCGGAAATCAAAGCAAAACCGCTCCAGGTCGGCCAATCTTTGCCGGACCGAGCTCAGTTCCCGCTTGCACAGGACCTCCCGCAGGGGACCGAGCTCTTTTCCTCCGGCTTTTATCTTAACGCCCAAAGCTCCCTGCCGGACGGCCAAAGACATAACTTTATGCATCGGTTATTTATCGTTATCCCGGGAAATAATTTCAGCTTGTTTATAATTTCTACCGGTGATAAAATCCCCTCACAGGAGGAGATCATGTCAAATACTTTAAAACTCGGTCTGCCCAAGGGGAGCCTGCAGGAATCGACTTTCGAGCTTTTTCGCAAGGCCGGCTGGAGCATTAAGCCGTCGTCCCGCTCTTACTTCCCGTCCGTCAACGACCCGGAGCTGCAAGTCACCCTGGCGCGCGCCCAGGAAATGGCCCGTTACGTCGAAGATGGTGTGATCGACGCCGGCCTGACCGGCAGCGACTGGGTGACCGATTCCGGCTGCAAGGTCAAGACGGTCGCCGATCTCGTTTACGCCAAGCAGGGGATGCGCAAGGTCCGCTGGGTCCTGGCCGTGCCGGAAAGCAGCAAGATCAAGGGTGTTAAGGACCTGAAGGGGAAAAGGATCGCGACCGAGCTGGTCAACGTCACGAAAAAATGGCTGAAAGAAAAGAAGGTCGCGGCCGACGTCGAGTTCTCCTGGGGAGCGACCGAAGCGAAGCCGCCGGAGCTGGCCGACGCGATCGTCGAGCTGACCGAGACCGGCTCCTCGCTCAAAGCGAACCACCTCAAGATCATCGATACCGTTTTGGAATCGAACACGGTGGTCATCGCCAACGCCGCCTGCCTGAACGACCCGTGGAAAAAAGAGAAGCTCGCCAGCCTGGTCATGCTCGTCCAGGGGGCGCTGAACGCGGAGACCAAGGTCGGCCTGAAGATGAACGTGATGAAAAGCCGGCTCCGCCAGGTCCTGGCCGCCCTCCCCGCTCTGCAGACGCCGACCGTGGCCGAGCTATCCAACCCCGACTGGGTGGACGTCGACACGATCGTGGATGAAAAGCTGGTCCGGGAAATGATCCCGAAACTGATCAAGGCGGGCGCCCGGGGACTGGTCGAATATCCGCTGAATAAGGTTATTTACTAGCGAGCTGCTTGCCGACCAGGGCGATCAGGTCGTTCAAGGTGTTGACCGCTTTCAGCTGGTTTTCCGGGATATTGACCCCGTATTTCTTGTCCAGCGCGGCGAAGATCTCCACTCCGAGGAGCGAATCGACGTTCAGCTCGGTGAACAGATTGGCCTCGTAACTGACTTTTTCCACCGGCAATTTGGTGATCCTGGCGACCAGCTGGCGGATCTCGCCCCTTAATTGTTCCTCGTTCATAATCCCAGCTCCTTTCGCAGTTCGAACCGCTTGATCTTGAGCAGCCTGGTCTTGGGGAACTCCTCCGCCCGCACGATCACCCGCGCGACCCGTTTGAAATCGGCGGCCGTTTCGTTGTACTTGTTGACCTCGGCCTGGACCCGCTCCGCGGACACGCCCTCTTGGGGAACGATCACCGCGACCACCTGTTCGGTCCCCCGCTTGACGCCGGTCGTCGCTTTTTCGCCCAGGATGCAGATCTCCTTGAACGCCGGGATCTTTTTCAGGCTGAACTCCAGCTCTTCCGGATAAACGTTGACCCCGGAGCCGGTCACGATCACGTCCTTGGAACGGCCGGTAATAAAGAGATGCCCGCTCTCGTCCAGGTAGCCGACATCGCCCGTAAAGAGCCAGCCGTTGATCAGCACCTTGTCGGTCAGGTCTTTCCGTTTGTAGTAGCCTTTCATGATGTTCGGCCCGGTGCCGAGTATTTCGCCGACCGGATCGTCGCCGGCGATCTTGATCGACACGCCGGGGATCGGTTTACCGACGGAGCCGATCACGTTGTCCCGGAGCGTGCAGGCGGTCAGGACCGGGGACGATTCGCTCAACCCGTACCCCTGGATGAGCGGGAAACCCATCAGGTCAAAGCCGTGGATCAGTGCCGGGTCGATCGCCGCTCCGCCGGAGACCAGGAAACGGATCTTGCCGCCGAATTTCTTATGGATAACGGCGAACAGCTTACGGCCGACGTTAAACCCGATGACGTTCCGGCAGAACCGGGAGACGGCGAACAGAAGCGAGAACAACTTGGTCTTCCCCTGTTCTTCCACGTTCCGCATGATCCCGTCGAACAGCAGCTGGTAAAGGAGCGGCACGCCCAGCATCAGGGTGACGCCGGTCTCCTGCATGTTCTGCAGCAGGTTGTACGATTTTAGGCTTTCGGCGTAAGTAACGCGGCAACCGGTGTAGAACGGGGCCAGGAAGCCGCCGGTCGTCTCAAAAGTGTGGTGGAGCGGCAGGACCGACAGAAAATTGTCGCCCGGCCCCAGTTCAAAGCAGGAAGCGCCGGAAATGGCGTTCGACAGGAGGTTGCGGTGGGTCAGCATCACCCCTTTAGGGTTCCCGGTCGTCCCGGAGGTATAAACGATCGCCGCCAGGTGGTCGAGCGTTACCAGGTTATCCGGCGCTGTCCCGTCGGGCAAGGCGTCGAAACCTTCCATAACGATCTCCCGCCCTTCAACCATCGTCCCTTTGGCGAAATCGAGGAACTTGGCCGAGAGGATGAACGCTTTAGGCGCCGCGTCGGCGATCAGCGGGGTAATGTCTTCCTTCTTCAGCATCGCGTCGAGCGGCACCACCACCGCCCCCAGCCCGGTGATCGCCAAGTAGGCGATCGGCCACTCCGGCCGGTTCTCGCCGATCAGCGCGACCCGGTCCCCAACCCCAACCCCCAGGGCGGCCAGTTTGACCTGGACTTTTTTGGCCAGCTCCGCGACCTGGCAGTAAGTGTATTGCCGGTACCGGTCGTCGCACTTGATCTGGTAAGCTACTTTATCGGCGAACTTGGCGGCGTTCCGCTCCAGCAGCTGTTTAAAGGTCAGGATCTCCGGTCCGGTCATAAGTACAGCGCTCCGCCGCCGCCGATCGAGAGGAACATCATTACCACCAAGCCAAAAAGGATGATCGTCGCGGCAAAGCCGGTCTGCTTTTCGGGCGGGGTTTCCAGCATGACCGGCAGCGCGGTGTAAAGCAGGAACGCCCCGTACAGGCCGAGCAGCGTCAACGCGCTTAAACGGGGAACCAGCTGAAAAATGCTGGATAACCAGACCGGCGTCAGCGAGTAAACCACCGTCCTGGTCGCGGCCGGCAGGTCGGCTTTGGCCGCGAAGTACGGGGCCAGGAGGCTGATCACCCAACCGCTGAAGAGGAGCGCGCCCAGCAATAATATGTAGTTTACCAGCCCGGCGGTGAACAGGTCGATCAGGAACGACCAGCTGATCATCCGTCCGCGCAGCAGCAGCAAGCGGCCGGCGGCGCTGAGCGCCGGGACCAGGGCCAACGGAGCGGCGTATCCGCGGAAAAGCCGGCCGAGCGTCACTTGTTCCCGCTTGATCGCCTGCCAGGCCTGGTCCGGTGCCACGATCAATTGATATGCCCGCTGTAACATGACTGCGAGCCATTTTAACATCGGTGCCTTGCTTCGACAAGGTGCTTTTGTTACAATTCACCATTATGGCAAAAAAACTCCTGACCGTCTTTGTCCTGCTCGCTTTCTCGGCGCAAAGCGCCCTGGCCCTGTTCGGCACCCGGCCGATGGGGATGGGCGGCGCGTTCACCGCGGTCGCCGATGACGCCAGCGCGGCCTATTGGAATCCCGCCGGCCTGGCCCTGAACCCCGAAGTATCCCTGACCGGTTCCACTCAGTTAAATAACCGGAACACCTGGATCGGCGATAACACCGCCAACCTGAAAATGTGCTACGAGGCCGACATGAACCCGTTCGTCTGGATCGCCGGCGTCGGGCTCGCTTCGGCCGTCGCCCTGCAGGGGGCCCTGTATCTTAAGGACCAGGGGGTCGTGCAAAAGAACTGGAGCCGGAGCGGCGACGGCCCCGCCCCCTCCCGCGAGGAAGCGGTGACGCCGCTGGTCCAGGGGACGACCGAGATCGTCAGCCTGAAACAAGAGTTAAAAGACCTGGCAAAAAAGATCGGCGGCGATACGAAAGAATCGGCCAAGTCGTTTGCCCGCTCTACCCGGGACACTGCCAAGGAGGTCGCCAAGAATACTCAGATCAACATCGGGTTCATCCCCTATGTTCCCCTGTGGTACCGGCCCAATTACGAGCGCCCCCACTACTGGGAACAGCCGGCCGTGGAGAGCGAAAGCACCAAGGCGCAGTTCGCGCTCGGCCTCAGCTGGCTCAACGACGTCAATCAGCCGCTCGACCAGAAAAGCAACTGGTACACCCTTTCGCTCGCCTCCGGCTTTGAGCAGCGGATCGCCGTCGGCCTCGGCGTCAACTTTTACGACCTGACCAAGATCAGCACCGACATCCGGGGGATGGGCGCCGATCTCGACGTCGGCGTCATCGCCAAGCCGGTCGAATACATCGCGGTCGGCCTGGTCACCAAGGGGGTGCTGACGACCGATTTCCATTGGCAGAACGGGCAAACGACCCGCGGTTACGAGATGCTGGTCAACGGCGGCGTTGCCGTGCAACCGCTCCCGTCGCTGACGCTGGCGGCCGACGCCCATAATATCCTGAACCAGAACGGCCAGACCGCCACGATGCATTACGGGGCGGAAGCGGTCATCCTCCCCGGCCTGCTTGCCCGCGCCGGCCTGAACGACGGCAGCAAGTCGGCCGGCCTCAGCCTGGCGGTCGGGAATTTAATAATAGACTATGCGGTCCTGGGCGGCAGTTATAACCGGACGCAGATGGTCGGGGGAACCTGGAGGTTCTAATGCCCTCCGAGGTGCTCGACGCGCTCCGGCCCAATACCTGGGAAAATCTGAAGCGCGCCTCGCCCGGCCAGCAAAAAGAGTGGATCCAGCGTAACTTCAAGGAGCTGCTCAAGACCCTCCTCTCTCTGGGCGACGAAGGGAACGGTTTCTGGAACACGATCGGCTACGCCTGCATCAACAACAACCTCTATCAGGAAGCGGAAGCGATCTACGACGAACTGATCAGGAAGCTGCAGAAACAGCACAAGAGCCTGGGGCTGCCGGCCTATTTCCGCGGTATCGCCCATTTTCTGCAAGGCCGTTTCCAGGATGCGTACGGCGACTTCAAGCTCTCGCACCAGTCCGACCTGCAGACCAAGAACTTCAATTCCCCCTCCACCCAGGCGATCGCCTACATGGAAGAAACCCTGTTCCCCACCCGGGAAATGATCAAGCAGAACCAGCTGAAGCTGGTCCGCGACCTGAACACGCCGCGCGCGCTCGGCCGGGTGATCGGGCCCAACGTCCTGCGGACGATCCACAAGTGGAATTCCGCCAGCCCCCTCTATTCCCGCGGCATCTCGCAGGGCGGCGGTTATTTCCTGACGCTGAAGAACGGCCGGGGCGAGATCAAGGGGATCGCCGTCGATCCCGGTTACGATTTTTTCAATATCTTCCGCGACCTGGGAATGGGGATCGCCGACATCGACGCGATCATCATTACCCACGACCACGACGACCACACCGAATCGGTCGAAGGGATCCTCTCCCTCCTGGCCAAATACAACGACCACAATGAACAGCGCAAAAGCAAGGTGCTCGACATCTTCGGCTCGGCCGGCGTGCTGCTCAAGTTTCACGGCCTGCTCTCGGCCACCGACCCGGGCGGCAACCGGGAGATCAATTACAAACTGCTGATCCCGGGCGCGGAGGTCGCCGAGGTGGAAGGGGCGTCGCTCCTGGACAAATACGGGTTTACCATTTCGGCCAAGTCCGCCCACCACACCGAACGCTGGACCAACCAGGAATCGGCGGTCGGCCTGGTCATCCATACCAACATCCCTTATCGCGGCGGGGAAAAAATGAGCATCGGCATTACCGGCGATACCCGCTACGAGGTGGGCCTCGGCAAGGAATACCGCGATTGCCAGGTCATTCTCCTTAATATCGGCTCGGTCGAGAAAGAGGAAGGCAAATATTTGAAGCAGCACCTCGGCATGCTCGGCTGCATCAATCTGCTGAAAGAAGCGCGGCTGGGCAAGCCGGCCCTGGCGATCCTGACCGAGTTCGGCGAAGAATTCTCCGGCCGGCGCGAGATCATCAGCCGGATCATCGAGAACTGGGCTCAGCCGATGGAAGGGGTCAAGGCGCGCGACCTGCGAGTGGTGCCGGCCGACGTTCATTTGGAGATCAAGCTGGACGACCTGAGCATCCGGGAGACCGACACCGACATTTTCTTCCCCTACAACATGATCAAGGTCGACGAAACCGACCCGGAAATATTAAAATATAAATTCAATGGTTAGATCACTGGCCGTCTTAAGGGAATCCAAGACCGACGCGCGCGGGCGCGAGGTCGAGAGCCGCGTGATCCTGACCCCGCCGCTCATCAGCCGGCTGAAAGAGCGCTTTCCCGGCTTGCAGCTCTACGTGGAAAGCAACGCCGGCGCCAAGATCGATTTTGCCGACCAGGATTACGAACAGGTCGGCGCTTACATCTGTTCGCACGCCAAAGCGCTGGAACAGGACCTGGTCCTCGGGGTCAAAGAGACCCGGCCGGAAGATTTTGCCAAGCTGCGCGACAACCTTTTTCTCTCCTACCAGCATTTCGCCCAAAGCCGGGAGCGGACCGAAGCGGCGCTCAGGACGCGAGCAACTTACCTCGCTTACGAAACGATGGAGGATGAGAGCGGTTGTTTCCCCTGCCTCGCCCCGATGAGCGAAGCGGCCGCCAAGGTCATCGCCCGCCACGCCGACGAATACGCCCTGCTCAGCAAGAAGATCATCACCTCCGGCCTGCCGGAGACCGGGCTGCACGGGGTCAAGGTCGCGATCCTGGGCGGCGGGAGCGTCGGCCGGACGGCGGCCGAAGAATTTTCCGAGCGCGGCTGCGAAGTTATCCTGCTCGAGAAGGTCCCGGCCCGGGCCAAAGCGCTGGCCGAATATTTCAAAGAACACCAGTTGCGCTATCCCAAGGTCAAAGTGTCCGAGCTTTCCCCGCAGAGCGTCCGGGACGCCCTGGCCGGCGCTTTTTTCCTGGTGACCGCGATGTATAGCGCCGGCAAACGGCCGGAAAAACTGGTCACGCTCGACCTGCTCCGCACCATGGTCCCCGGCGGCTGCGTCTACCCGGTCGACATCGATCAGGGGGGCGGCGTCGACGGCATAGTTGAGACCAGTATTCTGGAACCGTTCGATCTGCCGGTGCTCCCGGGAACGGAGGTATTCTTCTTCGCCCCGCCCAATCTCCCCTCCATGGGGGCCAGGACAACTTCCGAAGCTTTGGGCACGGTCATTCTCCCTTACTTGGTCGAGATCATCGATAAAGGGCTGGAGAAAGCGGCGGCAGAGAATAAAGTGATCGCCGGCGGGCTAAATATTAAAGCCGGCCAGATCGTCCATCCGGGATTGGCGACGGTCTTCCCCGGCCTAAAATGACTGGATAGTGAACCGTTTATATTCAGCCGTCGGCGGGAACCAGTTGAGCTTGTATTTCTCGATATAGTTATCCAATTCTTCGTTAATTGTCGCCAGAAAAGACTTGATCTCTCCCTCCTCCCCTTCGACCACTACCTCAACGCTCCCATCCGGCAAGTTACGGACGAACCCGGTCAATTTATAAGCATTGGCAACATTCTCGGCCGTAAAACGAAAACCGACCCCCTGGACCCGGCCGAAAAAAGTGGCCTCCGCCCGTTTAAGCATTATTCCCGTCCGATCTTGAACCGGTGCCCGGTAACATGGTGCAGGGTCGGCGTTTTTTCCGCTCCCTTGTCCAGCCAGGCGGCGACCACTTTCACGATAAAAAGGTTGTATTGGCCGGCCATTCTTGCGTCCACCACTTTGCATTCCAGGTTGGCAAAACATTCTTGCACCAGCGGCGCCTTGACCTTGGACGCCGGCACGGGAGTTAAACCGACCTTTTTGAACTTGTCGATCTTGCGGCCGGAGACGCTGCCGCAAGCGACCACCTTCTTCGCCAGTTTGGCGCCCGGTATGTTAATGACGAACTCTTTCGTCTTTTTAACGATCCGGAACGTGTAATTTTGGTCGCCGATGCAGCAGCCGATAAGCGGCGGGTCGAAATCGAGCGGGATCGTCCAGGCGATCGTCATCACGTTCGGCTTGCCGTTCAGGCTGGAGCTGATCAGGACCGTCGGCCCGGAACCGAGCAACCGGTAGACTTTGTCCAGGGGATATTTGGTTTTGCTCATATTTACCTCCCGCCGCAATTGTATTATAATTTAAGGCATGAAGAAACTAGTTTTCGCGCTCATCTCGATCGTCGCGATTGCAACCTTTGTCCGGGCCGAGGTTTCCGCCGCCGAACAGGATTATCTGAACAAGCTCTATTACAAGCATAATAAACTGGAGCTGGTGACCAAGAAGCGGCTGATCGACGAAAAACGCCACTACAATTACACCGACATCAGTTCGACCACCTTCTCGTTCGAATCGTATTCCGACACCACCACCCGGATCACCAACCAGGGGCTGCAGCGCTCGGAGGTCAAGGAGATCAACGAATGGTACGTTTACCTGGGCGGCATCAGCGAATTGAACGATTTCGATTTTCTCAAGCTGGTCGGCGATAACCGGGAGCTGGCCCGGATCAACGAACTGGAAAGCGGCAAGGCCGTCTGGCGCAACCTCGGCACCGCCTGCATCGGCGGCGGGGTCATTGCCATGCTCGGCGGCGCGGTCGCCTCGGCCGGGTCCGGCGTCATCACCACCGGCGCGCTCGTCATGACCGGCGGCTTTTTCTTAAGCGCCTTTAACCTGACCCCCGACCACTACATCCGGCCGGAATACGCTCAGGCGAAGATCGACGAATATAACGTGGCGTTGAAGCGGAAATTAAACCTGCCGCTGACCTACGAGTAGCTCCCGGACCACCGTTTTATCGTCCAGCGGCACTTGGCGGCCGTTAAAATCCTGATACTGCTCGTGTCCCCGGCCCGCGATCAAGACAATATCGCCCTTTTCGGCTGACTTCAAGGCCTGGACAATTGCTTCCTTCCGGTCAAGGCAACTCGCGACCCGCGACTCGTGCCCCGCAACGATCTCCTGGATGATCCTCTGCGGATCCTCGCTATGCGGATCATCGGTAGTAACGATAACCTGATCGGCCAGCCGCGCGGCGATCTCCCCCATCAGCGGTCGTTTCTCGCGATCACGGTCCCCGGGACAACCGAAAACCAGGCGCAGTTTCCCTTTGGTCAATGGCCGGTAAGTCTCCAGCAGTTTCTGCAGACTGTCCGGCGTGTGGGCAAAGTCAACGACCACCCGGAAGGGCTGGCCACAAGCAACCTCTTCCTGGCGGCCGGGAATGACCTTGACCGCTTCGATCCCTTCCTTGAGAATAGCCGGACGGATACCAAAAGTAACTCCGCATTGCCAGGCGGCGGCTATATTGTAGACATTGTGGGTCCCGATCAGCGGTGTCCTGATCTCGGTCGTGTTAAGTTTGACCGTCATCTCTTTGTCACGAATTTGGACCGCGGCAACCTCCGTATCAAACTCATTATGCTTGGTGCTCCGGAGCTCATGACGGGCCTGATCGATCCCAAAGGGGACAACCTCCCCCTTGACCACTCCCATGACCGCGGCGCTCGCCGGGTCGTCGACATTGATGATGGCGGTCGCCTCGTTATCGAGCATCTCGAACAGCTTTTTCTTGGCGGTCAGGTACTCCGCCATCGTCTTATGGTAATCGAGGTGATCGTGCGCCAGGTTGGTGAAGATGGCGACGGCGAACTTGCAGCCGTGGACCCGTTCCTGGGCCAGCGCGTGGGAGGAAACTTCGAGAACGCAGTGCGTGTAACCTTCGTTGACCAGCCTGGCCAATTCGGCCTGCAGGTCGGCCGACTCGGGGGTCGTCATCCCGTGGGTAATGGTCCCGATCAAGCCGGTCTTGAACCCGGCCTTGTTCAGGATCGACCGGACCAGGAAACAGACCGTCGTTTTCCCTTTGGTCCCGGTGACACCGATCAGTTTCAGCTTGGTCGACGGGAAGTCGTAGTATTTGGCCGAGAGATAGGCCAGCGCCTGCCGGGCCGAAGGGACCAGCTCGAAATTGACCCCCTCGGGGACCGCGATCTTTTGCTCGGCCACGATCGTTGTCGCGCCGCTGGCGATCGCCTGCGGCACGAAGTCCGCGCCGTCGCGCTTCAGGCCGGGAATGGCCACGAACGTGTCGCCGGGTTTTACTTTCCGGGAATCGTATTGGATCATTCGCTTAGTGAATCCTCGATCTTCCCCTTGGTCATCAGGCTGCGCAGGTTCTGCCACCAGACCACCCCGTGCTCCAGCGCCTGGTAAAAAAGCGGGCTGTAGGGAAAATCATAGGCACCGACGTATTTGACCAGCGCGCCGTTAAAGCCTTTCTTGAACCGGTAAACGCCGAACAGCGGGTGGTCCTCCTTGGGCGCGGCCGGTATCCCCCAGAGATCGTACGCCTTGAAGCCCCGCTCCTTCGCCCACTTGATCACTTCCCAGTGGAGCAGATGGTTCGGCATGACGTTGCGGTATTCGGAGGCCGACGCGCCGTACATGTACCAGATCGTTTTGCCGAAAGCGAAGATGATGACCGCGGCGATCGGCTTGTGCTCGTAATAAGCGATAAAGTTCGTCCCCAGGCCGGCCGGGAACAGGACCTGCCTGATCTTCTGGTAATACGCCTCCGGGTGGACAAGGAAATTATCGCGCTTGGCCGTGACCCGGTAAAGCTCGTGAAAATGAGCGATCCCGTGCTCGTCCGGCTCTTCCCGGACAACGACCCCTTTTTTCTCCGCCAAACGGATATTGTAGCGGGTCTTCTCTTCAAAACTCGCCAGCAGCTGGTCCAGATCGCGCTCCAGGTTCAGGATGAAGGTCGCCCGCGGCTGGACCTGCTTGAGCGCCCGGTCAAAACCGAGCGCGGTCAGGTTGGCCACGGCTTGCCGGTCGTCTTCGGGGACCTCCGGATCGATCTTCAGCGAAATGGCGTGGTTGCGGTCCGCTTCTTTCTCGATCACCGCCTGCAGTTGATGGAGCAGTTCCTTGTCGTGGTAATCGACGACCGGGCCGCGCGGGGCGTAGAAGAGGGAGTGCTTGATGACCGGAACCTCCCTTCTCAGAATGGAGATGCCGGCCCGGAAACGCCCGTCCTCTTCCAGCGCGATGCGGAGCGGCTGCCAGCCGAAATGCGACTTCAGTTCCCCCCATTCGTACGATTGGAGGACCGAGCCGTACGGGGAATTAGCGACGAAATCGTTCCAGCGGTCGCGCTCCGGGTAGGTGATTATTTTCGCCTGCATTCGTGCTACAATTATAACATGATTCTGGTCATCGATAACTACGACTCGTTCACCTACAATCTCGTCCAGTATCTGGGCGAACTCGGCGCCGACGTCCGGGTCTTCCGCAACGACGAGATCTCCCTGAAAGAGATCGCCCGGCTTAAACCGGAGCGGTTACTGATCTCCCCCGGTCCCGGCGAACCGCGGAACGCCGGCATCTCGGAAGCGGTCATTCTGGAATTTGCCGGCAAAATGCCGATCCTGGGCGTGTGCCTGGGCCACCAGGCGATCGGCGAAGTGTTCGGGGGAAAGATCGTCCGCGCCGCGCGGATCATGCACGGCAAGACTTCGGAGATCTACCATGACGGTAAGGGGGTCTTCCGGGGGATGCCCAAGCCTTTCACCGCCACCCGCTACCACTCGCTGGTCGTGGAAAGGAAAAGCTTGCCCAGCGTGCTAACGGTCTCCGCCTGGACCAAAGAGGGAGAGATCATGGGGCTGCGTCACCAGAAACTGAAGGTCGAAGGGGTCCAATTCCACCCGGAATCTATTTTGACTTCTTCGGGGAAGCGTCTTTTGCAGAACTTTTTGTCTCTTTAACTTCTTTCTTGCCGTAGTCGTTGACGTGAAATCCCGGCCCTTTGAAGATGATCCCCGCCGGCGAGATCAGGCGCTTGATCGCCCCTTTGCATTGCGGACAGAACCTCAACGGTTCTGCGGATATTTTTTGCAGCACTTCAAAGACGTGGCCGCACTTGGCACATTTGTAATCATAGAGAGGCATCGAATAATATTATAGCACGAAGTTAAAGGCCGAGAGTTTCCAGCGATTGCGGCGGCTGGGGGTTGATCGTGAACACGCCCGGCATTCCTTCGACCGGCTGCAGCCGCTTTTGCGCGTCGTTAAAATATTCGTTCAGCGTCTCCATGAAGTTCCCCTGCCCCGCGTACCTGACCGGGTTGGTGGAAACCACCTTAAAACTATCATAGATCTTGGAAATATCGCCTACCATCATAATATTTATCGTAATAATAAAAGAAATACTTGCATTACCGTCCACTAATCGGTAAAATTAGTCGCAACGATCCGCTGCATGGAGGAAAACAAATGAAAAAAGCGCTCATTCTCTCCCTGGTCCTAGTGCTGCTGCTCGCGTCCGTTTCGCTGGCCGCTCCGGTCAAAAAGAAAGTGCCGGCCAAGAAACCGGCTCCGGTCAAAAAAGTCCTGACTCCCGCCCCGTTGAAAGCCCCGGTCACCGTTCCGGCGGCCGCCGGCAATCGCGGTTTCGCGGCCAAAGGCGGCCTGATGGGCGGCGCCGGCGTCGCGGAGCTCGGTTACTACCTGCCGACCGGACCGGTCACCACCGGCCTTTATGTCGGTTACGGCCTGGGCAATAAATTTAACGTCATGGCCGCCCAGCTTGAAGCGGTCAAACAAGTCGGCGGGTTCAACGTCGGCCTTTCGCTCGATTACGCCAACTACTCTTCCGCCGTGCGCAATATCCCCGGTCTGGCGGGCGACACCGCCAAGGGAGCGCACGCCGGGATCGGCCTGACGGTCGGCAAGGAGATCAACAATAAAATGAGCGCCGGGCTCGGTTACAGCACGGCGTTCGGCCTGACGGCGACGGTCGGCTATAAGTTCTAGAGGTAACGCTTTAACGCTTCCGGGATATTGACCGTCCCGTCAGCTTGCTGGCAATTCTCTAAGATAGCGGCCAAACAGCGTCCCACGGCCAGGCCGGAGCCGTTTAAAGTGTGGACGAACTCCGGTTTGGCGTCTTTCTCCTGCCGGTAACGGATCCCCGCCCTCCTCGCCTGGAACGACTCGAAGTTCGAGCACGACGAGATCTCCCGGTAGGCGTTCTCGCTCGGGAACCAGACCTCGATATCATAGGTTTTCGCCGAGGAAAAACCGAGGTCGCCGGTGCAAAGCTGGACGACCCGGTAAGGGAGATTAAGCTTTTGCAGGACCATTTCGGCGTCATGGGTCAAGCTTTCCAGTTCAGCGCTGGACTTCTCCGGCTCGACGAACTTGACCAGTTCGACCTTATTGAACTGGTGCTGGCGGATAAGCCCCTTAACGTCCTTGCCGTACGAGCCGGCTTCGCGCCGGAAACACGGGGTCCAGCAGCAATGCCTGATCGGCAGCGTCCCCGGCGGCAGTATCTCCTGGCTGTATAGGTTAGTCACCGAAACTTCGGCGGTCGGGATCAAATACAGTTCATCATCCCGGCACTTGAACATCTCTTCCTCGAACTTGGGGAGCTGCCCTGTCCCTTTCATCGCTTCGGGCGTGACCAGCACCGGGGTCAAAACCTCGGTGTAACCGTGTTCTTTGGTGTGCAGATCGAGCATCAAACTGATCAAAGCGCGCTCCAGGGCCGCCCCCTCCCCTTTATAGACGACAAAGCGGGAGCCGGAGATCTTGCCGGCCCGGTCAAAATCGAGCCAGCCGAGCTTCTTGCCGACCTCGTCATGGGCAAGCGGCTTAAAGGCGAACTTCGTCCGCTCGCCCCACTCGCGGACGACCGGGTTATCTTTGCTCGATTTGCCGATCGGCACGCTCTTCTGCGGCACGTTGGGGATATTAAGCAGGATATTGTTCAGTTCGTTCTCGAACCGGGACTGCTCCTCCTGCCGGTCCTTAATGCTGGCCGAGAGCGTTTTCATTTCGGCGAGGAGCGGCGCGGCATCCTGCTTGTTCTTCTTCAGCTCGGCGATCTTGGCCGAGGCGGCGTTTTGTTTGGCTTTGAGCTCTTCAATGTGGGTGGTGAGCTTGCGCCACTCTTCATCGCTCTGCAGCCAGCTTTCGATCACCGTGATGTCGAAACCGCGGTTGCACAGCCCGGCCATCACGTCATCGACCTTGCTGCGGATGTATTTTGGGTCCAGCATAGCTTTATTCTAACACGGAAGTGAAAGTAACTAAACCGAGAAACGCCAACCCGGCCCCCGCCCACATCAAACTGGCAAAGCCGAAATCCTGGGTGATCCAGCCGGCCAGGAACGGGCCGACCACCGCGGTAAAGTTAATGATCGAATTAAGCAGGCCGACGGCGACCGATTGCTCGGCCTGGTTCCGGGTCATCAGCTCCTGCAATGACCCGACCTGCAAAGTGGAAAAAGAGAGCGCCAGTAATACTTGTAAAAAGAGGACGACCGGCAGGTAGGGAAAAAGCGCGTAGCCGGCGAACGTCATCACCGTGCAGAGCAGGCCGATATTGACCAGGAAAAGGTTATGGAACCGCTCGATCCGCCCCATGATCAGGAACTGGGAAAAGGTGTTGACGAAATAAGCGATGCCGACCCAGAGCTTGTCGGCCCCGGTCATGACCAAATACAGCGGAAAGACCGCCCAGATCGATTGCGCCCCGAGCGCCCGGAAAAAATACGGGACATAGACCCGGCTGTTCCGCCAAAACAAGCGCCACGGCACCAGTTTGACCGGCCGCGGCGGCGGATATTCGCTCTCCAGCTGAAGGGAAGCGCAAAAAGCGGCCGCGAAACAGACCGCGCTTAGCGCAAAGATCACGCTGGTCGCAGCAAGCAAACCGGCCACGATCGAGCCGAGCGCCCAGCCGAGCGAGCCGAATCCCTGAAACTTCCCCATTTTCCCCCGCTGTTCGGAATAAGCGTAGACCGCCAGCGCCGCCGGAAAAACGCCCGCCCCCGCCCCGGCCAGCGCACGGAGGTAAAAGAGCGAAACGATATCGTGGGCCAGGACCTGGGCGGCAAAGACCGCCGCGCAAAAGAGCAGCCCGGCGCGCAGGATCAGCCGGCCGCCGTATTTATCGGCCAACACGCCGAACAGGTAAGAAGAGCAGAGGAATAAACCGTTATAGGCGCCGACGATCAGGCCGACCGTCCCCGGTCCGGCGCCGAAACTTTCGGCCAGGAGCGGGATAAAGATCGACGACGCCATCAGGGCGGCATAAGAGAGGAGCTGGATCAGGTTCGTGTTCGCCATTTGGTCCCGTACGGCGTGTCTTCGATCTCGATCCCCAGCTCCGTCAGCTGCTGCCTGATCTCGTCGGCCCGCTGGTAGTTCTTCTGCTTGCGGGCCGTCTCGCGCTCCGCCACCAGGTTTTTGATATCTACGGCTTTCTCTCCGCCGCTAATGGCCAAGGGCGCCACAACTAAGCCAAGGATGTCACACAGCTCGACGACCGAAGTTTTCATCAACGCCAGACACTCTTTTTCCGCTTCCCCTTCATCCAGGGCCTTGCGGCAGAACTTGATCAGGTCGAACACGGCGGCCAACGCCCCGGCAGTGTTAAAATCATCATCCATCGCCGCCTTAAACTTTTCCCGGTAAGGCATTAACTCTTCGTCCAGGTCTTCCAGCTCGATCTCCGGCGCCTCTTCCTGGGTATTCGCCGCCAGGAAGTCCAGGTTTTGGATAAAACCGCGGATCCGCTCAAAGCCTTCTTTAACGCTGTCGATCTCGGCGTTGGAGTAATTGATCGGGCTCCGGTAGTGGGTCATCAGCAGGAAAAAGCGGATGACCATCGGGTCGTATTTCTTGAAGATGTCCTTGAGCGTGAAAAAGTTGCCGAGCGACTTGCTCATCTTCTGCTTGTTGACGTTGACAAAACCGTTGTGGAGCCAGTATTTGACCCAGGGGGACTTGCCGGTCAGCGCTTCGGTCTGCGCCGTCTCGTTCTCGTGGTGCGGGAATTCGAGATCGAGTCCGCCGCCGTGGATGTCGAACTGCTCGCCGAGATATTTGGTCGACATCACCGAACATTCGATGTGCCAGCCGGGACGACCCTCTCCCCACGGGCTCGGCCAAGACGGCTCGCCCGGTTTGGCTTTTTTCCATAACGCGAAGTCCAAGGGATTCTTCTTCGCCCCTTTAACCTCGACCCGGGCGCCCGATTCCTGATCTTCTTTTTTCTTACCAGACAATTTCCCGTAAGCCTCGAATTTATCGACTTCAAAGTAAACGCCGTCGTCCAACTGGTAAGCGTAGCCCTTTTCCATCAGGCCGGCGATCCATTTGATCATGCCGTCGATATTCTCCGTCGCTTTCGGGTACTCCGTCGCCCGCCGCACGTTCAGTCGGTCCATCACTTCGTAGAACGAAGCGGTATATTTCCCCGCGATCTCGCTAACCCCTACCCCCTGCTCCTTCGCCTTCGCGATGATCTTGTCATCGATATCGGTGATATTCTGGATATGTTTGACCTGATACCCGGAGTATTCCAGATAGCGCTTAATGACATCGAATGTCACGTACGCCCGGGCGTGGCCAAGATGCGTCTCGTCGTAGGGGGTAATGCCGCAGACGTACATGCCGACCGCGGGAGGCTGCAGCGGCTGGAACTCCTCTTTCCGGCGGGTGAGAGTATTGTAGACCTTAAGCGCCATTTACTTCAGCTTTTCTTCCAGTGCCTTGAGGCGGGTGTTCAGTTCGTCAAGCGCCCGGTGGACCGGGTCCGGCAATGCGCCGTGCTCCAGCGGATCGAGCCGCCGCCCTTCCTGCTTCAGGATCCAGGCCGGGTTGCCGACCACGGTCGTATCGGGCGGCACTTCCTTGGTCACCACGGCGCCGGCGCCGATCCGGGCATTGTCGCCGACCTTGATGTTCCCCAGCACGATCGCCCCCGCGCCGATCACTACGTTGTTGCCGATCGTCGGATGCCTTTTCCCCTTTTCCTTGCCGGTCCCGGCCAGGGAAACCCCCTGGTAGATCATCACGTCGTTGCCGATGACCGTCGTCTCGCCGATCACCGTGCCGTTGCCGTGGTCGATAAAAAAGCGCCGGCCGATGGTCGCGCCGGGGTGGATCTCGATCTGGGTCAAGAGCCGCATGATCTGCGAGATCAAACGGGGAAAGAACGGGATGTGCCAGCGGTAAAGGAGATGGGTTAGCCGGTGGACCCAGATCGCCCACAGCCCCTGGTAAAGCAGGACCTCAAGGTTCCTGGCCGCCGGGTCTTTTTCAAATATTACTTTGATATCGTCAAACATATTTCACTTCCTGTCAAAAAATGGGTTCTTGCTCGAAACGGACAGCGGTATTCCCAAGGCGATGGCGACTTCGGGACCGAGCAGTTTCATTTCGACCGCCGCTTTACCGACGGTGTACATCACCCGGTTATCGATCCGGTGGTCGGCCGCGACCGAGACCGCCGAACCGACCGCGATCCCCAGGTCGACGGAATTTAAAGCGCAAACCGCGCCGGCCCGCTCCGCTTCGTCGCACGAGGGGTAACCGCAGAATGAGCAATAGCGCAGCCCGACGACTTTCTGCTTCGTCCCGATCAGCAGTATCGCTTGGGCGCCTTTGATGTTCTCACTGTCGCGCAGGAAGGTCTGGTGTTTCTCCCGCTCGCCGATCGCCTGCATCTGGGCCGACAGCTTGGCAATATCGGCACCGGTCAGGACCAGTACCTCCAGCAGGTCCAAGCCGCGCCCTTTCGGAGCCGTCCTGGCCGCCAGCGCCAGCTCCTCGGCCACCCGGGCGACCGCGGCCGCGCGGAACGCCGGCTCCTGCCCGCTCATTTTATGCCGTCCCGCCGGTGCTTGATGGCGATATCGGCAATATGTTTGCCGGCCGTCAGGTAAGGCGAGATCACCCGGTTCGCTCCCGCTTTCTTCAATTTTTCTTCCGCGTCGGGATACCCGGCCCGGGCAATAATATACAGATCAGGGTTCAGGACGCGGGCGGAAAGCGTCACAAAGACGTTGGCGGTGTCGGAATCGGCCGAAGCGATCAGCCCCTTGGCCTGCATGATCCCGGCTTCCTTGAGGATCGCGTCCGAGGTGATGTCGCCGAGCAGGTGGGGAATGCCTTGCGGCTCCAGTTCCAGCGCGACTTCCGCCTTGGTGTCGATCACGACGCAGGGAACGCGCGCGTCGCTCAGCTCTTGGGCGATCTGGTGCCCTACCCGGCCGAAGCCGCAGATTATAAAATGGTCCTTCATCTCCCTGATCATGTTCTCCATTTTCTTTTTCCTCCTGTAACCGATGATCTGCCCTTCCAGGATAATTTCGATGATCTGGCCGGCGGCGTACAGCGCGGTGCTGACCCCGGTGATGATGATCACCATCGTTAAGATCCGCCCGGCCGCGTTGAGCTCGTGTACTTCGCGGAAACCGACCGTCGAGAGCGTAATGACGATCATGTAGAGCGCGTCGAGGAAATTCCACCCTTCCAGCACCATGTACCCGCTGATGCCGACGATCACGATCGCCAGGAGCAGCAAGCCCGGCACGATCAGCCGCCGGAGCGGGTTCATCTGGAACTTCACGATATCGAGTTTTTTGTTTTCCATTTCGTTATTTCAACATATAGACCGTAAAGTCGCCGGCATGGTAATCGTGCCGCAAAACGTAACGGCCGCACACGAACCGGACATAGCTCAGGATCAGCTCCGGGCTGAAAAAGAAATAGCGCCCGGAATTCAGGTCGCCCGGGTCGGCGATCGGCATCATCCCTTCTCCCAGAAAATTGAGCGCCGCCCCGTGCTTGGCCAGGTCGTACATCCGGAAGATCATCTCCTTGACGAACTCCAGATGCTCTTCCCGCCCGGCCGTCCGGATGTTCAGCGCGCCCGAACAGAAAACGTAATCGAACTGCGGCACCTGCCGGTCGGCCAGGATGTCTTTGAGCGCGAACCGGGCGTCCGGGTACTTTTTCCTGCCTACATCCAGTATTTTAGGCGAAATATCGTAGCCTGTATAGCTGATTTTATGCCGGTTCAGCAATCCTTCCGCTTTAAAAAAGCCGAAGAGGTCGCCAAACCCGCAGCCGACGTCCAGGACCGAGACCCCGGACCCTTTTTTGCCGTAAACGAAAAGCTCTTTCAAGACATGGTAGCGGAGCCGCTGGCTTTCCCGCGAGTTCCAGTCGAGGGCCTGAGGGCTGTCGCCGTGCTTCGCCAAGAGGTCCTCGTAATAATCGATCTGCGCCTGGTGGTCCATGGTTTGATTATAGCAAATCCGGACTGAAATTTATTGAGCTATCAGCCGACATTATGGTATGAACATCTTGGGCGTTTCCGCGGCCATGAACGCGATCAGACAGGTCGGCAAGCCGCCGATAAAATTTAACGGCTTCCATTTTGCCAAGCTCGATCACAAGAACCGCTTTGTGCTGCCGGCCGCCTTTCAGCGGATGATCGGTCAGAACCGCCTGGTAATGACCGTGATGCAGGAAACGGAGCGGATCATCGTCGGTTTCGAGGATGCTCAGTGGCGTGAGAACGTCGCCCGTCTCGCTTCACCGGCCTTGGAATCGATCACCGCTTTCACTTTTGAGCCAAAGGACTACCAGCACGGCCGCTACCGGATACCCGAGTCGGTCATGGAGCTAGTCGGCTTGCAAAAGAACGAGGAGCTGGCCGTGGTCGGGTGCGGCGATCATCTGCAGATCTGGAAAAAAAGCAGCTGGCTAGAACAGGTCCTGCCTAAATAAGTCCGTCCGCGATCATCCGCTCGGCGATCAGCACCGCGTTGAGCGCGGCACCCCGGCGCAGATTATCGGCCACGATCCACATTTCGATCCCGTTCGGGATGGAGATATCCTCGCGGATCCGGCCGACGAAGGTGTCGTCTTTGCCGACGCAATCGATCGGAGTCGGATAGCCGCCGTTCTTAGGGTCGTCCACTACGGTAACGGTCGGGAACTTGCCGATAAGCTCGCGGACCTGCTGCGCGGTGATCTTCTTTTTGGTCTGGATGTTCACGGACTCGCTGTGGCCGATCGCGACCGGCACCCGCACGGTGGTCGCCGTGATCTTGATGGACTCATCCTCCAGGATCTTCCGCGTTTCGTTGACCATCTTCAGTTCTTCCTTGGTGTAGCCGTTATCGGTGAACGCGTCGATCTGCGGGATCACGTTGAAGGCGATCCGTTTTGGCAGGTACTTGACCGGCACTTTGGCGTTCGGGTCGTCCAGCACGAGCCTGGTCTGCTCGTACATCTCCGCGATCGCCTCTTTCCCCCACCCCGAGGTCGCCTGGTAGGTCGAAATGACCAGGCGTTCGATCCCGACGGCGTCGTAGATCGGCTTGAGCGGCAAAACCATCTGGGCGGTTGAGCAGTTCGGGTTGGCGATGATCCCCTTGTGCTGCTTAATGGCGTGGCCGTTCACTTCCGGCACGATCAGCGGCACGCTGGGGTCCAGCCGGAAATGGCTGGTGTTGTCGATCACGATGCAGCCCCGTTTGGCCGCCTCCGGGGCCAGCGCGGCCGACGGCTTGGCGCCGGCGGAGAACAGGCCGATCTCCATCCCCTCGAACGAGCCCGGCTCGGCCAGTTCCACGGTATATTCCCGCCCCTGGAAAGTCACTTTGCTCCCGGCCGTCCGTTCGGAGGCAAGCGGCAGGAACTTATTGACCGGGAAATTCCGCTGTTCCAGGACCTTCATCATCTCTTTGCCGACCATCCCGGTCGCGCCCAAAACGCAGACGTTATATTTTTTTGCCATCGCTAGACCACCTTTCCGTCAAAGAACTCGGCGACCGATTTGACCGACAGGGTCGGCGTTTTCGGCCGATCACTAATTATACACTCGACCGGGATCTTGTGTCCCACCACTTCCCGGATCGAGTCTTCCAGCGCTTGCTTGTTCTTTTGCTCTTCGAGCCGCTCCTTGTGGAAGGAATAGCCTTTGCGGAAACCGATCACCAGCTTGCCGCTCGCCGCCAGTTCGATCGGCTCTCCTTCATGGAGGGAAACGAAACCGTAGATGCTTTTCTTGCGCATGTTTTCTAAGATAGACTCCCAATGCTCCTTGATCGAGGCCAGCGATCCGTCTGTTGGGGATCGTTGTTCGGTTGCGGTTGCAACGCGCGTTTCGTTGGACTCTGCAACGCGCTTCACTTCCGCTACCACAGGCCGCTCACCGAGCAGCTCCAGCAGCGCTACTTCCAGCACCAGCCGCCCGTAAGGATGCCACTTCATGTCGAGCTCGGCGCGGGAGAGCGCGCGCAGCACCTCTTTGACCCGTTCCGCCGAGAACTTTTGGGCTTGTTCGGCCAGCCGCTGCCGTTGGTCGGCGGTCAGCTCCAGCGCGTCGCCGGCGCCGGCCTTGACGTGCATGAGATTGCGGAAATGGAAGACCAGCTCGCGCGTTACCTGCTGCATCGAGCGGCCTTCTTCCATCCCGCGGCGGACCAGGTCGAGCACTGCGGCCGGGTCGTTCGCCGCCACCGCGTCGGCAAAGCCGAACAGCAGCGCCTCGTCCGCCGTGCCGAGCAGGGTCACCACGTCGTCGTAGGTGATCTTGTCGCCCGAAAAAGAGACCAGCTGGTCGAGCAGCGAGATCGCGTCGCGCATCGCCCCTTCGGCCGAGCGGGCGATCAGCTCCAGCGCCTGGTCCTCGATCTGGAACTTTTCGCTCTGCGCGATCTTCTTAAGCTGGGCGACGATCTCCGGCATCTTGATCCGGCCGAAGTCGAGCCGCTGGCAGCGCGAGGCGATCGTCAGCGGCACTTTCTGCAGCTCGGTGGTCGCCAGGATGAACAGGGTATGCGCCGGCGGCTCTTCCAGCGTCTTGAGCAGCGCGTTGAACGCCTCCGGCGTCAGCATGTGGACCTCGTCGATGATGTAGACCTTGTAGCGGCCTTCCAGCGGCGCGTAGCGGACCCGCTCGCGCAGCTCCCGGATCTCGTCGATCCCGCGGTTGCTGGCGGCGTCGATCTCGATCACGTCGGCCGCCTGCCCGCTCTTGATCTTGGCGCAGTTCTCGCATTCGCCGCACGGGGTCGGCGTCGGCCCCTTTTTGCAGTTCAGCGCCTTGGCGAAGATCCGCGCGGTGGAGGTCTTGCCGGTCCCGCGCGGGCCGGCGAACAGGTAGGCGTGGGCGATCCGGTCCAGCTTGATCGCGTTCTGCAGCGTCTGCACGATCACCGGCTGGCCGACGATCTCGGCAAAGTTTTGCGACCGCCATTTGCGGTAGAGGGAAACGTAGCTCATTTGTACACCCGCGGCACCCGCTTGCCGATGCTGCACACGACCTCGTATGAAATGGTGTCTTCCAGCGCGGCGATCTCGTCGGCCGAGATCCCCTGCCCGTTCTGTTCGCCGATCAAGACGACCTCGTCCCCCATCTCCACCCGGCCGGCGCCGACGTTGACCAGCGTCAGGTCCATGGAGACCCGTCCGACCACGGGATAGCGCTTGCCGCGGATCAGGACCGACCCCTTGTTGGAGAGGCGGCGGCTGAAACCGTCGGCGTAGCCGACCGGGATCGTGGCGATCGTCGTTTCCGCCGGCGTCACAAAGGTGCTGCCGTAAGAGAGCGGCGTGCCGGTCGGCACTTTTTTCAGGTAGGTGACGCGCGTCTTGAAAGAGAGGGCCGGTTGGAGGTTGATCAGCCGGCGCGAGTTCCCCTGCGGGTATAACCCGTAGATCATCAGGCCGCAGCGGACCATGTCCAGGTGGGTATCTTTATGGAAAAGCGCCGCCGCCGAGTTGGCCGTGTGTTTGAGCGGGATCTGCGGCAGGCGCGCGGCGATCTGCTGGAACCGGCTGAACTGGTCGACGGTAAAATGGTCTTCCGGGTCCTCGGCCTTGGCGAAGTGGGTGAATAAACCTTCCACGGCGAGCGCGGGGAGCGAAGCGACCTTGGTGACAAAGGCGATCGCTTCCGACGGCAGGACGCCGACCCGCCCCATCCCGGTATCGATCTTGACGTGGACCCGGACGGTTTTTCCCCGTTTTTGCGCTTCGTCCGACAGCGCTTTGGCTTCGGTGAACGAGTAGATCGTCTGGGTGAGGTCGTGCTGCACGATCTCGTCGGCGACCGAGGTCGGCGATTCGGTCAGGATCAGGACCGGGGCCAGGATACCCGCCTCGCGCAGCTCCAGCGCCTCTTTCAGGTTCGCCACGCCCAGGTAATCGGCCCCCGCTTCCACCGCCGAACGGGCGACCGCGGCCGCGCCGTGGCCGTAAGCGTTCGCTTTGACCACCGCCATGAACCGGGTGCCGGGTTGGAGCAGCCCTTTGATCTGCGCGATATTATGTTTGATCGCCGTCAGGTTAATTTCCGCGTGCGTGTTCATCTTTTAATTTCTCCACTACTTCGTCCGGGACCGGCAGCTCGCCGAGCTTCTGCTCCCGGGCGAAATTCGCCCCGTGATAATCCGAACCGCCGGTGATCAGCAGCCCGTGTTTAAGCGCCAGCGCCCGGTAACGCTCGATCTGGTCCGGAGAATACCCCGGATAGATCGCCTCGATCCCGCGCAGGCCGGCGCCGATCAGCTCAACGATCAGCTCGTCGCAATTGGTGATCACCGGATGGGCAAAGACCGGTATCCCGCCGCTCCGCTTGATCAGGCCGACCGCTGCCGCCGGCGCCAACTTGTAATGCGGCACGTAAGCCGGCCCCCGCGAATCAATGTAGCGGTTGAACGCTTCCTTGATCGTCGAGACGTAGCCGCGCTTGACCAGGACTTTCGCGACATGCGGCCTGCCCGGCGCTTTGCCGCCGGACGCGGCCAGTATTTCCTCCGGCTCAACTTCGACTTTCAAAGCCCGCAGTTTCTTGGCGATCTTATAGATCCGCTTGACCCGCCCCTCCTGGATCTGCGCCAGGGCGGCGGCCAGTTCCGCGTTGTCCGGATCGATAAAATAGCCGAGGATGTGGGCCTCGCACTGCTTGTTCTCGGTCGTGAACTCGATCCCCGGGATCACTTCCACGTTTTGGCCTTGGGCTTGCGCCTCCGTTTGGGCCCGCCCGATCCCGTCGACGATATCGTGGTCGGTCAGCGCGATCGCCGTTAACCCGGCCGCCTGAGCCAGCCTGACCAGTTCTTCGGGAGAATCGCTGCCATCGGACAGGTTGCTGTGCATGTGGAGGTCGGCTGGCATTAGGCTAATTATAACAAATTTTGGTGCGGCCGTAAATTGATCGAGAGCAGGTAATCGAAGACCGGGGGCGTCAGCTCCAGGCCGAGCAGCCGCTGGGTAAAGGACTGGGCGGCAACGTCGCTCAAGCCCTTGATCCGCCGCTCGATGACGATCGGCCCCAGCTGCCAGAGCTTGAATTTGAACCGCCGGGAAACGTCGCCGAGCCGCTCGACTTCCAGGTGGTGGAACAGCTCATGGGCGACGACCAGCTTCAGCAAACGGTCTGACAGCTCCCGGGACTCCACCTCGCGGAGCAGCTTTTCGTGGAACTTGCGGGAGATGACGATCTCTTTCTGCTCGCGGCGGTATTCGCTCCGCTTCAGCTTCCGGTGCTCCTCGCCGAAGACCTTCAGGCCCATTTTCACGGCGATCTTGCGCGGGTCGTCGGTCCCGTACTCGGCTTTCGCCCAGTCGGCCGCTTCGTCCCCAATCCGCATGACCTCTTTGAGCAGGGTCGCCTTTTCGTCGTCGGGCAAACGGGTAAAGAGCCGGTCGCCGGCCAAAAGCAAATGGGCCAGCGCCAGCCGGTTCCGTTCGGTGATCGCCTGATTATCGCGTTTGCTCTTTGCCTTGGCCGGTTTATTCATAGACCCGCCTTATTTTATCATCGATCCGGTCGCCGTTCACGTCGATCCGGAGATAATGGTAAAACCCGCCCAGTTCGGGCGGCAGGTGGAGCTGAGCGCCCCCGCCGCCGGAGATGGAATAAACCACGCCGTCGCGCTCCGTTTTGGCGTACCCGTGGACGTGGCCGGCAAAGACCCTGGCCACTTTGTATTTGGCGAACAGCCGGACCAGCTCTTCGGTCACCGCCCGGCCCGACATCACGTGGTCCCGGTAGATCTCCGACGGATCGAACGCCGGCTTGTGCATGAAGACAAAGATATGGCGGGCGCCGGTCCGGGCCAGTTCCCGTTTCAGCCAGTTGAACTGCGCCTGGTCAAAGCTCTCCTTAAAAGCGTTGTTCAAAAAAACAAAACGGTCGCCCTGATAATCGAACGAATAATAAAAGGCGCCGTAGTATTTGGCAAAACGCCGCCAACCGCCCCGCACCCCGTCGTGGTTCCCCATCACCTGGTAATAAGGGACCGGCAATTGCGCCATGATCTTGCGGTATTTTTGGTAATGGGAGTCTTCCCCGTAGGGAACGGCATCGCCGGTGTGCACGATAAAGTTCAAACCTTTTTCTTGTTTAACTTTGGCCAAAAGGTCGTTCAGGACCCGGTAATTGCCCTGATTATCCCCGAAGACAACAAAGGAATAAGCAAAAGTAGCAGTCGCTGACAGGACAACAAGGAAACAGGAGAAGAAAAGGCGAAAACCGCGACGTTCAGTCGCCGGTTTCCAAAATAATTTAGACAAGCCCGAGGTCCTTTAACACCTTTTGGATCTGCTCTTTCTCGGCCGCGGTCGCTTCGATCAACGGCAGCCGCGGAATGCCGACCGGCAGGCCGATCATCCCCAGCGCCGCTTTGACCGGCGTCGGGTTGGCCGTGATGAACAGGACGTTAAAGAGCGGCATTAGCCGGTCATGCAAGACCTCGGCTTTTTTCCGGTCGCCGGCGTGGTAGGCGGCGATCATCTGCGCGATCTCTTTGCCAGCGATATGCGAGGCGACCGAGATGACCCCCACCGCCCCGACCTTCATCATCGGCAGGGCCAAGGAATCGTCTCCCGACCAGATCGTGAAGCCCGGCGGGACCAGGGCAATCGTCTTTTTTGTCTGCTCGACGCTGCCGGCGGCGTCCTTCAAACCGCTGATGTTCGGACAGTCCGCGGCCAGGCGCGCGACGGTCTCGGGCAGCATGTTGACCACGCAGCGGCCGGGGATGTTGTAGATAATGATCGGCAGCTTAGTACTCTGCGCCACCGCTTTGAAGTGCTGGTACATCCCTTCTTGCGACGGCTTATTGTAATACGGCACGACGATCATCACGCCGTCCACGCCGATCTTTTCGGCTTCTTTGGTCGATTTAAGGGAAGTGGCGGTCGAATTGGAACCGGTCCCGGCGATCACTTTGACCCGGTTGCCGACCGCTTTCTTCACTACCCGGTAGAGCTCGTACTCCTCTTCGTGCGTCAGGGTCGGCGATTCGCCGGTCGTGCCGTGAACGACCAGAGCTTCCGAACCGTTATCGGCCAGGTAATTGGCCAGGCGGGCGGCCTGCTCGTAATCGACGGAGAGGTCTTTTTTGAACGGCGTCACCATCGCCGTCATTAATTTACCAAGTTCGGTCATCGGGACACCTCCAGATAGGATGATTTTAGCATATTGCCGGGCGCTAAAAAAGCGGGATCGACCGATCGCCGCTGCGCTCGTTCGCCGGACGGTCCCAACCATGTTTACAACATATCTTATTTACACACCAAGTGAAATTAGCCTAAAAAGGCCTCGATATAAAAGAGGCATGCAAAAACATCCTGGAGCGGGAATAAGATGATCGCGAAAGTAACGATCAGCCTGAAACAAAGAACGATCGGCCGGCTCGGCCTGTTATTCAACAGAATAACCCCGACCCGCGGCGCCAAGACCGTCGCGACCACCCTGTTCGGCTTCAACCTGGATAATCATGCCCGGATCATCGTCTCGCCGGAACACCTGTCGCTGCAAACCCCTCAGAAACAGATCGTCCTGCACCGCTCGGAGCATTACGCGCGCGCGCTGGCAAAAGCCGGGGTACAGGAGATCGATCTCGCGCCAGGGCTGGGATCTTTGCAGATCAAAGAAATGCTTAATCTTTTGACCGATCACAGTTTAAGCGTAACCCGCCGCCTCCTTGGGCAGGCGGATGGGGAGCTCTACTTGCTGGACGAAAAAACGCCTCTGCTGCGGCAACAGCTCCGGCGGCGCTCGCTTTTAGCGACCGCGCTCTTTGGCGGGCTGGAACCGCAATGGCCGTCTTCCCGGACTACCTTGTTCAGCGTGCTCGGCCTGCTCTTTGGCTGCGGTGCCGGCTACATGCTGAGCGAGCCAAATCCCCACGAACCACTGGCCAAGTATCTGGCGACGACCCTGGTGATCTTAAGCGCGGCGGCCGGCACGGTCACCGGGCTTTTCGCCGCGACCAGATGGACCCGGCCCCTGCATAACATCGCACACCTGCGCGAGCGCTACGTGCAGACCCGGGAGCGCCTGCTCTGGCCGGAAAAGGGAGCGGCCGCCATGAGTCCGGACGCTGACCCGGAAACCGTGGTGCAATTACTGCGGCATCTGCCCAAAGACGAATATCTGAAAGGCTACCGCTTCGAACATTTTCATGAGGTCAACATCGACACTTATGAGGTCACGGCCAGTTCGTCGAAGCCGCGGGGTTGGCGGCCAGCCTTCGGTTACGTCGGGGAAAGCCTGAAGATCGCCCGGAAGGCCATCGAACGGCACGAACAGGACCGTGAACAGATCATGGCCGGTTTGGCCGGCGTTAATCCCGAACTGCACCTCGCCCTTATTTCAGACCGAACGCCTTCTTCAGCTCCTTGATCCGGTCGCGGATCTCGGCGGCCTGCTCAAAATTAAGCTCGGTTGCCGCCATCGCCATCTCGCCTTCCAACGCCTTGATCAAGTCCGGTATCTCGTTGGCCGGAATGAACTCCTTGATCCGCTTGACCTCCGACAGCTTGCTCTCCCGGACCCGGTCGGAGATGTCGGCGATCTCCTTGACGATCGTCCGCGGCGTAATGTTATTTTTCTCATTGAACTCGATCTGGATCTTCCGCCGGCGGTTGGTCTCGGCCAGCGCCCTCTTCATCGAATCGGTCATTTTTTCCGCGTAAAGCAGGACGGTGCCGTTGGCGTTGCGCGCCGCCCGGCCGATCGTCTGGATCAGCGAGGTCTCGCCGCGCAGAAAACCTTCCTTATCGGCGTCGAGGATCGCGACCAGCGAAACTTCCGGCAGGTCCAGGCCCTCGCGCAGCAGATTGATGCCGACCAGCACGTCGAACTCCCCTTTCCGCAAGCCGCGCAGGATCTCGATCCGGTCGAGCGTCTCAACGTCGGAGTGGAGATAGCGGACCTTGATCCCCGCCTCGTTGAGGTATTCGGACAGGTCCTCCGCCATCCGCTTGGTCAGCGTGGTGACCAGCACCCGCTCCGTCCTGGCGACCCGGACCTTGATCTCCTGCAAGAGGTCCTCGACCTGCCCCGCCGCCGGCCGGACCTCGGTCGCCGGATCGATCAGGCCGGTCGGGCGGATGATCTGCTCGACCAGCCGGCCGGAGATCTCCCGCTCATATTTGGACGGCGTGGCGGAAACAAAAACGGCCTGTTTGACCTTGGCCGCGAACTCCGCGAACTTAAGCGGCCGGTTGTCGAGCGCCGACGGCAGGCGGAAGCCGAAATCGATCAGCGTCCCCTTCCGCGCCCGGTCGCCGTTGTACATGGCGTGGAGCTGCGGCACGGTAACGTGCGATTCGTCGATAAAGACCAGGAAATCGTCGGGGAAATAATCGATCAGGGTCGAGGGCGAATCGCCCGGCCGGCGGCCGTCGAAGTAGCGGGAGTAATTCTCGATCCCCGAACAGTAGCCCATCTCCTTGATCATTTCCAGGTCATACTTGGTCCGCTGTTCCAGCCGCTGCGCTTCGACCAGCTTGTTCTGGCCGCGCAGCGCGGCTAGTTGTTCGTCCAGATCGCGTTTGATCGCCTGCAGCGCCCCCTCGATCTTGTCCTCCACGGTGACGTAATGCGTGCCGGGGAAAACGATCGCCCGCTCCAGCGCCTCCAGCTTCCGGCTGGTCACCGGCTCGAGCGTGGTGAGCCGGCCGATCCGGTCGCCGTCCAGCTCGATCCGGAGCAGGTTCTTTTCATAGGCAGGCAGGACCTCGATAATGTCGCCGCGGACCCGGAACCGCCCCCGCTTCACCTCAAAATCGTTCCGCTCGTACTTGATCCCGACCAGCTGTTTGATCAATTCTTCCCGGTCGACCGGATCGCCGGGCTGGAACACCAGCGCCGCCTTCAGGTAATCTTTGGGGGTCCCCAGGTTGTAAATGCACGAGACCGAAGCGACGACGATCACGTCGCGGCGGGAGAGCAGCGAGGCCGTCGCTTCGTGGCGCAGCCGGTCCAGCTCGTCGTTGATCGAGGAATCCTTCTCTATATATGTATCGGTCTGGGGGACGTACGCTTCCGGCTGGTAGTAATCGTAGTAGCTGACGAAATATTCGACCGCGTTCTTAGGAAAGAACGACCGGAACTCCTGGCAAAGCTGGGCGGCGAGCGTTTTGTTCGGCGAAATGATCAGCGTCGGCCGCTGCACAGCCTGGATCACGTTGGCCATGGTAAAGGTCTTGCCCGAACCGGTGATCCCGAGCAGCGTCTGGTAACGGTCACCCGCTTTAAGGCCGGCGGCCAGCTGCTCGATCGCTTTTGGCTGGTCCCCCAGCGGGGCGAAATTTGCGACCAGTTCAAACTCGCTCATGCTTACATTATAACTGAAATCCGGCGCCACCGTCCACGATAACCAATCGGCCATGTCAATGATCGATAAAACCAGCGCGGTCGCTTTTCATCTGCAGCAGGGAAACCTGGTCCGGCTGGGGAAATGCGTTAGCGGCGTCCTCGGCAAACACCCGCTCTACCGGCACCTGGCGCTCGCCACCGAACCGGCGCTGGAAAAGCTGGAGCGGGAACAAGCCCTGCGCGACCAACTGACCCAGGCGCTGTTCAAGCACGGCCAGATCGATTTCCCGCGGCTCTCTCAGGCCGGTTTCGACCATTTTTCCTACAGCGGCCGGTCGTTCGGGATCTTACGCCTTAAACCCGCCATCGATTTCGGCTACAGCGAGGACTGCGACTACGTCACCGCGGAAAACATGATGATGAAACTGGAGCCGGGCGAACATCGCTTGATCTTTCTGGGAACCTGGGGCGTCAGCGCGCCGCCGGCCGTTACCAACCTGCCGACCCACCTTTACTCGGCGCTGATCGCCCGCATGGCCAGGGTCGCCCAGGACCCGACTTTCTCCCGGACCAGCGCGCTCGAACTCTCCCGCTTCGGCCTGGACCAGATCAAAACCAATACCGACCGGACGCAAACCTATGTCGTTTCCCTGGCCCAGCTGGAGAAAGAAAGCCTTGGCGGCCGGCTGGAGATGGGCAGCGTGCGGATCGAACTGGGGAACGGGCCCAAACCCACCCCGCCGGCTAAACCGTTGGCACGGTTCCTAGCTTGGCTCCGAGAGAGACTCTAACCTTTCACCGCGGCCCAGGCCCGCAGGACGGCGGCCGTTAACTGCAATTTGGTCCCATTGTTGTTGATGACCTGGTCGGCGATCGCCAGATATTCTTTCTGCGGCGGCTGGGCATCGAGCAAACGCTCCGCTTCCTTTTTATTCAAGCCCCGCCTCAATAAGCGTTTTAACCTGGTCGCGCGGAGCGCGTTGACCGTCCAAACCTGGTCGACCGCGGGGAGCAAACCGATCTCTTTGAGCACCGCGGCGTTGACCACTACGGTCTCGCGTCGCGGGTCGCAGGCCGCGAGCTCGGCGCTGACCGCGGCTTTTAAATAAGGGTGGATGAGCTTGTTCAATTGCCGGAGTTTTTGGCGGTCGGCAAAGACTATCTCGCCCAGTTTTTTCCGGTCGATCTTGCCGCCGCGCATCAGGACCCGGGAACCGAAATTCCTGATCAGTTCCCGCCAGACCGGCGTTTGGGCGGCGTACAGCCCGTGCGCGACCTTGTCCGCGTCGATCACCAGCGCGCCGCGGCGCCGCAACACGCGGGCAACTTCGTTCTTGCCGGCGGCCGCCGGACCGGTCAACCCAATGATCGTCATGGCGCGATTATAACACGCGGTAATTCCGTTGACAAAACCGGACGGCAGGCATAGAATGGGGCGCAATGAGGTTCGCACGCGCCCTGATAGCGGTTTTGATCATCTCCGGCGTCGCCCTGGCCGTCGTACCCGGTTCCGATTTCCCCTACGGCCGTTTCCAATTGCAGACCAATCCGCTCGATAATCCGTTCCCCGGGCTGGGCAATTATTATTCCGCGCTGGACAAGGGGATCGAAACGGTAATGTGGAACCCGGCCTCGCTCGGCAAGCTGAAGAACACCCAGGCCGACCTCTCCCTGATCTCCGAGCTGGGCCCGGTCAGCTACAACGCCAAATACCAGACGACCGACCAGCAGGAAACGCTGGGGGGAATGACGCAATTCAAGTGGAGCCTCTTTTTCACTCCGGACCAAAGCGTGACCGTGCCGGCCACCCGGGAACACACCGGCCACGCCATCTACGAGACCGCCGGCACCGGCATCAACTTCAAGGCCGGTCACCGGCTTAACGACTGGCTCAGCTTCGGCATTGTCGAGCGCGGCGCCACCGCCGCGACGATCGACATGTCCGGCCAATTCACGGCCAACAGCAAGATGTCCGCGCAGTTCGGCGATTCCAGCTTTAATCTCAGCGACCAGCTGACGATCAACATCAACAACAGCGGCCAGGCGACCCTGCTGATCACGCCGGAAGGGAGCGCGACCTACACCAAGACGCTGGACCAGTCGATGTGGAGCGGCTTCGTTTCCCAGACGTCGAACGTGCCGCTCGTCACGATGATGGAAGCGCGCAACGACGTCAGCGTCAGCGCCCCGCTGACCATGGTCGGCGCCGCCCACTGGCAATCCTGGAACGTCGGCCTGAGCCTGACCCCGATCAGCGCCAGCTCCAACATCAATAACAGCGTCCGGGCGATCATCCCCGACGGCACCCCCGACATCACCCTCTACCAGCCGAACTTCGACCCGAGCGACGAGCAGAGCCTGCTGAACTGGGCGGACAACCCCGACCAGTACGCCACCGAGGTCGGCTACAAGAAGAACGTCGTCAGCGTTCCGGCCGGCGAAGTGGTCGGCGAAGCGCGCTACAAAGGCTTTTACCAGGCGAGCGGCACCCGGCTCGACCTCGGCGCGAGCTACGACCTGAACGACGCGGTGACGTTCGGTCTGGTCTTTGAGAACCTGGCCGGCGCGACCCTCGATTTTCGCGGGACCGGCCGGGTCGCTTACGTCAACAGCCGCGTTTCCTCGATCGAAGCACCCGCACTCGATCCGACCAAGGAGTTCACCTGGTCGCCCTTCTCGGACACTTTCAAGCCGGTGGACGGGACCGAGAACTATTACCTGGAGGAACAGCTGACCGCCATCCTCCCCAGAAAAATGCGGGTCGGCCTGGCGCTCCGCCGGCCGATCCTGATCGCGCTCGATTACGAGAGCAATTCCGCGCCGATCAAAGTGAAATACGAGGACAGCACGACCAAACAAACGAAGACCGGCACGGTCAGCAACATTAACCTGCTCCGGATCGGCAGCGAGACCCGGCTCTTTGCCGCGCCGGTCTGGCTCCGGGGCTCTACCGTTTTAATGTTCAAGCCGTCAATCGAGAACTTCGACCAGAAGGTCATGGAGAACGCCGACAAAGCCTTTAAGTTCGGGGTCCTGCCGGTCGCCCTGGAATTCGGCGCCGACGGCAACGCCTGGGGGGTGATGCCCGGCGTCAGCACCGGGCTCAATCTAACCCCGCTCCTCTCCCTGGCGCAGCTCGACACGCTGAACCTCGACCTGAGCAAGCTGGCCTACTATAGTATGTACGTCGGGTACGGCTACTGGCAGTTCAGCTATCTGGCGGCGGTCGACCCGGGCGCCACCGCCGGCGCTTACGGCAACCGGACCGATCCCAACGCCAAATTCGATCCGTCGTTCATCCGGTACGTCCAAACCATGAAAGTGAGCTATAAATTCTAATGAAAACAAATAAAAGAGCCGGTAATTGGTTATTGATCATCACTTGGTCATTATTGCTTGGTTATTGGTCATTGGCCGGAGCCGCTCCAACCATCTCGCTCGACGAAATAGTCTCGGTCGCCGACGACAGCGTGGTCATCACCTGGCAAACGACCGATGAAGCGGCGACGACCGGCATCAAGTACGGGCTTTCCCTCCCCGTCTCCACCATTTACACGGCCAACGGCGGCGCGACGGCCAATTTCCATTATCTGACCCTGACCGGCCTGAGCGCCAACACGACCTATTTTTACCGGCTGTTCAGCCAGTCGGCGTCCGGCACGACCGAGAGCATCATTAAATCGTTCAAGACCCTCGCCCGGCCGAGCGGCAACTACCTCTTCACCTTTGCCGTGCTCAGCGACCTGCATTACGCTCCGAACAAGGCCAACACCGAGAGCGTCCGCGGCCGCCCATACGCCGCCAGCGACGCGATCGTCGACGCCCTGGTCGCTTCGGTCAATCAAGTCAACCCGGCGTTCACGATCATTAAAGGCGACATGCTCGACGCCGGGGTCGACACGCCATCCACCCGGGTCACCCAGCTCAAGGCCCGGCTGGACAACCTGACCGCCGCCGGCGCCACCAAGTACTACCCGATCCCCGGCAACCACGACAAATACATCAATTACGGAGCGGGGAACGACTGGGTCTCCGATAATCTGGGCGTGCTTTATCCGGCCGGGGCCGGGCTGCCGGCCGGCGACGCGACTTTCAATTACAGTTTCACCTATCAGGGCTACCGCTTCATCATGCTCGATTCGTCGACCGTCCTCGGCACCACCGCCGAGGCGAACATCGCGACACTGGAAGCGGAACTGGCGGCGGCCGAAGCAGCCAAGCAAAAAGCGTTCATCTTCATGCACCACGAGGCATCCGAGGAAGCGGACATCCCGACCAGTATCCTCAAGGCGGTCTTGGACGAGGCCACTTGGGAAGATTCCGACTGGGACAAAGTCAGGTTAACCAACAAGACCGCATTCTTTAATACCTTGAACAGCCATATCTTGAGCAATGGCGAACCGGTCACCGCCGGCGTTTTCATGGGCCACTTCCACGACAATCGCTACCGCCAGTTCAACAATATCCCGTTCGTCCGGACCTCGTCCGGCCTCCAGTTCCCGACCGGCTTCGCGGTCTACAAAGTTTACAGCAACGGGTTCCTGCAAACTTTCTACAAGCTGCCGGGCTATTCCGATCCGGTCGCCCGCCCGCTGATCGTCGGCACCGAAGAAGTTTCGCAGGACCGCGCCCAGCAGTTCTACCTGGGCGGCGGTTCCAGCCGCAACTACGCGTCCGCCTACTCCGCCAGCGGCACGGGGATCGCCCCCACCGTCGGCGCGCTGCAGCCGGGTAACGGCGCGACCGGCGTGGCGCTCAATCAGCCGGTCGTTATCACCTTTACCAAACCGATGGCCAACGATACGGCGGTCGACACCTGGCTGACGCTGACACCGGGCACGTTAACCAGCGCCGACTGGAGCTGGAGCGCGGACAAGACCACCCTAACGATCAGCAAAACCTTGACCGCCAGCACCGCTTACGCCTTAAAGGTCCTGGCGAGCGCCGCGGCAACCGACGGCACCGTCTTCGGCGCCGATTACACCGCTACTTTCACCGCCGGCACGGCGGCCGCCTCCGCCCCGCCGGTCGCTACGGTCGACCGGATCCGCAACGAGAGCGGCGTCGCCACCGACGTCACCACCGATTCGACGCCGACCCTGACCGGCATTGCGACCGATGAGAACGGCTCCTCCGTCAGCAACGTCGAGTTCCGCATCCTCAACGGCGGCTGGAGCGACTGGCAGGCCACCCTGCCGCTCGACGGCGCCTTTAACGCGCCGACCGAGCGGTTCGTCTTCACGATCTCCAGCGAAGTGACGCGCGGCGAACACTTGGTCCAGCTGCGGGCCGCCAACGCCGCCGGGATCACGGCCACCGCCGATTTCCCCAGCTATGCTTTCTGGGAGATCACCGGCCGGCCGGAGCTCACCCTTAAATCCGACGGCACGACGATCATTAACGGCGACCCGATCGACCCGACCCCCTCGTTCGAGGTAACGGTCGTCACCGATCAGACGCTGGCGGCGCTCTGGTTCTCGCTCGACGGGGTCCGGACCGGCATCATGCCGGCCGCGCCCGGCTTCGTGAACCGCGTCACCTACCTCGCCACTATCCCGGAAGGGATCCACAACGTCCTGATCGAGGCGGCCGACGTCGATCCCCTCGGGAATTACCGCTTCAGCACCAAGGAAGCGGTCAATCTGATCGTCCAAACGACCGGCGACCTGCGGGTCTACGGCGCGCCGCTCAGCTACCCGAACCCGTTCAACGCCGGAAGCGAGACCGTTCGGATCTCCTATATCCTGTCGCGGGCCGGTAACCTGACCCTGAACATTTTCGACCTGACCGGTAATTTGATCTATAAAAAAGACATCGCGGCCAATGATCCCGGCGCCTGGGCCGGTTATAACGAAGTGGTGTGGGACGGCAAATCGGGGGCCGGCGACGTCGCCGGTAACGGGATCTACGTCTATATCCTGGTGGCCGACGGCAAGGTCGCGGCCAAAGGGAAATTAACGGTCTTGAAAAGATGAAAAAACTTATCGGCCTGATCTTAATACCGCTCCTGGCCGGCGCCGCGCTGGCGGTCAACGGCGTGACGCTCGATCCGAGCCGGACCCTTTTTAACGCCAGGCAGTTGGGCATGGGCGGCGTGTCGGTCGCTTTCGCCAATGACGCCAACGGGGTGTTCGCCAACCCCGCTTGCCTGACCGGTTTTGAATTCCCGCAATTGACCACCTCGTCGCGCCGGCTGATGCTCGACGAGAGCCAGTACCTCCTTCTCGGCTGGGCTATGCCGACCGACTACGGCACTTTCGGGCTCGGTTATGCCGGGCTGGGCGTCGGCGGCTCGCTGCCGACGGCGATCGATCCGGGGACGAACCGGATCATCCAGGACCCGACCCAGGAAGCGGGGAGCTACAGCAACAGCGTCCTCGCCCTCTCCTACACCCGCGACCTGACCGCGCCGGTCAAGATGACGGTCGGCGCCAACTTGAAATTCTTTACCCAGGCGATCACCGGCACCGGGGCCAGCGATAAGGGAACGGGCATGGGGATCGACCTTGGCGCGACTTACCGGCCCCTCTCCTGGCTAACGGCCGGCGCCGTCCTGCAAAACCTGGTCGGCGGGTCGGTCAAGTGGACCAACGCGGAAGACAAGATGGGCGGCTACTATAAGCTCGGGATCGCCGCCAATGTCCTCGGCGCCAGCGGCGAAGCGCTCTACCAGAACGCGCAGCCGCTGCGGGCCGGCATCGATCTCGACCTGCCAGCCGGCGTCCTCGGCGCCAGCAACTCCCTGCTCTACCATCTCGGGCTCGAATATTTCCCGGCTAAGAACATCGCTCTGCGCGGCGGCCTTAACCAGGAGCAAGCCGGCAGCGGCCTAACGCTCGGCATCGGCATGGTCAACGGCGGCTTCCGCTTCGATTACGCCTATTACCAGCGGCCGGGGATGCCGGGCGATACCCCGCATTACTTCTCGCTCTCCTATGTCGGCGAGCGGGTACTGACCTACGACCGCCAGCTCAAGAAAAAACTCTCCAAGTTCCGCGTTATCCATCCCAAGGACCGGCTGATCACCGACCAGGACCTGGTCGACGTCTCGGCCGAAGGCTACACCGAACTGGTGATCGACCAGAAACGGACCTGGACCGTCACCTCGGTCTCCGCCACCTCGGACGCTTTCGAGGTCACGACCAGGGAAGCGCTCACCTCGGCCTTCGCCAACGGCCGGCCGATCGCCACCCCGGCCCATTTTGCTTTCAAGGAACCGCTGCGCGAAGGGCGGAACGTGATCCAGCTGGTCGGTTTCACCAGCGCGGAGATTATTTCCCCGAGCCAGATCTTCCAACCGAGCCAGGGAACGGCCGAGATCAGGGTCCTGCGGATCGTGCCGTTCAAGGATACGCCTGTCACTTTCTGGGCGATCGAGCCGATCATGCTGAACGGGATATTGGGACTGGTCACCGGCTACCCGGATAACACCTTCAAACCGGACAAGGGGATCACGCGCGCCGAGCTCGTCACCCTGCTGGTCAAGAGCCTCGGCGTCCGGCCGGAAGAGCTTGATCCGCTCGCCAGCAGCGAGGTCTTTACCGACGTCCAGAAGAAGCACTGGGCGGCCAAATATATCGTTTACGGCAACCAGCTCGGCTATGTCACCGGCTACAAGGACGGCACCTTTAAACCGAACAAGGTCCTGACCCGGGCCGAAGGGGTCACGCTCCTCGCCCGTTACGCCAAGCTGGCTGAAGCGGCCGACTTGAAAGAAGCGCCGTTCCCCGACCTCAAACCGGAGTTCTGGGCGAGCAAGTTCATCGAGCCGGCCAAGAAGATCGGGATGTTGAATTACCTGGCCGGCAAGGAATTTAAACCGGCTGACATCTTTACCCGCGCCGAGGCCTGCGAGGTCCTCTACCAGGTTCCGGCCATCAAGAAACGGGCCGAAGAATGGTGGAATACCGGGATCGTCTCTGCGGCTCATCCCTAACCCGTCGACCATCGGTCTTAATGACGATCGCCCCGTCCCGATCGGTCCGATAGGCCTTGATCCCCCTCGCCTGCAGCTTGGCCACGGTTGACGGCGCCGGATGGCGGTAACGATTCCCCTTGCCGACCGAGATCACGGCGATCCGCGGCGCGACCGCGCGCAGGAAACGGTCGGTGGTCGAGGTCCGGCTCCCGTGATGGCCGACCTTCAAGACCGTCGACCTTGCCATACCGGCCGCGATCAGTTCTTCGCCCGGCGCTTCCAGGTCACCCGTGAACATGAATGATATTTCCCCGTAGACCAGGCGCATGGCCAGCGAATCGGAATTAACCTCACCGACCCGGGGCCGGAACAACCGGCCGCGGATACCTTCCCCAAAATCCAGGGACTGACCGGTCCGCCCGGCGGAATATTTGATCTTATTTGCCGCGATCAGCGCTTTGAACCGCCGGTAGGCGGCCGAATCGTAAACGGCGCCGTTGTCGATCACCCGGTCGACCTTGATCTTCGCCAGCACCGGGTTCAGGCCGCCGACATGGTCGTTATGCGGGTGGGACAACATTACCAGGTCAAGTTCATTGATCCCCCGGCGCCGCAAGAAAGGGACCACGAGCTTCGCCCCGACGCTATCTTCCTGCGCCGGCCGGTCCGTCCCGCCCCCGTCGATCAGGATCTTCTTGCCGTCCGGCGTCTCGATCAGGGAGCAATCCCCCTGGCCGACGTCGAGAAAAGTAACGGTCAACTCGCGGCCGCCGATGCCGGCCGGCAACAAAGCGAAATGCCAGACCACGGCCAGCAGCAATATCCCCGCCAGGAGCGACCAGCGCTTTTTTAACAGCGCGATCAGCCCGGCGTAATAGCCGATGACGAGCGCGCCGGACGGCGGCGCAATATAGAAACAGGCGCCCGGTAGGCTGGCAACGACCGCCGCGATCCGGTCAAGCAGGACCAATGCCAGCCAGAGCGTATTGCCGAGCAGCTGGGCGAGCGGCAGGCAGATAAACCCCAGCAGCGTCGCGGACAATCCCAATATGACCAGGCATTCGACCCAGGGAAGCACTAAGATATTTGACAGTAAAGCTCCCGGAGTGATCTGGCTCAGATTAAAAGCGATGATCGGCGAAGTCGCCAGGATCGGGGCCAGGGAAACGGCTAGCAGCTGCGGCAGCTTTTTTTGCAGCAGAGGGGCGACATATACCAGCGCCCAGGTCGCGGCGAACGAAAGCTGGAAACCGAGATCGAACAGGACATTGGCGTCGGCCGCCAGCAGGAGCAGCGCCGACAAAGCGAGCGACGTATATACCTCTTTTTCCCGCTCGAACAGCATGCCGACCAGCATCACCTCCCCCATGATCGCCGCCCGAACGATCGAGGCGCCCGCCCCGGTCATGATCACCAGCAGGAAATTGAAACCGGAAGTGAGCGCCACGCTCAACCAGACCGGAAGACCGGCCCCCCGGGTCAAAGCCAGACAGACGCCGATCAGGATCGAGACCTGCGTGCCGGAGACGACCAGCAGGTGGATCAGCCCGGCCTGGCGGTATTTCTCCTTGGTCTCATCGTCAAGCGGCGAGACTTTGCCGCCGAGCAGAAAACTCCCCAGCAGCGAAGCTTCCTTTTGCGGCAAGAGCTTGTTCAGAACGCCGTTGAACCGGCCGCTCAGCCAGAGCGTCAGTTTGACCAGGGGGTTGCCGCCCGATCCTAGCTTCTTAGCGTAGAACGACCGGAGAAAAAAGACTTTACGCCCTGCGGGGAGCAACGGGTTGGCGAACTGGGCCGATTCGGTAACGATCCCGCGCACCTCGACCCGGTCACCGTAAGCCAAAGATCCCTCCTCACCGGGGATCGTCACGTAGACAAGGCCTTGGGCCGGACTTTTAACCAGCAAAGGGAAAGAGATCTTTCCCTCTTTAGACTTTGGCTCACCGTCAACCTGACCGTTTAACGTCAGATATCCGCGGTCGACAAAACGAGAAAAGTCGTTGGCTGACGGCAGGTTGCGGACCTGATACGCAAATATGCCTGCCAACAGGCAGCTGGCCAGGATAAAAATGGTCAGATCATACTTTTTGCCGGCGGCAACGGCCGTCAGCAGAAAAAATAACAGCAGGCAGAAGATCGTCAACCAGAGCGGCAGGCAGAGGTTTTTCGCCAGGGCAATCCCCACAGCAAACGCAATTGTAATTATTGGAATCGGTCCGCCCACTAAGGCACCTCACAGCGTCAGTCTGTCTTTTATCTTCTCAAACTTAGCCTTGCCGAACCGGGGGACCTCCATGATCTGTTCCAAGCGGACAAAAGGCCCGTTCTTCTGCCGCAGCTCGACGATCTTTTCCGCGGTCGCCTTGCCGATCCCCGGCAGCGCGTCAAATTCTGCAACACCGGCAGTATTAATGCTTACCCTGGCAGACTGTTCGGTCGATTTGCCGGCTTTAACCGGCAGCCTGTCGGGAACAATGATCTTCTGGCCATCCTTGACCGCTTCCGCCAGGTTCAGGGCCGAAAGATCGGCGCCCGGTAACGCGCCGCCCGCCAGGGCAATGACCTCCAGCCAACGGCTCCCCGCCGCGACCCGAAAGACCCCCTGGCGCGCGACCGCCCCGCAAACGTGGACCATGATCCGGTCATTGCTCTCTCCCGTCGGCTGTTCGAGGTTTATTTCCCCGGTTTGGCCGGGGCTGAATTGGCGCACCGCCATCACTCCCAGGCCGACCACGACCGCAACAATTAAGCCGATCAGTAAAAGCTGCTGCTCTTTGGTCAGATCAAGGTTCACGCAAAGCCGATAGCAATCTTATTGCCACGCTGGAGCAGAGGGAAATAGTCAGCGGGGGCTACATTTTATAGTAGATCTTGTAGATATCTTCGACATACGAGCGGGTATGCGCGGAGATCGTCCCGTCGCGCTTGACCGCGTTCGGGCCGACCAGGTAGCCGGCTACCCCGGCCGAGACGTTGCCGCTGAACCGGTCGATCAGCGATTTCAGGTAGCGGACAGTCCCCCGGGCGTTCTGGTCGATATCGAACCCGTTCTCCACGCCCAGCCCCTTGGCGGTCGACGGCAGGAGCTGGCCCAGCCCCATCGCGCCGGACGACGACAGCGCCCGCGGGTTGAACTTCGACTCCCGGGCGATCAGCGCGGCAGCCAACTTGGGATTAAGGTCGTAGGTCTGCGCGTGTTTCATGATGCTACCGGTGATCTCCGCGGCCAGGTCGCTGGAGCGGTATTTCTGGATATAGGTCTTGATCGCGGTCGAGGTCTGGGCCGGGTCAACCGCGGCAAAGCCGGCGGGGGGCGGCGCAACAGCCACTCCCGTGTCGATCGCGCCGGCCGGGGCCGGAACGGTTGGCGCGGCAACCGGGAATTTCGGGGCCGGCGGCGGGGTGTAACCTTTATTGTTCCCCATGCCGGAAAAGATCGAAATGATGAAGATCAGGACGATCGCGCCGGTCGTCGCGTCCATCAGCGGCTCCTTAGCAGCTCGGGCAGAGCGTTAAAATACCTCTCTTGCAATTTCGTTACCGGCAGTTTGACCAGGGTCTTTTTGTCCCGCATGATCGTCAGCTCCTTGCCCCCCACTTTGCCGATGATCGAGCACGGCACCTGGTAAAGCATTGCCACGTCGGAGAGCGAAAAGATCTTGTCGGGAGCGATCGTCAGGATGATCCGGGACTGGGTTTCGCCAAATAAGAGTGAATTATTCCCCACCCTTAAGTGTGGGGAATTACCTGATAAATTAATGACGGCCCCTTTCCCGGCGTGGATGGCGCACTCCGCCAGGGCGACAGCCAAGCCCCCTTCGGAAAGGTCGTGGGCCGACTTGACCATGCCGATCTGGATCGCTTCCAGGCAGGCCAGCTGGACCCGCCGTTCCAGGTCAAGGTCAAGCTCCGGGATCTCCCCTTCTTCCCGGTTATGGCCGAGCAGGACAACGATATCGCCGTTATCCTTGAAGGGGACGGAGCACCGTTTTTCAATATCCTTGATGATGCCGACCATGCCGATCGTCGGCGTCGGCAGGATCGGCCCTTTCGGGCTTTCGTTATAGAGGGAGACGTTGCCGGAGACGACCGGCAGTTCCAGGAACCGGCAGGCGTCGGCGATCCCTTCAACGCAGCGCTTGAACTGGTAGAAGCGGTCCGGCTTCTCCGGGTTGCCGAAGTTGAGGCAATCGGTCACGGCGGCCGGTTCCGCCCCGGTCACGACCAGGTTGCGCGCCGCTTCCGCGACGGCGATCTGGGCGCCGGTGTACGGGTCGGCCAGACAATACCGGCCGTTACAATCGGTCGTCGCGGCTAAACCCCACGTTTTCCCTTTCAAACGGATGACCGACGCGTCGCCGCCCGGGTAAACCGTGGTGTTCGTCTGGACCATGTGGTCGTACTGCTCGTAAACCATCTTCTTGCTCGCGATATTCGGGTCCGATAATAGTTTGAGCAATTGGATATTGTGATTTTTGGCCCATTTTGTTTTGAAGTTTGAAGTTTGAGGTTTGGGTTTCCTGAAGGCCATATCATATATCGGGGCTTTAGCCAGTTCTTCCGTCGGTGCTTTAGCAATGACTTTCCCGTTTTGTTTGATGATCGCCTGTTTTTCGGCCAGGACCTTGCCGACGACGACCGCGTCGAGCCCCCACTTGTGGAAGACCTTGAGGACCTTATCTTCTTTCCCTTTCTCCACGCAGATCAACATCCGCTCCTGCGATTCGGACATCATGATCTCCCACGGTTCCATCCCCGTTTCGCGGAGCGGCACTTTGTCCAGGTCGATCTCAATGCCGACGTCGCCGGCCGCCGCCATTTCCGCTGACGAGCAGGTCAGCCCGGCAGCGCCCATGTCTTTAATGCCAACGACCACCCCGGTCTCCAGCGCTTCCAGCGTCGCCTCGATCAAACATTTCTCGGTGAACGGGTCGCCGACCTGGACAGTCGGCCGTTTTTCGATCTCCCCCGCCTCGAACTCGGAAGAAGCCAGGATCGAGCAGCCGCCGATCCCGTCGCGGCCGGTCTTGCTCCCGGCATAGATGATCGGGTTGCCGACGCCGCCGGCCCGCGCCCGGGCTATTTTGTCCTTGGGGCCGACGCCGATGCACATCACGTTGACCAGGCAGTTGCCGGCGTAGGCGTCGTCAAAGTAGATCTCGCCGCCAATCGTCGGCACGCCGACGCAGTTGCCGTAGAATTGGATCCCGTCGATGACGCCGTTGAAGATGTATTTATTCAATGGAGTATTAAGCTGACCGAAACGAAGCGAGTCAAAAAGGGCGACCGGCCGGGCTCCAGTGGTAAAAATGTCGCGGATAATGCCGCCGACCCCGGTCGCCGCCCCTTGTTTGGGCTCGACCTGGGAGGGATGGTTATGCGATTCCATCTTAAAGATGATCGCCGTGTCGTCGTACACGATCCCGCCGGCGTCTTCGCCGACGAGCGGCGAATATTTGCCGGTTTGCGGGAACAGTTTCAGCCATTTGCGGGACCGGGGATAGCCGCAATGCTCCGACCATTCGACGGAAAACATCGCCAGTTCGGTCGGGGTCGGTTCGCGCTTGAGGATGGAAAGAATACGCTGGTATTCCTGATCGTTGAGGCCTAGTTCGCGGTAGACTTTAGCTTCCATTACAACCTTATTTTATCATCTTAAAGAGAAGATGACAATTAATCGAGTAAATATGGTGCTCCTAACAATTTACGCATGTTCAAGCTAAACCCTTCGTCTTTGCAAACACAATTCAAATGCAAATAGTGCTTCATTGTATTTTTTTTCTGCCTTACGAATAGTTGCAGCAGTCGAAATACATTGGAAGCCATTATAACCAAGATCCTTAACCTCTCTTAAAAGATGGAGATTTACCTTTAATGCCCTCACAACCGCTTTTCTGCTCATATAACCTGGGGTCATTATCTTCTTTCTTTTTCTGTCATAATCCACATAAATAGCCCTCTGCTTTCTTCTGTCTATACTTTTCCTAAAAAACTTTTGATACTGCTTACGTATCCCTGAATGGAACTCGCATGCTGCCCAGCCCTGTTTGTTTTTATGAGAATAAAACATATCCCTGGAAAAAAGATGAATCAGGAATCCTCTCCTATCTTTGTTCAGAATAATATCGTCGCATATATGATCGACCATGTGTAACTTACCTATCTCCTCAATTGATATTAAAGACAAATAATAACTTGAAGGATAAGAAGCATGTTCGCACAAACAACAAGCATCTACAAACAGCCGAACTGCGTTCTCATAAACAGTTTCTTTAATTCTTGATAATGTCTTATTTTTTAGCATTATTAGTTTCACTCACATATACTTTCAATCCCATTCCCTTATGCCTTACCAATCACCCTCATATCCAGATCCCAAATCATTTTCACTTCTTTTGCCTTTCTAGTTTTAGTCTTCTCATCATAATGGAAATTGTCCAAGAAGGCTAAATAGTCCTTTTTAAGTATTTCGTAATCAAGAGAGTCGTCTGCTCTTTTACGGCCCGAAAGCCAGCACTTAAAGGTTTTTTGCCTCAACCTTACCTCAACGGACTTTACAAATTCAGTTATAAATACTCGCATATTATTTAATTCTTCTATGGTAATGACTGGGAATTCTCTAAACATATAAACAGCTGGAAAGACTTCTAATCCCTTAATATCCGGTCGTGTTTCCTGGTGCTTATGGACAATCCTATGGCGCAACGCTAATATATCTTCCATTCTCTTTTTGCTTTCTCCATCAAATATATCTTTATTTAATATTTTCCCATAGGCCTCATTTATCTCTTCAATATTTTGATAATTATACTGATTAGCGATAATGTCCCCTAAATACGGATTAATAACAGTGCCTCTTAATATTTCATTTTTATATAGGGTTGATATCTTTATTTGTTTATCATAAAACGCTTTATTATAATAAGGGAATTCATTTAGAATCGTTATGAATCTATGTTCAAGATAACCTTCAATAATAGAAACAAGCCTCACAATAACAAGCTGATAAAGTGTTTGCGTGCGAAGCTTAAGTTTTACATCGTTTTTTTCGTTTTTTGTTTGAAAATACGATACTAAATCAAACAAATCAGCTAATGATCCCACAAAATTATCGTAAGGCTTTCCAAATATCATTTTAAACCTCCCCCTCCACCACTCAGGCATCCTCATCCGTCAACCCATAAAGCTTATAAACTTGATAATTAATACTACAGCTCAATTTTTAATCCTTTTATGTGTTGTTTTAACCCATCAAGAGTTTCCGTTAGATAAGAAGCTACTAATTTTCTGTTTTCTGGGTCACTAACATCAAACTCCATTAACCAATGTTCAAACGGAGGATATATTATTTTCCCACCATTCCTATTGCGTTTTCTCCCCTCTTCTTTTGCTATGCTAAGATATTCACGTTTTTCATCAACATCAATGGGTCGAGCAAACGGCAAACTTGTTACTTCGGGGTGCGCCAACGCATCCCTACATCCCTTAATGTTTTTTCGATCAAAAGGTTCTTTATTGGCTTCGATAAGCACCTCATTAATTCTGTTGAAGACAACAAACAAAAATAGATATTGGGCCCAAAGCTCGTAGGACTGTTCGAGCTCTTTTAACTCTTCCCTTAATTGGTTTATCCTCGTTTCAACTTTTTCAGCGACAGAGAGAAGATTTTTTAGTTTTCGCTTTAATAATTTATTGGGCATTTTATTAATCTCCACTTCCACCAAGCCATATGGTAATTATACCTTAATTACGCTTATAATCGGGCAACGCGCTACAAGCAACAAAAAAGGCCGGGAATAAATTCCCGGCCTTTTGTTAATAAACTAAATAGACTGCTTAAATGGCCCGCTTTTTGTCTTCGTCGGTGACGCCCTTCATGGTCAGGTTGATGCGGCCCATGTCGTCGATCTCCGTCACCTTGACGATGACTTCCTGGCCCATCTTCACGGCGTCTTCCACCCGGGCGACCCGGCTGTTGGAGAGTTGGGAGATATGGATCAACCCGTCTTTGCCCCCCGGCAGGTCGACGAAAGCGCCGAAATTCATGATCCGGACGACTTCGCCCTTGAAAACGTCGTCGATCTTCGGGGTAAAGGTGATGGCGTCGATCCGCGCCTTGGCGACTTTGGCCGCTTCGGCGTCGGCGGTGGTGATCAGGACCGTTCCGTCGTCCTCGATATCGATCTGGACGCCGGTCTCTTCGGTGATCGAGCGGATCATCTTGCCGCCCGGGCCGATGACGGCGCCGATCTTGCTCGGGTCGATCTTAATGGTAATGACGCGCGGCGCGTACGGCGACAGCTCGGCCCGCGGCGCCTTGATCGTCTCATCGATCTTGTCGAGAATGAAGTTGCGGCCCTCTTTGGCCTGCTGCAGGGCGCGCTCGATGATCTCGAACGATAAACCTTTGATCTTGATGTCGACCTGGATGGCGGTGATCCCCTTGCGGGTCCCCGTCACCTTAAAGTCCATGTCGCCCAGGTGGTCTTCCACGCCCTGAATGTCGGTAATGGTGACCGCCTTGTCCCCTTCGGTGATCAGACCGATCGAAATACCGGCGACCGGCGCTTCGATCTTGACCCCGGCATCCATCAGCGCGAGGGTCGAGCCGCAGGTCGAGGCCATGGAGGTCGAACCGTTGCTCCCCAGCACTTCGGAAACCAGGCGGATGGTGTAAGGGAAAGTATCCTCGCCCGGAATGACCGGCAGGAGCGCTTTTTCCGCCAGGGCGCCGTGGCCGATCTCGCGCCGGCCAGCCCCACGGAGCGGGCGAACCTCGCCGACCGAATAGGCCGGGAAATTATAATGATGCATGTACCGTTTTTCGGTCTCTTCCAGATCCAGCCCTTCGAGCCGCTGCCCTTCCCCGGCCGAACCGAGGGTGACCACGGTCAGGACCTGGGTTTGCCCGCGGGAGAAGATGGCGGACCCGTGCGTCCGCGGCAGGACCCCCAGTTCACAGCTGAGCTGGCGCATATCCTTGGGCCCGCGGCCGTCGATTCGCTTGCCGTCCTTTAAGATCATCCGGCGCATCGCGTCGTATTCGATATCTTCGATCACTTTCTTGATGTCGCCCGGGTTCTTGGCAACCAGCTCCGCCAGGGGGGCGTTGCCCTGCGCGCTTTGCTTGATCTCTTCGATGATCTTCTTGATCTCCGCGCCCTGCTTGTCCTTGTCGGCGATCTTCAAGGCCGCTTCGATCTTGGCCGCCTTGTCGTGGACCAGCTTCTCGATCTGGGGGTCGATCTCGTGGCAAACCACGGCGATCTTCGGCTGTCCGGCCTGCTTGACCAGCTCCAGCTGCAGAGCGATCAATTGTTTGATCACGGCATGCCCGGCCTTAACGGCCGCCAGCATGTCGGCTTCGCTCACCTGGTCGGCGCCCGCCTCGATCATCGAGATCGAGTCGTTATTGCCGGCAATTACCAGGTCCAGGGAGGATTCTTTCATTTGGGTCGAGGTCGGGTTAACAATGAACTGGTCGCCGACCTTGGCTACGCGAACGCCGGCCAGCGGGCCGTCGAACGGTATTTCCGAGATCGAGAGGGCGGCCGAGGCGCCGATAATCGCCAGGATGTCCGGCGGATTCTCCTGGTCGACGGAGAGCGGGGTCACGACGATCTGGACGTCGTTGCGGAAACCTTCGGGGAACATCGGGCGGATCGGGCGGTCAATTTTACGGGCGGTCAGGATCGCCTTTTCGGACGGGCGCCCTTCCCGCTTGAAAAATCCGCCGGGTATGCGGCCGGCGGCGTACAGTTTTTCCTCAAAATCGACCAGCAGGGGAAAGAAATCGATCCCCTCGCGCGGGGTGGCAGCCATGGTGGCGGTCGCCAGGACCATCGTGTCGCCCAGGCGGACGATCACGGAGCCGCCCGCTTCGCGGGCTACCCGGCCGGTTTCCAGCGAGAGGACTTGCCCGTTGCCCAGGTCTTTTTCAACTTTTTTGATCATCGGAGTTCCAGCGCGGAAGTCAGTTCTTCGAACTTTTTCACGTCTGTCCTTTTTAAATAGTGGAGAAGCCGCTTGCGCTGGCCGACCATCATCAGCAGGCCGCGGCGGCTGTGGTTATCGTGGGAGTTCTTCTTCAGGTGGCCGACCAGCTGCTCGATCCGGCTGGTCAGGAGGGCGATCTGGACTTCTGTCGACCCGGTATCCCCAGTATGCTGTTCAAACTTCTTGATTATCTCACTCTTTTTATCTCTTTTTAATGGCATTATGGTCTGATTATATCACAGGCGGCGGGCGCGGGCAATATCTTTTTTGATCCGCTCGATCAGGTCGTTGACATCGGCGAACTGTTTTTCCGCCCGGAAACGGCTGGCCAGGTCCACCGCCAGCGTTTTTCCCCGTAAATTGCCGCGAAAACCGAGCAAATGGACCTCGACCTGCTTCGCCCCCCCGCCAAAAGTCGGCCGCGAACCGATATTGACCAGGCATTTGCGCCGGCCGACATGCCCAAAATAGACCCCTTCGGCAGGGACCAGCTTGCGCCGGTCAACTTTCAGGTTAGCCGTTGGGAATCCCAATTTAACCCCTACTCCCTTCCCCCTAACAACTTTCCCCGTGATCCGGTAGGGATGCCCCAGCAGCTTGATCGCCCGGTTGAACTCGCCGTTAGCGACTAATTCCCGGATCTTCCCCGATTTCGCCAGGTGGTGGCCGCGCTTGACCGGCGGGACAATAAAGACCGCAAAACCGTACCGGCGGCCCAGGCGCCGCAATTCAGCCACCCCCGCCCGGCGGCCGCGGCCGAAAGCGTAGTCGTAGCCGACCACGACCCCCCTGACCCCCAGCTTGCCGACCAGGTAACGTTCAATAAAAGCGCGCGAAGTCAGCCGTCGCAGCTGCGGCCGGAAGCGGAAGACGATAACGGCGTCGATCCCGAGCGAGCAGAATAGTTCTTCCCGCTCCTGCAGCGTAGTCAGCAGCTTTAAGCCCCGTTCCGGGGCGATAACTTCCTGCGGATGGGGATCAAAAGTGATGACCGCGGAGTGCGTGCCCAGCTTACCGGCTTCCTTGCCCGCGCGGAGCAGGACTTGACGGTGCCCCAGGTGAACGCCGTCAAAAGTCCCCAAAGCCACAACTGGCTTCCTCAACCTTGTTCTGACTGGATGCCTGATTATTTTCATTGTTGCCTGCTGTAACATTATATTATAAAGCGGAGCGATTGACCATGCCGGGAAAAAATGGTAAAATGGTTAGACAATGAACCGAACAAAGATCGTCTTTGGCCTCATTTTCATTGTCCTGCTCGCCGGCGCCGCTTTTCTCTCTTTCAGTTGCGCCGAATACCCGGTCATCGACACCACCACCATCCCGGTCTCAACGACCAGCACGATCGTGACCACCACGACCGGCGGCAGCGCTACCACCACGACCGGCACGCCGGCCACGACAACGACCACGGTCACGACAACAACCACCACCACGACCACGACCGTTCTCAATTTAACCTGGGTCCAGGCCACCGGCAGCGCCGCTTTCCCGCCGGTCAAGGATTTCGCCGGCATCATCTATCCCGCCCCGCCGCCCCCCGGCGGCGACCCGGCCCTCTTTATCTTCGGCGGCACTACGGACCTCGATCTTGTAACCAACGAGGTCTGGTATTCCACCGACGGCGCCACCTGGAACAGCGTCGGGCTGATGGACGTCGCCTACCGCCGGCAGCATACCGGCCTGGTCTATAACGGCAAGATCTGGATCATCGGCGGGAAAGGACAAAGCGGCCTGACCAACGAAGTCGGCAACATATCGTATACCGCTCCGGCGTCCAGCGCGCTCGGCAGCTTCACCCCCCGCAAGTATCACGCCAGCGTCGTTTTCGCTAATAAAATGTGGGTGATCGGCGGGGTCATTAACGATTCTTCGCCCGACGTCTCGACCAACGACGCCTGGTCATCGACCGACGGCACTACCTGGACGAACGAAACTCTCACCCCGTTCTTCCCGCCCCGCTCCAATTTCGCCGCGTTCGTTTTTAACGGTAAGATCTGGGTGATCGGTGGGCTCTATGCCGACCAGGCAAGCGCCTACCATGTCCTGAACGACGTCTGGAGCACAGCCGACGGCCAGCATTGGATCCGCGAAGGGGATATTTCCGCCCAGGCGCCGGTCTACGTTACCAGTCCGGAAGCACGCGCTTTCCTGCAGGGGATCACTTTTGAAGCAGCCGGCACCGGCTACATGGCCTTGACCGGAGGCGCCACTATTGTTGGCGGTTCCACTACTTACTATTACGACGGGGTCCGTTATTCCGTCAACGGCACCCGCTGGATCTCGGCCGAAGCCGGCGCCACTTACCCGGCGCGCATCAACCACGTCTCGCTGGTCAATGACGGCAAGATCTGGGTGATCGGCGGTTCGGACGGTTCCAGCAAATTGAACGACGTCTGGTACGCGCCGATCCCGTAATATTATGGAGGAAAAAAACATGAAACCACGCTCCGTTATTTTGCTCGGCTTGTCGGTCGCCCTGCTCGTTGGTGCCTTGTCTTTCTTCTTCCTCGGCTGCGGCGGCGGAGGGGGGAGCGAAGTCCCGACCACCACCGTGACCCCAGTCACGACAACTATCCCTTCGGGCCCGACCACGACCGGCGCTCCCGCTTCGACCACCACGACCGGCGCGGCGGCAACAACGACCACAATCATTGCCACGACTACGACAACAACTACCACTTCCCTCCCCGATTTCGCCTGGACGCAGGCGACTGGGAACGCTTTCCCTAAAGGCGTTTCCCAGCACACCAGCGTCGTTTTTGACGGCAAGATGTGGGTGATCGGCGGCCGCAACGCCGTCTACGGCCAGGGGACCAGCGAAGTCTGGTCGTCGACCGACGGCGCAACCTGGGCGTCCGAAAGCGTTGGCTCGCTGCCGTTCCTCCGCCAGCATTCCAGCGTCGTTTACACCACCGGCGTCGTCCCCAAGATCTGGGTGATCGGCGGACAGAACAACGGCATCGTCACTTCCGAGATCTGGAACAGCAGCGACGGCGTCACCTGGAACGATATGGGGCAGGCGAACTTCACGCCCCGGATCCAGCACTCCAGTATCGTTTTTGACGGCAAGATCTGGGCGATCGGCGGTAACGTCAAAGGCGTAACGGACAGCGATGTCCCCACCAATGAAGTCTGGTCCTCAACGGACGGAAAAGCCTGGACCGAAGTCGCGCGAAGCGGCGGCACTCCCTTTTTCCCGCCGCGCATCGGTCATATCACCCTGTCGCATAACGGCAAGCTCTGGGTGATCGGCGGCGCTTACAACGATATCGCGGGCGGGAAAATGTATCTGCTCAACGACGTCTGGTCCTCGGTCAACGGCAGCACCTGGACCAGGGAGGGAGTCCTCTCCTCTTTTGCCGCAGTGACACCGGTCTTTAGCGCTGAAGCCCGGGGATTAGGGAACGGCGGAACATTGTCGGTGGACGGGACACCTTACATGTTCATCTTCAGCGGCATCTCGTCGATCGACGCCTCTAACCGGTACGTTTATGACGACGATCTCCGTTATTCGCAGAGCGGGACCGGCTGGCCGACCGCGACGACCAGCACTAAGTACACCGGACGCGCCGCCGCCACCTCGCTGGTTTACAACAACAAGCTCTGGCTGATCGGCGGCTGGAACTTGACCAACACTTATTATAACGACGTCTGGCATACTACCAATCCCTAAAATGAAGGAGCAGAAAATGGCACGACGCTCAATATTCCTGCTCGGGTTATCGGCTATTTTGGTCGTCGGCGCTCTTTCCTTCCTCTTCCTCGGCTGCGGCGGCGGAGGGGGCGGCAGCGTGCCGACGACCACGACGCTGACACCGGCCACGACCACTACCGGAGTGCCCTCTTCGACCACCACCACCGGGACCCCAGCCACTACCACGACCGGCACGCCGGCAACCACTACCACTACAGCCGCGCCGACAACGACCACCACTACGACGACCACCACAACCACGACGACCACTTTCCCACTGACCTGGTCGTTCACTACGATCGCCAACCAGGATGTCGGACAGGGGGTCGGGCTGGCGCTGGCCACCGACAATAAACCGCACTTATTCTGGGCGCTCAACAACGAGACCACGGGAGCGGCGGCGATCAAACACTCATATTTAAGCGCCATCGGCAATTGGGTCGCGGAAACGCTCGCCACTCTCCCGGACCATTCCCAGCCGCAATGCGCCAACGGCGCCGTCAGCGGGGCCGGCGATCTTTATTGCGCCTTCACCTCTACCGCCTCCCGGGCTGTCCAGGTTATGAACAAACCTTCCGGCAGCAGCTGGTCGCTGATCACCCCCGATGCCTCGACCCAGGTCGCCATCTACGATCTGACGCTCGATTCGGCCAACGAACTGCACCTGGTCGGCCTAAATAACAGCGGCACCAGCGCCCTTTATTACCTGACGAATATGGGGGGCTGGGGTTACGGGGATATCACCGGTACGTCCGGTCTTTATCCGAACCCGGCCAGCATCGTAGTTAAAAGCGGCGGGGATCGGCATATGGTCTATTCCAGTTATAATGCGTCCCCTCGCGGGGTCTATCATGTCTACAGCGATGGCGGTTGGCAGACGGAACAACTGGCAACGGTCGACACTCAAAATAACGATGCGAGCCTGGCGATCGATCCGACAACCGATAAACTCCATGTTGCTTACCAGGGAGTGACTTACAACGGCGATCTCTATTACATCTCCGGAGAAAGCGGCGCCTGGTCAACTCCCCGGCTGATCAAGGCCGATTCGGGGTACAAGAACATGATCGCGGTCGGCGGCAACGGCCTAGTGCACGTCGCCCACATCAGCGCTGATTACAGCTCGCTGTATTATTCGACCAACGCTCACGGCAGCTGGACGACCTACACCGTTTCCCAGGAAAGCGGCAACATCAATACCGTCGCGATCGCCCTGGGCACCGACAATGTGCCGTACATCGCCTATCAGGTCAATTCCAGCAGCAGCTACCCTTATACCGGCATGTTAAAATACGTCACTCTGGCCACCGATTAAAAGAGGCAAGCAGCCGATTAGCGGAAAAAACCTTTTACCAGCAGGGTAGCGTTGCGGATATACTCGGCCGCCGGCAAAAAGAGCAGCTGTGAAAGCAGCAGTGTCCCCACTACCCTCCCCAAAATGATATAGAAAACCATCGCCCGCACGTCCGACTCTTTTCTCTTCCCCCGGACGGCCTGATCGGTAATATAGGCGCAGGTCGGGTCGACCAGGGTGACCAGCAGGATCGTGGCGATGCCGTTGACGATCGCGGAGAGCTGCGACGCGGTGATGCGAAACTCCGGCACCAGCGCCCCCGCGTAGAGCGACGACAAGACGCCGATCGCGTAGACCGAGACGACGATCAGGTTCGTCCAGAGAAAGCCCTTGGGCATATCCTGGAGCGATAAATTGATGAACGATGCCCTGGTCGGCAGGCGGAAGCGCCGGCCGATCGCCAGCAGGTTTTTCGGGCGGAAAGCAGCAACGATCAGGACCGGGACCGAACCGACCTTTTCAAAGCGGAAGATCGCCTTGGTGAAGACGGCGACGAAGAACGGGGTGCAGATCGCGCCCAGCAGGTTGCCGATAAAAGCGGCAAAAATAACATTACGGAACCCGGTGACCAGCATGGTCGGATCGCCTTGCATGATCGCGTGGTCGACCAGGCCGCCGATCAACGGCGCCTGGAGCATGTTGGAGGTGCGGGTGATCAGCAGCGTCGCGTTGACGAACGAGAGCGAGGTGGCGATCTGCCGGGTCCTGACCCCGGCCAGCCGGAGCGACGAGGCGGCCGTTTCGGTGAAATGGATGATGCCGGTCAGGACGCAAACGATCAAGAGCGGATTCATGGGGGAATTATAGCATAAAGCCGCGGGCCCGGAGCCGGCAGCTGTCACAAACGCCGCACGGTTTAGCGCCGCCCTGGTAGCATGACCAGGTAAGGTCAAGCGGGGCTTTCAGCTTCCGGCCCAGGGTGACGATCTGCTTTTTGGTCAATTTAAGCAGCGGGGTAACGATCTTGATCTTTTTAGCCTTGGTCCCCTGCTCCGCCACTTTCCGGAAAGCCCGGTAAAAGGCCGGCCGGCAATCCGGATAGCCGGAGAAATCAACGGCGTTGGCGCCGATAAAGATCGCTTTCGCCCCGATCGCCTCGGCATAAGAAAGCGCAAAGCTCAGGAAAATCGTGTTCCGGGCCGGAACGTAGGTAGAAGGGATGCCTTTTAGCTTGCGGTTAGCCGGGATATTTTTCTTCTTATCAAGGAGAGAACTCCCTTTCCAAGGGAGCTTGATCTGTAATACCTGATGCTTAACGCCGGCGCACTTCGCTACCGCCATCGCGCTCCGCAGCTCGCGGCGGTGCCTTTGCCCGTAATCAAAGATCAGGGCAAAGCACTGATAACCTTTGCTTTTGGCATAGTAGAGGGTCGTGGTAGAATCGAGGCCTCCGGAGAGGAGGACTACCGCTTTGGCCATACGGCCATTCTATCAGTCGTACTCCCGGCCGTCAAAGATCTCGTCGCGAAAAACGGAGTAAATATAATCCCAGGCTTTTCTCTCCCTGCTCCCGAGAGCGCAAGCGTCGATTTTCGCCCGGAGCTGCGGGCCGGCACAGACATAGAGCAAATGCATCTCGGCCAGGAACTCATTGAAGAAAAGCTGATACTCCCGGCGGTATTCCGGGCCGCCCATGATATCCAAACCGATCAGGTCGTGCTTGATCCGGCGGTGGGCCGACGCCAGCCTGACCAAGGTTAGAGGATCAAGGCTATTCTCGGTGCTGTGGCCGATCTCGTGGATGATCTTGGCGATCAGCTCGCGGCGCGACCCTTGCAGCGCGCCGGCATAGAGATAAACGGCATGGTTGTCGTACGCGCTGGCCAGGGCGGCTCCAACCCGGCCAGTGCCGATCTTGAGCTCGTGCAAGTCTTCGTTCCGCAATAATTTATCCGGCAGGATATTCAGGACCTCGTCAATGATCCGCCAGGCCTCGCCGTTCTGGACCAGCCCGGTTAACGGATCGCAATAACCTGCTCCGAACTGATTTTCCAGGACTATGCCGAGGGACTTTAGCCGGTCGCCGACCGACCTCATGTGCCGCATCGTCTCTTCCTTGGCAAGGTCGCCAAGCCCCTCGGCGGCGCGCCACTCCCGGTAGATCTCGTAAAGTGCCCGGTCGCATGGCGTCCCGTCGATCGTCATTGCGCCCGACGGTAATCTAATAAAAAAGTAGCGGCCGGGAAGAGGGAAATCCTTATTGACCGATCCGCCCTGCTCGAAGGCGGAACGGAGCACCGGGGACAAATTGGCAACCTGGTTCTTCGGCTGCCTGAGCGCGGCGATCTCCGGCGGCAGCCGGTAGTAACCCTGACGATAGCGGGTCGGAGCAACCGCTACCGAGGCTAAATGGAAAAGAGGCAATGTAATGGTCGGTCTAATGGCGCTCATGGCATCTCTATTATATTATCGGCAAAAAGCGGAGGATATTTCAGATCTTTATGCGGAAAATAACCCCGGCGTATTCGCACTGGTCGTTCAAGGCCTGCAAATGATCGGGGCTGAGAGTTTCCCCCTGGTTACGAAGCGCTTCTGCGATCCGTAAATTAATGAATAAGCCGGCATATTTCCGCAGCGTCCTGTATTCCCCGTCGCTGGCCAGTCCAAGCTTTTCCGCGGCTTTGCGGTTCAACGTCGGCAGCAATTCCGTGGTCGGATGCCAGCGCCGGTCGAGCCGGGGCTTATAGTGGTAAAAATCGATCTTGGCGTTCTCAACCTGCATCCCCCGCTCGAGCGCTTTCTGATAGGTGAAAGTCAGCAAGTCATCCAATCGGGCAATTTCATAGGAGATCACGAGCGCCGAGCGTGTTTTAACAATCGCGAAAATATTCTCCAGGGCCGTATCCCACTCCCCGTAGGTCAACGGCCCGATCTTAAGCCCCCGGGGCCACGGTTTTCCCGCGTCCAGCCGCATGACCTTACCGGTCAGGCGGGCGGCATAGTATTTAATGCGATCTTTTACGGCGCTAATGCCCATTTGGTTATATATCGGTAAAAAGCGGGGAAAATTGCAGGTTTTACAGTTTAATGATCTGGCCGCGCTCGGCCCCGACCGAGATCAGCGAAACTTTGGCCTCGGACAACTCGGACAATTTATCAAGGTATTTCTTCGCGTTGGCCGGCAGCTGGGCAAAATCGGTGATCTTGGTGATATCCTGTTTCCAGCCCGGCAGTGTTTCGTAAACGGGGCGGCATTTCTCCAGCCGCCGGATGTCGGTCGGAAAGTCCCGGACCTTTTTGCCGTCGCACTCGTAGGCGACGCAAACGTCGATCTTTTCCAGCGCATCGAGCACGTCGAGCTTGGTAATGGCCAGCTGGGTAATGCCGTTCACCTTAGCCGCGTGGCGCATGACGACGCCGTCGAACCAGCCGCAGCGCCGCGGCCGGCCGGTCGTCGTCCCGTATTCCCCGCCCCGTTCGCGCAACTGGTCCCCCATCCCCCCCTCGATCTCGGTCGGGAACGGACCGCCGCCAACCCGGGTAAAGTATGCTTTGGCAACACCGATCACTTCGTCGATCTCCACCGGGCCGAAACCGGCGCCGCTGCAGGCGCCGCCGGCGATCGGGTTGGACGAAGTGACGTACGGATAAGTGCCGTGGTCGACGTCGAGCATCGTCCCCTGCGCCCCTTCCATCAATATCCGTTTGTTCCGGTCGATCGCTTCGCCGATCACCACCGTCGATTCCTCCACGACCAGTTCCCGGAACTGCTCGTAGAGGGCGAAATAGTCCTTGATGATCTGGTCGGCGTTGTAATCGACCTTATAATCGTAAAAGTTGTTCAGGAGGAACGATTTTTCCTTGATGTTCCATTCCAGCTTCTGGCGCAGGACGTCGGGGTTCTGGAAATCCCAGACCCGAATGCCGCGCCGGTTGAACTTGTCGACGTAACAGGGGCCGATCCCCCGGTTGGTCGTGCCGATCCGGCCGGCCTCGTGCTTCTGCTCCTGGGCGGCGTCCAGGTCACGGTGGTACGGAAAAATAACGTGGGCCTGGGAAGAGACCTTGAGGTTGCCGCAGGCGAAACCGCGGTTGCGCAGCCCGGCGACCTCCTGGACCAGCACGGCCGGGTCGATCACCACGCCGTTGCCGATCACGCAAGTAACCCCCGGGTAAAAGATCCCCGAGGGGATCAGGTGGAGCTTAAAGGTCTCGTCCTTGATCACGACCGTATGGCCGGCGTTGTTCCCCCCCTGATAGCGGACGACCATGTCCATGTCGCGGGCCAGAAGATCGGTGATCTTCCCCTTTCCTTCATCGCCCCATTGAGTACCGACAATAACTGTAACTGTCATATTTATCCGCCTGCGGCGGGTCACAAAAAGACCCCGCGTTAAGCAGGGCTCGTTTATTTTATCACATCATCTCCAAGTTGCAAGTGCCGGGCGTAATTGCTACGATATCGGGCATGACTTGCCGGCGCGTTTTCTCTTTCCTGCTCGGCTGCCAGTTGCTGGCAGGCGCCGCGGCCGGTTATTCTGCGGAATTGTCCGGCATCAGCGCCGGTGGCGGCGCGGGCTCGTCCGGCAGCTACACCGGCATCGCGGTGATCGGCAGCCCGGCGGCCGGCACAGCGGCCAGCCCCGGCTACACCACGATCGCCGGGACCGGGGTCATCATCGTCACCGTCGGCACCAACCCGCCAATGGTCAGCGACCTGCGGGTCGACGGCACCCCGGTGCTTAATAACGATTACGTGAAAAATAACGGCACGCTGACCGCCGTCGTCTCCAGCGATGCCGGGCTCGACCTGATCGCCAGCTCGCTCGAGGTCGACGGCGCCGCCACCAGTTTTGCCGCTCTCTCCGGCGGCTCCTCGTACGACGCCGATTCCAAGCTCCTGATCTACAAGCTTGCCCTCTCCGCCGACGGCGCTCATCCGCTCGTCCTGCACGCGGCCGATAACGCCGGCAATTCGACCACGCTCTCCCTGACCCTCAAGGTCGACAGCGGCGACTTGAAAGCGGTCGCGGTCTACTGTTATCCCAATCCTTACAATCCCGCGGCCGGCAGCGCCCGGATCGCCTACCAGTTGAATCGCGACGCCGATACTTCGCTCTATATTTTCAACTCGGTCGGCGAATTGCTCTATAAGCGGGATTACCCCGGAGGCTCGATAGGCGGGTTGACCGGTTATAACGAAGTTGCCTGGGACGGCAAGTCCGACTTCGGCGGCGTCGTCGGCAACGATATCTATTTCCTCCGCGTTGTTTCGGGCGGCAAACCGGTCGGCAAGACCAAGATCGCGGTGCTCAAATGAGATGCCTGATCGTCCTGCTCCTTTCGGTCCTATTGACCGTAACGGCAATGGCGGCAAACACCTCGGTCGACCCGAGCCGGATAGCGGTGGGAGCCAGGTCCCTGGCCATGGGCCGGGTTTCGGCGGCAGACCCCGGCAACATCAATTCGCTCTTCATCAATCCGGCCAACGCCGCGGCGCTCAATAACTGGGGCGTGACTTCCATGTACACTTCCCTGCTCGAGGGGGAGATGAACTACCAGCTGCTCGGCGGCGCCAAGAATCTGCTAGGCGGGACCGTGGGACTCGCCTACCTGGGCGGAAGCTCAACGGGCCTGGCGGTGACCAGTTTGGACGCGACCGGCCGCGTCGTGCCGACCGGCACCACTTTCGATTACGGCAACTCGACGATCACCCTGGCCTACGGCAAGGCGCTCAACCCGGCGCTGGCCGCCGGCAGTTCGCTCAAGGTCGTGAGCAAGAGCTTCGGCAGCCAGGGGAGCGGCAACGGCTACAGTCTCGAACTCGGCGTTCTTTTTAATCCGCGGGAGGAGCTCAACCTCGGCCTGGCGGCGCAAAACGTCGTCGGCAGCCTTAACTGGGGGACCGGCGCGAATGAAAGCCTGGCGTTCGGCCTCAAGGGGGGCTTGAATTATAAGGCCGGCGCAGACTTCACCCTGGCGGCCGACGCCGACCTGACCCCGCTGGCGTTCCACGCCGGCGCCGAATGGAAACCGTCGCCGCTCCTCGCGGTCCGTGGCGGGCTCGAGCGGATCCCGACCGGTAATTCCTCGGCCGCGCTGAACCTGATGGCCGGCCTCGGTTTCGCGCTCAAGGGGATCAATTTCGATTACGCCTATCTAATGGACGGCGCGCTGGCGGCTAACTCGACGCACTACTTCACTCTCGCCTTCCTCCCCGCTGTCGCGCCAACCTCGGCCGCGCCGGCCATCCCGGTCGCCGCTCCGCCGCCGGTCACGCCGGCACCGGTCATTGCCCCCGCTCCGGTCGTGCCGGCAATAATTCTGCAGCCGGTTAAACCGGCGCTCAAAAAAGCGCCGGCCAAGAGCAAGAAAAAGGTCCCGGCCAAGAAAACGTCGAAAAACAATAAAAAGCTGAAGAGAGCGTCGCGGCGTTAAAGAACGTTCTTGATATGCAGCTCTTTGAGCTGATGCGGATCGACCACGTCGGGCCCCCCGGTCAAAGGACACATGGCCGACTGGGTCTTGGGGAAGGCGATCACGTCGCGGATCGAGTCCATCCCCGCCAGCAGCATCACTAAGCGATCCAACCCCAGGGCGATACCACCGTGCGGCGGCGCGCCGTACTCCAGCGCTTCCAGGAAATAACCGAAGCGGCGCTTGGTCTCCTCTTCGGTCAACCGGATGATCTGGAAAATAGTGTTTTGCACCGCCGACTGGTGGATCCTGATCGAGCCGCCGCCGATCTCGGTCCCGTTCAGGATGATATCGTAGGCCTGCGCCCGGAGCGCTCCCGGATCTTGCTGGAACCGCTCCGCCAGATCGTCCCAGCGGCCGTGCGGCGCGGTGAACGGATGGTGGTTCGCGACCCAGCGCTTCTCGGTCTCGCTGTACTCAAAAAGCGGAAAATCGGTGACCCAGAGGAAATGGAACTTGTTCTTGTCGATCAGGTCCAGTTTTTGCCCCAGTTCGAGCCGCAACTCGCCGAGAACGGCGTGGACGACCTTAAAAGTATCGGCGCAGAAGATCAGCACGTCGCCGGTCTCCCCTTTCAGGCGCGCAACGATCGCGTCAACCTCGGCCGGTTTCAGGAACTTGATGATCGGCGACTTCATTCCGCCGGCGGACAGTGCGATCCAGGCCATCCCTTTGGCGCCGAGCCCTTTGGCGGTCGCTTCCAGGTGATCCAGGTCGGAACGGGAAAGCTTTTCGCCCCCCTTGATATTGATCCCTTTGACCAGGCCGCCCTTGGCGACCGTTTCGCGGAAGACCTTGAACTCGGTCTCTTTGACCAGATCGGAAACATCGACCAGTTCCAGACCGAACCGGGTATCCGGCTTATCCACGCCGTAGCGGCTGATCGCCTCGTTCCAGGTTAACCGGGGGAACGGCAGGCTGATCTTCGGGATATTCTTGCCGCGGAAAAGATCAATGTCCTTTTCCAGCGCGTCGAGCGAATGCTTGAGCAGCCCTTCGATCAGGGCAATGACGTCGTTCTCTTCCACAAAAGACATCTCCAGATCAAGCTGGGTGAACTCCGGCTGGCGGTCGGCCCGCAGGTCCTCGTCGCGGAAACAGCGGGCGACCTGGAAATATTTTTCCAGCCCGGCGACCATCAGGATCTGCTTGTAAAGCTGCGGCGATTGCGGCAGGGCGTAATACTTGCCGGGGTTGACGCGGCTCGGGACCAGGTAATCGCGCGCCCCTTCCGGCGTTGACTTGCCGAGGAACGGCGTTTCGATCTCCAGGAACCCTTGCTGGTCGAGGTAATCGGACATCGCCTTGATCACTTTGTGGCGAAAGACCAGGTTCTCGCGCATCTGCTGTTTACGCAGGTCGATGTAGCGGTATTTAAGGCGGACGGTCTCGTCCGGTTCGGTCCGCGGATCGGCGATCTCAAATGGCGGGGTCTTGGCGGTGTTCAGGATCTCGAGGTAAGAGGCCATGATCTCGATCTGGCCGGTCGGCAGGTCTTTATTAACGGTTTCCGGGGAGCGCTTGACGACCGTCCCCTTGACCTCGATCACGTATTCCGAGCGGAGGTCCTGGGCCTTGACGTGCAGTTCCGCGTCCTTGCTGCTAAAGACGACCTGGACCAGGCCGGAGCGGTCGCGCAGGTCGATGAAAATGAGCCCGCCGTGGTCGCGCCGCCGGTGGACCCAGCCCAAAAGTTCGACCTTCGTCCCTTCATCCTTGGTTTTGATCTCGCCGCAGCCGTGCGTCCGTTTCATACGGACTGATTATAACATAGAGGAAGGCCGTTAGCCCAATCTATAGCGTTGGTAAAGATCGGCGGTTTGCCGGACGAACGGGGCAAGTACTCCTTCCGGTATTACCAGATCTTTCGCCGTCTGCGCCAGGCTCGGGTTTTCCTGCAGGACCAGGCTGCGGAACAGCTGGAGATGGAACAGGCCGAAGACGATATTTTCGCCGTTCGGATACTGCCCCACTTTCCACGGCTGCAGGAATAACAAGCTTAACCGCCGGACCGTATCGTCGGTCTGGGTCGCACCGAAGATCTTGAGCTGCTCGGTCGACCGGTACAGGTTCGGCCGGGCGCCGGCAATGGCGTTCTCAAAAAGGACTTCCCAGAGGAGCGAAGCGGAACCGTAGGTCGACCGAGTTTCCGCCGCCTGGTTCCAGGGAGCGTTTTCCATCAACCAGAGGTTGGTCGGCTCGTGAAAAATGCCGTAGGCCTCGATCCGCATCGTCTCGTAATCCCTGACCGCCAGGGTCCGGCCGGCGTACCATTCAAGTTTACCCGCCAGATCAAAGTTCAGGATCCGTTCGGCCGATTCTTGAGCCCGGTCGAGCGGGTTTTGCAGCGTATATCCAGCGGTTTTCTGCCATTCTGCAAAACCGGCGCGCAGCTCTGCCGCGGTCATCAGGCCGACTTCCACCTCTTTCGGCTGGAATTCCGCGTCGGGGAGCAGCGCGATCTTCCTGACGCTTTCGTGCGCCGGCTGCAACCGCGTGTTGAGCCGGAAGAAAGCATTTAGCCCGTGCCAGCTCGGTTTGACCGCGGTTTGCGGCGCGATCGCCTGCAGCCGCTGGTAAAACAGCCGCCGCAGCGCTCTCTGCCCGCTCACCCTGGTATTCATTGTCGCGTTTACCATCATTCTGCCCTTCTTATTATCGGCAAATTTATGCTATAATTTCAGCGTTATGCAGTGGCGCGGCGTGATCGAAGAATATCGCGACTACCTGCCGGTGACCGACGAGACACCGGTCATTACCTTCTGCGAAGGCAACACCCCCCTGCTCAAGGCCCACAAGCTCTCCGAACTGACCCGCTGCCAGGTCTATCTAAAATATGAGGGAGCGAACCCGACCGGCTCGTTCAAGGACCGCGGCATGACCATGGCGATCAGCAAGGCGAAAGAGCGCGGCTGCAAAGCGGTGATCTGCGCCTCGACCGGCAATACTTCGGCTTCGGCTTCAGCTTACGCCGCCCGGGCCGGGATGGACTGTATCGTTATTATCCCCAAGGGGAAGATCGCCCTCGGCAAATTATCGCAGGCGATCATGCACGGCGCCAAAGTTTTTGAGGTGGACGGCAATTTCGACCAGGCGCTCGACCTGGTCCGCGAGCTCGGCGACAAATACCCGGTCGAGATCGTCAATTCGATCAACCCGTTCCGGATCGAGGGGCAAAAGACCGGCGCCTTTGAGATCGTCAACCAGCTGGAAGCCGTGCCCGATTATCACGCCATTCCGGTCGGCAACGCCGGCAACATCACCGCCTACTGGAAAGGGTACAAAGAGTATTACGGCGCCAAGAAGATCTCCACCCTGCCGAAGATGATCGGTTTCCAGGCCGAAGGGGCTGCCCCGATCGTCCGCGGCCACCCGATCGAGAAACCGGAAACGCTGGCCACCGCCATCCGGATCGGCAATCCGGCCAGCTGGAAGACCGCGGTCGAAGCGGCCGAACAATCGGGCGGTTCAATTTCGATCGTCACCGACAGCGAGATCGTTGCCGCGTATCAGCTTGTTGCCCGGTCGGAAGGGGTTTTCTGCGAACCGGCCTCCGCCGCCTCGATCGCCGGCGTGCTCAAGCTCGTCAAAGCCGGCAAGATCCCCGATGGCTCGACCGTCGTCTGCATCCTGACCGGTCACGGCCTCAAGGACCCCGACAACGCCATCATGTTCGGCGAAAAGCCGGCGTTCATCCCCTGTAAAGCCGCAGCAGTCGCCAAAGCCCTTGGCTACTAGAGTCTCGATCACCCGCTGTCCCGATTATCGCCAAATCGATCTCGGCCAACTCCTCGCTCCCCTCGGCGGCATTCAAGCTTTTGTTAAACCGGGCCAAAAAGTCCTGATCAAACCGAACGCCCTCCTCGGCAAAGCACCGGACGACGCCGTGACGACCCACCCCGCCCTGATCGCCGCGGTCATCAGGGAGGTCAAAAAAGCGGGCGGGATCGCGCTGGTCGGCGACAGCCCCGGCAACGCCCACAGCAACGTGCCGCACACCATGGAACAGACCGGGATCAAACAGGCGGTGAAAGAAGCGGGCGGGATCCTGATCTACTTCCAGCAACAGGGAGTTGTGGCGGTGCCGAGCCCGAGCGGGAACAAGCGGCTGCCGACGCTGATGATCGCCAAACCGGCGCTCGAAGCCGACGTCATCATCAACCTGCCGAAACTCAAGACCCACAACCTGACCCAGTACACCGGCGCGATCAAGAACATGTTCGGCGTCGTCCCCGGGTTCAACAAGACCAGCTTCCACGCCGCCCATCCCCGCCCCCGCGATTTCGCCGAGTCGATCGTCGACGTCTTCCAGGCGGTCAGGCCGGCGCTCAATATCATGGACGCGGTGGTCGGCATGGAGGGACCGGGCCCGTCGAACGGCTCGCCGCGGAAATTCGGCGCGCTCCTCGCTGCGGCCGACGCGGTGGCGCTCGACGCCGTCTGCTCCGACCTGATCGGTTATAAACCGGCGGAGATCTTTACCACCACGGTCGCCGCCCGGCGCAAGCTGGGGGAAATGGACCTGGCCAAGATCGAGGTGGTCGGTCCGCGGCTGGACGAATTCCGGCAGGCGGACTGGAAAAAAGCTTTCAACGTTCAGGGGCTGGTCAACTGGCTTCCCGATTTCATCGTCAACCTGGCCGGGCCGATCGTCCGGCAATTGACCATTTATCCGGCCATCGACCAGGCTAAATGCGTCCAGTGCCTGGCCTGTTTCCATAACTGCCCGGCCAATACCATTATCCACGACCAGGCGGCCAAGGTCGTCTGGATCGACCAGAAAAACTGCATCAGCTGTTTCTGCTGCCACGAACTGTGCGAATACGACGCGGTCAAACTGGAACGTTCCTGGCTGGTACGCCTCCTCCGCCTCGGTTAATCCCCTGAAATTTACCGCCGATCGGCCGGAAATATAACCGGCCAACATGAGCATCATGCCGTTACCCAGAATATTACCGACCACCCGGGGGACCCGCCACCTGGTCACCCATTTGCGGGTCAACCTACCGGCCAGCGTCCCCGATCGCGACGAGATCGAGCTCCGCTGCGTCCACTCGTACGAGCGGTTAGCCCGGACTTACCGCGACGATCCGCAATTGTTGCTCCAAGCGGGCGCCCGGCAGGACCTGGCGCTTTATTCCCGCGAGTTCGGGGTCGACCTGGCCAGTCTGGATGTCCCGCCCGGCAAGCCGCGGGGCAAAGCGCTGTTCATCAAGCCCGGCTTCGCGGTCGCCGAACGCCAGTTCCAGCATCTCTACGGCAAGTCGCTTGACGTCGTCTGCGTCGATTCCGCCCTCCTGCCGCAATACGACCTGCCGCTGGAACCCTGGGCCAAAACGGTCGGTGTCGTCCCGGGCGCGCTGGAAGCCCTGCCGTTCCCCGACAACACGTTCGCTTATGTCATCGCCCGCCCCAGCCTGAAAGGGATCATTGATCCGCTCCGGGCGCTCGACGAAGCGATCCGGGTCGCGGCGCCGCAGGGAACGGTCTTGGCCTATTTTCTCAGCGCCGAGTGCGCCCGCGGCCTCTTCAATTTCCGGCACGAGGAGCTGATCACCCGGCTGGACGCGTATCGCGCGGAGCACGGCGCCGTTTATCGGGAATTCACCCCCCTGGTCGATCCGCGCAAAGGAGTGGGCCTCCGGGCGGTCAAATTGTGCGACTTCCCGCTTCCGCCGCTCGCTTAAATAATAACTGGCCTGAAATAATCCGCCAAATCTGCCGATATACATCCGTATGGGTATCAAGAGCGCCCTGACGCGCCTGTCGCTTACCGCCCGGACCAAACTGATCAATAAGGGGATCGGCCGGCAATATTTTCTCGGCAGCCAGAACCCGGTCGTCCGGGCGACCGCTTTTTGCGCCCGGCTTAGCAGCCAAACGCCGATGCAGGCGATCGCCGACGCGATCTTGAACGACTGCCTGAACGGCGATAAGATCATTGAAGCGGCCGCCAACGTCTACCGCGATCATTTCCGCCGGTTCCGTTTCAACGCCCATGAAAGCGACGCCCTAGCCATTCTGTTGCTCGAAAAGCCGCGCGTCCAAGAAGATCTGCTTTACGGCCTTTCGGTCGTCAATCTGCTCAAACACCTCGATCTCGGCTAAATTCTTCGCCCAAAGCCTCCGCCCGGCGCCAGCAACGGCGGAGTGCTATAATATCCCCATGAAAAGCGCCCCGTTTCTCCAGCGCGACAACGACCCGACAATCTGGTCGCTGATCGCCGTCAATTTGCTGACCATTCTGCTGGCGCTCAAGTTCAATTGGAGCCTGCTGGAGCTGATGTGGATCTACTGGGCGCAGAGCGTCACGATCGGCGTCTTCAATTTTTTCCGTTTGCTGACGGCCAGTTCCCCCTTTCCCGTCCACGTCACGATCAACAAGCAGTCGGTCACCCTGCAGACCAATTGGGCCAACGCGGCTTTTTTCGCCCTCCACTACGGCTTCTTTCACTTCATCTACGCGATCTTCCTGCTGGTCTTCACCTTCGCCGGCAGCGAGGTCTTTCCGGGCGCGGCCGCGATCAACTGGTGGTCGGTCCTCGGGGTCTCGGTGATGTTTATCGCCAACCACGGGTTCTCTTTTTTCTATAACCGGGAAAAGGACGCGGCCAAGGCCGACGCTTCCCGGCTGATGATGTTCCCCTACGCGCGAATCATCCCGATGCACCTGACGATCATCCTGGGAGCGGTAGTCGGCGAAATGTTCAGCTCACCCACCCTGGCCGCTTATTCCCCCCTCCTCTTATTTATGGGCTTAAAGCTGGCGGCCGACGTGATCATGCACCGGATCGAGCACCATTAAGCCATGAAAAAGCCGATCGTTATTGCCGTCGCTGTTCTGGTTTTCTGCCTGCCGGCCTTTGCCCTCTACCAGTTCGCCTTCCCGGCCGAAATGATCGGCCGGCGCTACGCCGCCGAAACCCGGCTCAAGAAAGACGGTTCCCTCTTTGGCCAGTCAACCACCAAATTCGAGAAATTGGCCTATCAGGGAAAAACCTACCTGGTCATGACCAGCCGGTCGTCCGGCACCATGCAAGGGAAACCGTTCACCAGCACCCTGGTCCGCTACTTCCTGCTGGCCGAGGGAAAGATAACCAGCTACTCGCTCAAAGGAGAAACCAAGAGTGACGGCAAGCCGTGGACCGATTACGACCTGAGATTTGACTGGCCCAGCCGGTCCGTTCGGGTGGACTACAACGACTATGTCAGAAAAGACAAGGTCGGCAAGACCGTCCCCCTTGAACCGGCGCTGGTAGCGGTCATGGACCTCGATCTTTATCTCCCATCACTGCCGGCCAGAGGCGTCCGGGAAGAGAAGGTGAAAACGCTCCTCCCCAACGGGCAAACATTCGGTTTTTTGCTGAAACTGACCGATCAGCCGGAAACCGTAACGGTCAAGGGGAAAGCCCTGCAAGCCCGGCGCGTTGAGCTTAAGCCGGACCTGGGCCTGATCAGCGCGGTGATCCCCAACGTCAACTACTGGCTCGACAACGATCCGCCGCACGGGCTAGTCCGCTTTGCCGGGCCGATCAGCGGGCCGGGCTCACCGGACGTTTTTCAAGAGATATTCCCCCTCGATTAATGGTATAATAAGGGTTCAAAGGAGTTGCCAATGGACATTTGCCAAAGCTGCAGCATGCCGCTGAGAAAAGATGAGGACCGCGGGACCAACGCCGACGGGAGCCGGAGCCGGGATTATTGCCATTTCTGCTATGCCGGGGGGAAATTCACCGATGAGGGGATCACCATGGAACAGAAGATCGAAAAAATGATCGCCCGGGCCAAAGAAGTGAATATCCCGCCGGAGAACGCCCGTCTCCTGGCCCAAAACACCCTGCCGACACTGAAGCGGTGGCGCTCCGCCGGGAAATAAGGCCATGTCAAGCACCCTGGACGGTCTTTCCAATCTGACCGCGGTCTCCGCCCGGATCGAGGCGCTCAAGAACGCCAAACTTAACAGCGCGGCGGCGCTGAACGCCACCGATTCGACCGCCACCGGCACCAATGTCGATTCTCTCCTGATCCAGAACGAACAGAATTTCAGCAAGATGCTGGATATTCTGACCGCCAGCAGCGACGATCAATCCGGCTCGGCCGATTCGACGTCCTTCCTGGGCGAACAGGATTCCACCCTGAACAGCCTGGCCGAGCAGCAAACGACCCTCAACCTGAAACGGCTTGCCGCCATGGAGGAAACTTCCCCGCTGATCGGCCGGACCGTCTCTTATTATACGGCCGACTCGGCCGCGCAAAAAAGCGGCGTGGTGAGCAGCGTCGCCTTCACCGACGGGTCATCCGGCGCGATCCTGGTCCTGGCCGACGGCGCCCGGGTCCCGACCGGCGCCGTGACCGAATTGAAGTAAGACCGACCTTTATGAACAAAGACATCGTCCTCGTCGCCAATAGCCCCGGTGAACTCTCCGCGCTGGTCCGGCCGATCGTGGCCGAACTGGCGCAGCGGCCCGGCTGCCGGATCATCCTGGTCCTGACCCCCTGCCAGTACACCAGCGGCGTGGAGGTCGAGTTCAGCCGGCAGATCAAGGGGATATCCGAGATCATCACCGCCGGGGAATACCGCAACTGGGCGATCATGAACCACCAGCCCAAAGTGAAGTTCGCGCCGCAGGGCGTCGTCCTGTTCCTCGGCGGCGACCTGCTCCACGCCATGCTCATCGCCAAAAAACTGAACTACCCGGCTTACGCCTACCTCAACGAGCGGATCGCCTGGAAGAATTTTTTCCGGCGGTTCTATGTCCCGGACGAGGCCGCCCTCAAGAAGTTCACCCGGCAGGCTCCCCGGGGCAAGGTCTCCCTGGTCGGCAACCTGATGGTCGACTCGATCGCCGAGCTGAAAAGATGGGCGCCGGAAAAGAACGTTGTCACCTTCATGCCGGGCAGCCGCAAATGGGAGATCGACTACATGACCCCGTTCTACAAACAGGTAATGGAGCTGATCCGGGCGGAAAACCCGGCGGTCAAGTTCCAGATCGTCAGCTCGCCGTTCATCCGGGCGCACGCGATCCCCGGCGCGAAAACGGTCCACTTCGAGGACATCCACAATTCCGAGCTCGTCGTAACGATCCCGGGGACCAACACCGCCAAGATCGCCGCCCGCGGCATCCCGCAGATCATCGTTTTCCCGCTCAATCACCCGGAAGTCATCCCCATGGAAGGGCTGGCGGACCTGCTCGGCAAGCTGCCGGTCATGGGGAAGCCGTTCAAGCGCTGGGTCGCAAATCTAATTGTGAAAAAGACCCAGTTCTTCGCCCTGCCGAACCAGAAAGCGGGGCGCGAGATCGCCCCGGAGATCCGCGGCGAGATCGAACCGCTCGGGGTCGCCATGAAGGTCGACGAACTGCTGCGCGACCGCGCCGCCCGGGAACGGATGTCGCTGGAACTGACCGCCGCTCTGGGCAAACCGGGCGCGGCCAAAAAGATCGTGGAGGAGATCTGTGGGGGAATATAACCGGCTGTTCAAGTACCTGCGGCCTTACCTGCCGCAGATCGTCGTCACCTGGTTCTGCACCATCCTGGTCACCGCCACCACCCTGCTCCTCGCCCCGCTGGCCGGCTACGCTTTCCAGGCGATCGGCGATAAAAACCTCGGTTCGCTCAACCTGGCCGTGCTCGGCGTCATCGGCCTGTACGTCCTGAAAGGGTTGTTCACCTACGGGCAGGAATACCTCTCCTACCTGGTCTCCAACCGGGTGATCGTCGACCTGCGGGTCCGCCTCTACGAACACCTGCAGGAACTCTCCCTCGATTTCTACGGTCGCTGGCATACCGGCGAGCTGCTTTCCCGGATGATGAACGATATCGCCAACCTCCAGCTGACGATCCTGACCAGTTTTACGGCGATCATCCCGCAAAGCCTGCTGCTGATCGGCCTGCTGGTCTACATCTTTGTCCTGAACTGGCAGCTGTCGCTGCTGATGCTGGTCGCTTTCCCCCTGATCGTCCAGCTGATGCGCTGGTTCGCTTCCGGCCTGCGCCAGATCAGCGAGCGGGTCCAGCAAAAAACGGCCGACATCACCGCCCACGTCCAGGAAACGGTCTCCCAGATCCGCGTCGTCAAGGCGTTCACGATGGAAAAGGCCGAGACGGAAAAATTCCGCGCGGAGAACGCCAAGGCGCTCAAGATCACCATGGGCGCCGTCCAGATCCTTTCGACCCAGAGCCCGGTCATCGCCCTGCTCCAGGCGACCGCCGCCGTCGGCATCGTCTGGCTCGGCGGCCTGCAGATCATCAACGGCCAGTTGACCCTGCCGCAGCTGATCTCGTTCGCCACCGCCCTCGGCATCATGACCGACCCGGGGAGCACGCTGAGCAAGGCGTTCGCCGTTATCCAGCAGGGGCTCGCGTCGAGCAAACGGATCTTCGAGATCATCGACACCGTGCCGAGCGTGGCCGACCGGCCCGGCGCCCAGCCGCTGCGGGAGATCGTCGGCCGGATCGAGTTCCAGCACGTCACTTTCGCTTACGACCGGGAACCGGTCCTGAACCATATCGACCTCGACGTCAAAGCGGGCGAAGCGCTGGCGCTCGTCGGCCGGACCGGCTCCGGCAAAAGCACCCTGGTCAATCTGCTTCCCCGTTTTTACGACCCGCGCGCCGGCCGGATCCTGATCGACGGCGTCGACCTCCGGGACGTGACCAGCGAATCGCTCCGCAAGAAGATCGCCATCGTGCCGCAGGAGATCGCCCTTTTCCGGGGGACGATCGAAGACAATATCGCCTACGGCAAACCGGACGCGACCTGCGATCAGATCCAGGCGGCGGCCAAGGCCGCGAACGCCCACCAGTTCATCAGCGCCCTCCCCAACGGCTACCTGACCGAGGTCGGCGAGCGCGGCGCCAAGTTGTCGGGCGGCGAAAAACAGCGGATCGCCATCGCCCGGGCGGTCCTGCGCGACCCGAAGATCCTGATCCTGGACGAGGCGACCTCGTCGCTCGACGCCGAGACCGAAGCGCTGATCCGCGAAGCCCTGGACAAACTGATGAAGGGACGGACGACCTTCATCATCGCCCACCGCCTTTACACCGTCGAACACGTTGACCGGGTCATCGTCCTCGACGGCGGGCGGATCGTCGAACAGGGGAACCACCGCGAGCTGCTGGCCAAGGGCGGCCTGTACCAGAAATTATACGAACTGCAGCTCCAGAACAAAGGATGATCGCCTTACTCTCTTTTAGCCAAGCGTGCTGCGGCCTGATCTTCCGGCTGCCGCCGCGCCTCGCGCTCGGGTTCATCCGCCTGAAGGCCAAAGGACTTTTTTGGATCGCCCGGCTGACCCCGCTCCGCCGGATCGTCAGCGCCAATTACCGCTGCTTTTTCCCGGAAGCCGACGCCGACGCGCTGGCCGACAAGCTGCTGGACAACGTCAGCCGCTCGATCATGGAAGTGCTCTGTTTCCCTTTTTTCCGCGCGGAGCATTTTCGGCTGCTCGGCCGGCTGGAAGGCCGGGAGAATCTGGACCTCGCCCTGGCCGACGGCAAAGGGGTCCTGCTCCTGACGATGCACACCGGCAACTACGAGTTCATGCAGGTCCTGCTGCCGCAGCTGGGGTACCATCTTAACGCGGTGATGAAAGCGCCGCCCGGCGACCGGCTTTTCCAGTTCATCAACCGGAGCCGAACGGCGACCGGCTGCCGGCTGATCAATGTCGAGACCGCCGACATGTACCGCGAATCGCTCGCCCGCCTGGCGGCTAACGAGATCGTCGGCCTGCTGATCGACACCGGCGCCCGGGAAAGCCGCAACGAAACGATCGTTTTCCTCGGCAAAAAAATGCCGGCGGCGACCGGCTGGCTGACGCTGGCGCAACGCTCCGCGGCGACGCTGATGATCTGCACCTGCCGGCGGGAAAACGGGCGGCTGGTGGTCAAGCTCGAGCCCCCTTTCCGGATCACCGCCGGCAACCGCGAGGCGATGCGGGAGCACGTCCGCCGCTCGTTCGACGAGTTCGTCCGCGCTTACCCCGACCAGTGGGCGCTCTTCCTCAATAAGGACGAGATCAGCGGGATCATGGACGAGAACCGATGAAAAAGAACGCCATCCTCCTCTGCCTGCTGGCCGCGGCGCTCTATTTCTTCCGGCTCGGCGCCTTTTCGCTCTACGACGCGGCGGAGACGACCTACGGCGAGTTCACCAAGAACATTTTACAAATGAACGATTGGCTGACGCTGCATTACAACGGCCAGGTCATTTTCGACAAACCGCCGCTCTACTATTGGCTGGCCGCCCTGCTTTCCCGGCTGGTCGGCTTCAACGAATGGGCGATGCGCTTTTGGGCGGCGCTGGCCGGCGTCCTGACCGTGCTGGCAACCTACGCCTTCGGCCAGCGTTTCTATAATGAGCGGGCCGGCTTCCTCTCCGGCGTCGTGGTGATGACCGCGTTCCAGTTCCTGGTCCAGTCCCGGATCGCCGAGCTGGACGTCGTGCTGACCCTTTTTCTCTTTAGCGCCCTTTTTCTTTTCCTGGCCGGTTATCAGACCAACGACCGACGTTATTATGTTTTAATGTATTTCCCCCTGGCTTTGGGGGTCTTGATCAAAGGGCTACTGGCCGTCGCCCTCCCCGGCTGCGCGATCTTTCTTTTCCTGTTGTTCAAAAAAGAGCTGGTCAAGATCAAAGGATTGGCGATCATCCCGGGCATTTTGATCGTCGCCGTGATCGGCCTGCCGTGGTATATCGCGGAATATCTGATCCACGGCCAAGTATTTTTGAATTTTGCCCTTGGATTTTTGTTTTTATCCCGGTTTCAGGGGGTGGTCGCCGGCCATACCGGCCCCTGGTACTACTATTTCCCGGCGCTGCTGATCGGCTTCGCCCCGTGGTCGCACCTTTTGCCGCTCGGCCTCTGGCAAACCTGGCAGGCCAAGAAAAACGACCCTGAATTATTGGCGCTCTGTTTTATCATCCCCGCCCTGATCGTCTTTTCGGTCGCCAAGACCAAGATCCCGAACTACGTCCTGCCGCTCTATCCGTTCCTGGCCCTGATGGTCGGTGCCGCCTGGGACAAATTACTGCGGGAACCGGGAACGGAGCGGCGCGGTTTCCTGATCGCGAACCTGTTCTTGGCCGTTGTCGTCGCGCTGATCTTCGCCGGGGTGATGATGGTCGGCAATAACCAGTACCCGGCGCAGTACGCGACACTGGTCCCGCCGCTCCAGGCGCTGGCCGCGGCGCTCCTCCTCGGCTCCGCCGCCGCGATCACGCTCTTTTTCCTGAAAGCTTACCGCCTTGCCTTTGCGGCGATCCCGGCGATGGTCTTTGTCATCGCGCTGGTCCTGACCCTTTGGGCGCTGCCGGCGGTCGAGCCGCTCAAGGGGGAAAAAGAGCTCGGCCAAAAGGTCACCGCCGTTATCCGGCCGGCGGAACGGATCGCCGCCTATAGTGTCGGCAACCGCCCGGGCATCGTCTTTTATAACAGCCGGACAGTCGTCATGCTCAGCACCGAGGCGGAAGCGCGCGGTTTTCTCAACGCCCGGCAAGGTTTTCTCTTTACCGCCGAACGCCCGCTGGCGTTCGGCCGCCTGTTCGCCAGACAGGGGGAGCTTTTTGTCTACCGCTGATGATATAATATAAACCATGAACAAACCGGAGCTGTCCGTCGGCATCCCGACCTATAACGAAGCAAAGAACATCGAAACGATGATCGTGCGCGTCAGCGAAGCGCTGAAGCAGCGCCACATCAAGGGCGAGATCATCGTCATCGACGACAGCTCGCCCGACGGCACCGCCCAGCTGGCCGACAGCCTGGCCGCCACTTTCCCGGTCCGGGTCTATATCCGGACCAAGCGCGAAGGCCCCGGCCCGGCCATCCTCGACGGGATCCGCCTGGCGCAGGCGCCGGTCGTCTGCATCATGGACGGCGACCTGAGCCATCCGCCTGAAACGCTGCCCGACATGTACCGCCTGATCAAGGACCAGAAAGCGCTGCTGGTCGTCGGCAGCCGCCACGTCAAGGGGGGCGGCACTTCCAAGTGGATCTGGTACCGGAAATTCTTTTCCTGGGGGGCGCGGATGCTCGGCCGCTTCCTGACCCCGGTTAACGACCTGACCGCCGGCTACTTCATGCTCGACAAAAAGATCCTCGAGGGGGCGCAGATCAACCCGATCGGCTGCAAGGTCGGCCTGGAGCTGATGGTCAAGGGGAACCATCAGGGCAAGGTCGTGGAATTCCCCATCGTTTTCCGCGAGCGCGAGGCCGGTGAAAGCAAAATGGGCTGGCGCGAGACCAGGCAATATCTCCAGCACCTGGTCAACTTGACCCTCTGGAAGCTCGCCCACCCGTTCCGGCGATGATCGATCTCTCGGTCATCATCGTCAACCGGAACGGCCGCCAGTTCCTGGCCGACTGCCTCAACTCCGTCTACAGCGCCACCCGCCAGGCGACCTTTGAGATCATTTTCGTCGACAACGGCTCGACCGACGATTCACTGGCTTTGGTCAAGGGGCAGTTCCCGGCGGTCAGGATCATCGCGAACCGGACCAACCTCGGCTTTGCCCCGGCCAACAATCAGGGGCTCAAGGTTTCCCAGGGCCGTTACGCCGTTCTGCTCAATACCGACACCGTCGTCCGCGACGGCGCCTTCGACCAGATGCTGAAGTTCCTGGACAAGTCGCCCAAGGCCGGCGCCTGCGGGCCGAAACTCCTGAACCGCAACGGGACGCCGCAGCACCAGGGGGGATTGTTCGCCCGCCGTTTTTGGCTGTCCGCCGAACCGGTCAAGGTCGATTACGTGATCGGCGCCTGCCTGATGGTCCGCCGCGAAGTGATCGACATCGTCGGCGGCCTCGACGAGAACTTTTTCTTCAGCAACGAAGACCTCGATTGGGGGCGCCGGATCAGAAAAGCCGGCTGGGACATCTATTTTCTGCCCGAAGCGGAGGTCGTCCACTACGGCGGGTTCACTATAAATAAGTTCGACCGCCGGCTCTTCGTCGAGGGGTTCCGCGGCGGCCTCTATTTTTGCCGGAAGCATTACGGCAACCTGGTTTACCAATTTTACCGCTGGCTTCTGGCGGCCACTATGGCGCTGTCCGTCCTCCTAGTCATACTGCCGTCCTTCCTCCCCGCCTACCGGGAAAAACTGGCCGCTTACTGGCAGATCTTCTGGTTAGCCGTCCGTAACGACCTCCTCCCCCCTTACCGGACGCGCCAAAGGGTCTTGCTGGTCAGCAACGGCCACGCCGAGGACCTGGCCGCGGCGGCGATCGGCGCCGGGCTCAAGGATTGCGAACTGGCAGCGCTCCCCCTGGTCGGACTGGGACAAGCTTACGACCGGGAGGGGATCGAGAATCTCGGCTTGAAAAAGATCCTGCCGAGCGGCGGCTTTGCGAAGGAAGGGACCTCCTTCCTCCTCAAGGACCTGCTGGGCGGGCTGCTCGGCTTGACCTGGAAACAGGCCGGCATTCTCCGCCGCGCAGGGCGGGACGCCGACCTCGTCGTCGCCGTCGGCGACGCTTACGTCGTCGCCCTCTGCGGCCTGTTCGCCCGCCGCCCGCTCATTTTTGTCGACGGGCCCAAGTCGGTCAAGATCGAAGGTTATCAGCCCCTGGAGCTCTGGCTAATGCGGCGGTACTGCCGGGAGATCGTGGTCCAGGACCGGGAAACGGCCGATTATCTCGTTGAGCAAGGGTTACCCGCCCGTTTTCTCGGCAACTGGGTCATGGACTACGTCCCGGTGACCGGCGAGAAGTTCGACCTGCCGCCGGCGGCGACGGTGATCGGTATCCTCCCCGGGACGCGGGGCGAAGCCTACGCCAATCTGGGGCTGATCCTGGAGATCCTGGAAAAACTTTACCAGACCGACCGCAACCTGGTCGGCCTGATCGCCTCCACCCTCGACCGCCACAAGATCAAGGTGCCGGGTTGGGAACTGGCGGGCGACAAATTGACCTCGGCCGGCGGTGCGACCGCCCTCTTGGTGGAAGGGAAGTTCGCCGACGTCTGCCTTAATTCCAAATTGATCATCGGCCTGGCGGGGATCGCCAACGAACAGGCGGTCGCGTTCGGCAAGCCGGTCGTCTGTTTTCCGGGGAGCGGCCCCCAGACAACGCTCCGCCGCTGGCAGGAGATCCAGAAGATCACCGGCCATTCGATGGAGATCGTCCAAGGGGACGCCGCGGCCAAAGCCGAGCAGATCGCGGCGCTGCTCCGCAATGAAGACCGCTTGAACGCCATGGCCGCCATCGGCCGGGCGAGTAAACCGCAATGGGGGGGCGTCGGCCGGATCACCGCGCTGGTCAAGGATGTTCTGGACCGGCAAAAATAAGCGGCTGGTCTGGCTGATCATCGTTTTCACCCTTTTCTTCGGGGCGTTCCGGCTGATGCAGCATTACACCTTCACCAACAACGCGCTCGACGACGGCTTCAACGATAACCTGATCTGGAACACCCTGCACGGCAACTTTATGCAGAGCGACATCAAAGGCTACGTAACGCTCGGCGACCACCTGGAGCTAGCCACCCTGATCTTCGTCCCGTTCTACGCCCTCGGGCTCGGCCCCTGGGTCCTGTTCCTCCTCCCGCCGCTCCTCACGGCGCTCGGCGCCCTGCCGCTTTACTGGCTGGCGCGGGAGCAGCTTGGCGACGATCACCCCGGCACCCGGCTGATCCCGGCCGCGTATCTTGGCTCGATCCCGATCGTCAACATGACCTTTCAGGGTTACTACCCGGTGGCGCTCTGCATGACCCCGCTCCTCCTGGCGTTCTATTATCTGACGCACGACCGGTACCGGCCTTTCCTTTGCTGGCTGGCAGCGGCCATGCTCTGCCAGGAGAATATCTACCTGGTCGCCGCCTTCTTCGGGCTGTACATCGCAGCGGTCAAGGAACGAAAGCTCTTCGGTCTCTCCCTGTTCGCCGCCGGGATCGCTTTGTTCATCCTGGCCGTTGCGGTCGTGATCCCGCATTTTAACGGCGGCGGCCAATACGCTTATTACGATCGTTACGCTTATCTGGGGAGCAGTATCCCGGCGATCGTCACCACCCTGGCGACCCGCCCGTTCTTTGTCCTGGCGCACGTTTTGACCGGCGACAAATTGCTTTACCTGTTCGGCCTGCTGCTGCCGGTCGCCTTTCTCGCCTGCCTCAGCCCGCTCGCGCTCCTCCCCGCCCTGCCGGTCGTCGGTTTAAATCTTTTAAGCACTTACCGCGACATGTACCAGCTCGGCACCCGTTATCCGGCGGCGATCGTTCCGTTCGTTTTCGCGGCCGCCGTTCTCGGCTGGCAGCGGTTGGGCCCGCGGGCGGACCTGCGCCTGATCAGGCGGACGGTCGTCTTTTGCCTCGCTCTTTCCCTGCTCTACTTTTTTCTCGGCTTCTTTCTCCGTTATACCTGGATCACGCCGGCTGTCCGGGAAGGGCATGAGCTGCTGCGGCTGGTCCCGCCGGACGCCGCGGTCTGCGCCGTCGGCAATATCTATCCGCACCTCTGCCACCGGCGGAACATCTGGCTCTTCCCGAAGAACCGGGAACGGGCGGATTACCTTGTCCTCTGCAAGCTTGACCCGGCCTGGCCGGTCGACGGCGACTACGCGCCGGCTTTAGCGCAACTGCGCGACCGAAAAGAATACGGCAAGATAATGGAATATATTTTTATCGGCGAGGCGCCGACCCCGGGCCCGATGCGGAAAAAGGACTATGCCCCACTGTACGAGCTGATCCGGCGTGACCGGCGCTTTCGGGTCGTGCGGGAAGGAAAACATTATCTGCTCTTGCGGCGGACGCCGTTAGGCTATTCAAACGCGTTATCCTTGAGGTATAATTAAAACATGGCCGAAACCCTGGGCAGCATCATCGATAAATTGATCATTAAAAGGATCCGTCTGCACCATCTGGAGCAGATGGCCCGGTCGCCCAAAGTCGCCCTGGCTATCCGCCTGGTCAACGGCCAGATCGCCGCTTATACGGCTGAGGTGGAAGATTTCCTGAAAAAAGCGGTTAAAGGGCGGGTCGTGATCAGGGAACCGAAAGTTAAGCTGTATAAAAATCCTCCGTCGCAACTGGCCTTACACCGGATCAACAAGCTTGGCCAGCTGATCGATGTCCTGGCCGCGACCAATCTCCACCTCTGGGGGCTGGAAGACCAGGTCCGGGTCAAGGGGACCAGCGACCGCCGGGTCGCGCAGCTCAAGCACGGTATCGACCGTGACAATCAGGAGCGGAACGACGCGATCGACCGGATCGACGAACTGTTGGCCAAGAAAATAAAACGGTGCCGGTCCTAGATCTCACCTCGCTCAAGAAGATCCTGGTGATCCGCCCCGACGCGATCGGCGACATGGTAACCGCTACCCCCGCGCTCGCCGCTCTCCGGGAAAAGTTCCCGCAAGCCGAGATCGTCGTCTGGGGCCGCCGCTATAACCGGCCGGTCATTGAGAACAACCCCGATATTGACCGGATCATCGAAGATGATCTTTATCCCCTGATCCGCCAGCGCCAGGCGATCGGCTGCGGCCGCTATTGGCGCTGGGCCCGGGCGATCAGGCAGGAGCGTTTCGACCTGGCGATCAACTTTAGCGGCGAGTTCGCCTATGCCCTGATCATGTTCCTCGCCGGCATCCGCTACCGGATCGGGGATAAAGGCCGCCTGCTCTACCGCTGGCTCTACAATTTCCCCGTGCTTCAGCGCTTTAACAGCTGGGCGATCCACGAAGTGGAGCATCATTTTGAATTACTGGCGCCGCTCAGGATCAAGCTCAAACCGGACGCGAAATTAAAAGTCATCCCGGCCGCCGCGTCGGTGCAGGCGGGACAACGGCTCATTGCCGCCAACGGCCTGACCGGCAAACCCCTGATCGCCTTTAACATCGGGACTAGCGGCAGCGACAAACCGTGGGCGATCGAGCAGTTCCGTGATTTGCTCAAGCTGGTGGCCGCACAATATCAGACCAAGGTCATCGTTCTGGGAGGGCCCAACGAACGGCCGCTGCTCGAAAAGATCGCCCCGCAGATCGCCGCTCAGGCCGTTATTTTGCTTGATCTCTCGCTGGCCGATCTGATCGGCCTGCTGAGCCAGATGCACGTTTATGTCGCCAATAACACCGGGCCGGCCCACCTGGCCGCAGCGTTGCAGGTCCCCTCGGTCATTCTTTACACGTCCAAATTCCAGAAACCGGGGCGCTGGGCTCCCTGGGCAAATCGGCACAAGATCATCAAAGCGATCTCCGCTTGCCCCTTCCCCTGCCATCCGCCGACCTGCCGGCGCGACCTCTGCACCAGCGAGATCAGCACGGCGCAGGTCGCGCAAGCGATCAGCGAGCTGCTTAGCGGACAAGGCGCGTTGACTGCCGTCGAGGAAAAAAGCGAGCGGCTCCGGCTAAGCCTTAATATCCTGGTCTGCGGAGATCATGAGCGGGCAAAGCAGGCGGTCAAGGTTTTACAAAGTCGGAATTGGCGCGTTTGGTATCTTTCCGAGGCGGAACTAAAACGCATGTCCCTCAGCGTGCTCCGGGATTACTATCACTTATACGACATCAACCTGATCCAGGCTTTCGCCAATACCCCGTTCAAGGTCAGGCTTTCGGCCCTGCTGACCAGCCTGACCATGACTTTTCCCGTCTACTATTTCACGGACGACGGCCGGGACCTGCCGGGCGGCGAAGCGCTGCTCGACTATTACTCCGGCATAGCTAACCGGCGCTCTTTTTAAGCTCGCGGTCGACCGCCCGGAAAACGCTCTCGACCGTCAGCTCGTCCATGCAGTTCGGCTGCCGTTCGCACCCTTTTTTATAACAGGCCAGGCAATCCAGTGGCGCGCTCAGTTTTGTGCCCAGGCCGTAGAGTTCGATCTCCGCGGCCGAGGTCGGGCCGAAGAAAACGACCAGCCGCTTGCCGAGCGCGATCCCAAAATGCATCGCCAGGCTGTCGCTCGACAGCAGTACCGGGCACTGGTCGATAACGGCGGCAAACCCGCGCAGGGAATGGAGGCCGGCGTCGGGCATACCGGTCTCTTTGGCGATCGCTAAATTCCGTTCCCGCTCGTCGCTCCCGCCCAGGATCAGGGAGGCCACGCCAAGCTCGTTTTTCAGCCGCTTGACCAGGTCGATCGTCTGCTCCGCTCTCCAGCTCTTCTGCGGCCAGCGGCGGCCGGCCCCGGTGTTGATCCCGACCACCTTTTCCCCCTTGCCGAGCCCCAGATCGCGGACCGTTTTGCGCCCCGCCTCGCTCTCGTCGGCGGTCAGTTTAAAAACATACGGGGAGACCTTGATGCCGAGCAGGTCGGCCATGTGCTGCTGATAGGTTTTTTTGTTCGTTTTTTTCAGCGCGTTGGCCCGCTCCAGCCCGAACTGCGAGATCAGCGCCATGTCGAACCAGGCGGACGGAGTATATGTCACCTTGCCATGGTCGAGATAAGCGCCGACGATCCGGTCGCTTTTCACCCCGGTCGCGAACCGGCAAACGTCCTTTTCGTCCTCCAGGCAGATCACCAGGTCGTAATCAGCGCCCTGGTCGCGCTCTTCCCAGGTCAACACCCGGTTCAGGTAGCGGTTCCAGTCCAGCAGCTCCCGGGAGGCGGCCGAGGTCAACCAATCAATGGCGGCCGGCTCGTATTTTTCGGCCAGGCCGGGGAGGAGCGACGTCGTGCGGAGCACGTCGCCGATCGCCCCGATCTTGACGATCAAGACCTTTACCATGTGATGTACTTATGCCCCCTCAACCAGCGGCGCAATAACGAACCCTGGTCCTTGATCTCGAACTCGTGGAACGAGCCGTCATACTTTCTCGCCTGTTTGTAGTTGGGCAGGATGTCGACGAAACAAGCGTCGGCGCCCGAGTATTTTTCGTAGCTCTCCGAGAATCCCGACCGGACGTTCTGCTCCTTTTTCCTCAGCATCTGCCGGACCGAGCGGTACGGATAATGTTTGTAGATCGGAAAATGCTTGTAGATCTGCCAGCCGATCCCTTTGGGAAGCGTTTCGTGCCGCTGCGCCAGCTCGTAATGGATCCCCGGCTTGTTACGGAACGAGCGGATCTCCAGGTAGCCGGGGCAATACCACAGGACCCGTTCCTGGACCGACTTGATCGCCGCCAGGTCGCGCCCCTTGTCCGAAGTATGGAGAAAAAAGTTCATGACGTACCAGTTGACCTTCTCCGCCCGCGCCTTTTCCGCCTGCGCGGCGACCCAGTTCGGGTCGTCGTGCCAGATCTCGTCGCCGTGCAGCAGGGTGAACCACCCTTCCACCGGGTACATTTCCTGCGCCTTGGCCAGCAGGAACTGCCGGGCGCCGTCCTCGAACTTGCGGCCGGGCAGCTTGTCGATGATCTCCCGGTCCTTGAGGAAATACTTGACGCAGTCGTAGCTCCGAACGATCTCTTCCGTCCGGTCGTCGGAACCGTCCAGGACGAGGATCTTGTCGAAATACTTTTTGTTGGCGTCCATGACCTCGGCAATGACGTCTTCCTCATTGCGGGTCAGCAGCAGGCCGATATTTTGGACGGCGGACATGTTATAATTTTACCATGTATTTCGTGATTTTCCTGGTCGCCATCAACCTCTTCAAGCTGGCGACCGCCCGCTTCTTCCCGCTGATCGGCGACGAAGCGTATTACTGGCTCTGGTCGCAGCATCTCGACCTTTCCTACGTCGATCATCCGCCCATGATCGCTTACGTCAACCACCTGCTGACGTTTTTGTTCGGCCAGAACGAAATGGCGGTCCGGCTGGGGGCGATCCTGATCGTTTTGCTGATCAGCTGGATCATCTACCTGACCGGCCGGGCGCTGCATGGCGAACGCTTTGGCCAGCTCTCCGCCGTCCTGTTCAACCTGGTGCCGACCTTTTTCGGCGGCGGGATGTTCCTGGTGCCGCAAACCGTCCTCTTCCTTTTCTGGTCGCTCAGCTTCTATCTAATGGTCAAGCTGATCAAGACCGGTAAAAGTTATTACTGGTACCTGCTGGGCCTGAGCGCGGGGCTCGGTTTACTAAGCGACTACGTTATGGCGCTCTTCTTCGTCGGCACGGTCGTTTACTGCGCCGTTAATAAAGAACAACGCTACTGGTTGACCCGCAAAGAGCCGTACCTGGCGGTCTTGTTATCCCTGCTGATCTTCTCACCGGTCCTGCTCTGGAATTTAAGGCTCGGCTTCACTCCCCTCTTCTACTGGGGCGGGAAAATGGGGGCCGGGCCGCGGATCGGCGACAATTTGCTCAATTTCTTCGGCTTGCAAATGCTCCTTTATACTCCGCCGGTCTTCTTTTTGACTTTTTATCTGATCTTTAAGGGGAAGGACCTGCTCGCCAAACTCTACGCGGCGGCAGTGTTCCTCCCCTTCCTCTTGATCAGCCCGCTGATCAACGTCGGCGGCCACTGGCCGTCAACCTCCTACCTGCCGGCGCTGATCGAGATCTCGCGCTCGAAAAAATGGGTGATCTGGACGATGGTCGGTTTCGCCCTGTTCGTCAACAGCGTCGGTTTCGCCTACTATCTCTGGCTCTACCCAACCCCGGCCGAGCTGAAAGGGAAAGAATTTACGATCAACCAGCAGCTGCCGCAATTCATCAAAGATTCAGCGCCTAAAACCGGCCGGACCTGGGTCTTCGCCAACGATCTTGGGATGGTCGGCCTGGTCACTTTCCACGGTAAAACCAGGGCTTACATGGCGCCGGGACGGCTAAAGCAAGTCGACCTGTGGGGTAAACCAGAGCTGCAAAAAGGGGATAACATCATCTATTTCGCGCTGAACGAAACGCCGCTTTATGATAAGCTCAAACTCTCATTCCGGAAAGTCTGGATCGAACCCAATAAAAGGATATTTAACAAGGACGCCAATCTCCCTACCCTGACACAGATCTACCACGCCGCAGGTTATAAAGGCGGATTGATCCCGTGACGCGAAAGTTACTTGCCGGCTTCCTCTTCCTGCTCATAATTGTCAGCTTCATCACCCTCCCGCGCAACCCGTTGCAGAACGACGACGCCGCGCTCTACGCGCTCGCCGCCAAGAACGCGGTCGTCCATAACATGTGGCTGGCGCAATTCATCACCCCGGGGGATCCCGACTCTTTCCTGGACAAGCCGCCGCTCGGCATCTGGCTCCTCGCCTGGCCGCTCAAGGTTTTCGGCGTCAGCGAGCTAAATATCCATATCCCGAACGTCCTTTATTTTGCGTTGCTGCTTTGGCTCATGTACTGGTCGCTTTTAAAGTTAGCCGGCAAAAAGCTGGCGTTCAACGCCACCTTGCTGGCGGCGTCCAGTTTGTGCCTGGTCGTCTACTCTCGTGCCCCCAAACTTGACGTTCTGCTGACGCTGTTCGTCTTCACTGCCCATATCTCGCTTTACGCTTTCCTGAAAAAGGACAAACCGGCCTATCTTATCCCCTTTACTTTGTCACTGGCCGCCGGGTTTCTCGTCAAAAGCGGTTTCGGTTTGCTGCTGCCGGCGTTAACCGTACTGTTCCTGCTCATCTTCAACGCTCAGGCCCGCCAAAAGTTGTTGGCCATTTTCGTTACCCGTTACTCGTTACTGAACGCCGTCCTATTTTTAGCGCTTATTGGCGGAGTGCTTGCCATGCAAAGCATTCCCCTCGGCCCCCAGTTCCTCCCCTACCTCAAGTCGATCACTATCCAGAGCAAGTACAATACCAGTTACACCGGCTTTGGCTTTTATTCGTCAGTTTTCGGTTACCTGCTGATCACCATCTTCCCCTGGACGCCGCTTTTCTTTTCGACGCTCAAGCTCCGCTGGCAAAAGATCAACCTGAACACCTTCTGCAACATCTGGTTCTGGTCGAACATCCTTTTCCTGCTGTTCTTTTACCGGCAGAACGACCTGCGGACCTTTACCGTTTTCGTCCCGCCGCTGGCGATCCTGGCCGGTTTGCGCCTGCTGAACCTGAAGCGTTCCGCCTGGTTGATCGGCTGGCAGCTCTTTTTTGTCGGCGTCTTTTCGCTTTTATTGGTCACGGGGATAATGAAGCCGGTCAATCAGGAGGGGTTCAGCCTGGCGGACGCGATCCTCCCTTTCGCCTTGTTCACCGCCGCCCTCATCCCGCTCACCTCATACCTGTGGCAGCCTAAGCGTTATAAATTCGTCGCCACATACGCCTTGATCGTTCTCGCTTATGGCGCCCTTTTCTATAACACCAGACCGATCGCCGACGCGTTCAATCCCGACGTTAAATGGCCGGGGATGATCAAACAGGAACAGGCAAAGGGGAAAAAGTTTTATATCTACCGGCCGCCGGACCGCCAGCTCTTCTACAGCCCCGACCTCTTCTGGGTCGACTTCCTGGCCGGCCCGGCTGACAGGTATTTCTGGAACGGTCAGGAGTTAAGGAAGATTTTAAAAGCAGGCAGTGCGGTCGTTTTAAGCGACACAAAAAGCTGGAAGAAGCTCGCGCTGACTGGCAAAGCTAAACTGCTGGCCAAAGATAATTATTCCGGATTATTTCTGGTCCGCTGAACGCCTTACGGCCAGACCCGGTGATCTTCGACCGGATATTTCCCTTCCAGATTAATGCTATCCATCTTCGCGGTCAGGTAGCTGATCGGCAGACCGAGCGGGCTCAATAAAGCTCTTAAGCCGACCAGCAGTTCGGCCTTGCGGCCGGCGCTGGCGCCGAAAGCGGTCAGCTTTTGGCCCGCTAAAGTCACGTTGATCTCCAGGAGTTCGCACTCGGTGGCTTTCTTCAGCAGCTGGTTGGTTTCCGCCAGTAGGTCCAGGTCGCGGCCCAAATTGACGTTGCGAGCGGCGACCGCCCGCAGGTCGAGGACGTCGAACTCCCAGGCAGCCAGCGGCTCATTGTCCTGGTGCCAGTCGACGATCTTTTCCAGGATCAAGCTGAGCGATTTCGGCGTCAGATCGGCGGACCGCAGCGACTCTTCCACCTGGCCGGAGCTCGCTTCGTGCAGCGTCCGGTTCCCCAGGCGCAGGGTCAAGCCGCAAGTGGTTTTCAGGCCGGTCGCCACTCTTTTCAGGTCGCTGATGCTCCCGCTGGCCTTGAAAACCTTTAAAACTGATTTAACCACGGACAAACCGGTAACTCCCATTTTTACTCCCCCTCTTTGGTCGAAAACGCACTCCCCATGTTCTCGGCGTTGTCGGCGGAGAATTTCAATGTTTTTTCCGGCAAAATGCCTTATAATGAAAAGGTCATGGAACGCAGAATGATCATCTTTTTAGCGGTCGCTTCGGCCGTCCGCCTCCTCCTGGCCTGGCTTTTCCCGCTCACCGCCGACGAGTCGTACTACTGGCTCTGGTCCAAGCACCTGAGCCTCTCTTACGTCGACCACCCGCCGGTGATCGCTTACGTCAATTATCTCTTCACCCTGGGGATCGCCAATTTGTGGACCCTCCGGCTCGGCGTGGTGCTGATCACCCTCGGCGTCAGCGTTGTCCTCTACCGGATCGCCCGGGAGCTGTTCAACGAACAGGTCGCTTTCTGGTCGGTCGTCCTTTTCCAGATCATCCCCCACTTTGTCGTGGTCTGGCTGACCCAGTTCGTCGAGCTCCCGCTCGCCCTCTGCTGGGTCAGCGCCCTCTGGCTCATGGTCCGGATCGTCCGGACTAAACAGGGTTACTGGTGGTACGCGCTGGCGCTCGCGATCGGCCTCGGGACCTTAAGCAAATACACGATGTTCCTCTTCTGGCCGTGTCTCTTGGTCTTCTTTTTCCTCTCCCCGGAGAACCGTTTCTGGTTAAAACGGAAAGAGCCCTATCTCTGCCTCCTCCTGAGCCTTGGCCTTTTCCTGCCGGTCATTATCTGGAACTACCAGCATGCTTGGGTTTCCTTTACTTTCCACGGCACCAAAGCGACCAGCGAACCGTGGGCCAAACACCTCCTCCCGTTCATCGCCGACCAGCTGGTCCACTTCACCCCGTTCCTGGTGTTCGCTCTGTACAACGTTTTCCGGTTCTCCCGGCGCAAGTCGACCGAGACCAAATTGCTTTATGCCTTCTCCGGGCCGATCCTGCTCTTCTTCTTCCTCCTCCCGCTCAAGATCAAGGTCTGGGCGCACTGGCCGTCGATCGGTTACCTGGCCGCTTATCCGCTGGCGGTCTATTACCTGCTGGAGAACGGCAAATCGCTGAAAAAGTTCCTTACCTGGATCGGCCTGTTCACCGGGTTGATCCTGGTCATTCTCTTCTTCGTTTCGCCGGGCGTGCTGCTGCACCAGGCCGATTACGCGAAAAACCGGCAACTGGCCAAATTGATCCCGTCGGAGTACAAGCTCTTTGCCAAAACGAACGTTGCCGCCTCCTTGCTTGAGTTCTACGCCGGCCGGCAGACATATCTGGCGACCGGCGCGATGAAGATCGGCCAGCCGTGGGGCGAAAAACAGTACGAGCTCTGGGGGATACCGACCGTGCAGAAGGGAGAAACGGTCCTCTATTTCGGCGACGACAATCCGCAGTTCGCGGAAAAAGCGGCCGCTAACTTCAACCTGGTCAGGGAGTTACCGAGCGTTAAACTTTACCTGGTCGAAGACTATATCACCAATAGCTACAAAATGTACCTGCTCGAAGGTTATAAGGGAACGGCCCCGCACCCCTAAGCCCAAACCCCGTCCGCCGCGGCGTCGCACTTGGGACAACGCCCGCTCTTCAACTGATTATCTTTGACCGTGAAACCGGACCGGACGATCAGCGGTTGCCGGCACTGGCCGCAATAAGTATCCTCCGCCCCCGGTACCAGCACGTTGCCGGTATAGACGTATTTCAGGCCGGCTTTCAGGCCGATCTCCCGCGCCCGGAGGAGGCTTTCCGGCGGCGTCGGCGGCCGGTCGGCCATCTTATATGTAGGGCGGAAAGCGGAAACGTGCCAGGGGGTATCCGCGCCAACCTCGTTCTTGATAAAACCGGCCAGTTCGGTCAACTCCTCAACCGTATCGTTCAGGCCGGGGATGACCAGCGTCGTCAGCTCGATCCAGACCTTCCGCTGCTTGAGCAGCTTGATCGTCTGAAGGACCGGCGCCAGCCGGCCGCCGCACACCTTTTGGTAAAACTCCTCCCGGAAAGATTTGAGGTCGATATTGGCCGCGTCGAGGTACGGGGCGATCTGCTCCGCGACCGGCGGGTTCATGTAGCCGTTGGTGACAAAGACGTTCTTTACCCCTTTTTCCCGGGCCAGCTTCGCGCAATCGTAAGCGAACTCAAAATAGATCGTCGGTTCGGTATAGGTGTAAGAGATGCTCCGGCATTCATTCTCCAGCGCCGCCGCCACCACCTGATACGGCAGCTGTTCCATGCCCGGCATCCCTTTCCCTCCCAGGCCCTCAGCCCCCTTAGCCCCTTTCCCCATCATCGAGATCTGCCAGTTCTGGCAAAAATCGCAGCGGAAATTGCAGCCGGCGGTCGCGATCGAGTAGGAAAAAGAACCGGGAAGAAAATGGAAGAGCGGTTTCTTTTCGATCGGGTCGATCGCCGAGGAGATCACCTTACCGTAAACCAGGCTATATAACTTGCCTTGCTGGTTCTCCCGCACGCCGCAAACCCCGCGCTGGCCGGCGGCGATCGTGCAGTTATGCGGGCAGAGGGAACATTGGACCTTGTCGTAGTTCAGTTGCTGGTAAAACGCGGCTTCTTTCATGCGCAGCGGCAGCCGTCATCAGAACAGCCGCAGGACGACTCGGATACGGCCAACAGCTGGTCGAACGGCACCTCTTTTTGTTCCGCGGTCCGCATGTTCTTGAGCAGGCCGGCGCCCTTTTTCAGCTCGTCTTCGCCGATAATGTAAACGTGGGCCGCTTTCTGCCGGTCGGCCGCTTTCAACTGGGCCTTGAGCGATTTGCCCAGGTAATCGAGATCGGCGCTCAACCCCTTGGCCCGCGCCTCGGCCAGCATTTTCACGCCGACCTTCCTCGCCGCGTCGCCGATCGTCGCGATAAAGAGCTCGACCCCCGTCTCGGGACGCTCCAGGTTCAGTTTGTTCATCACTTCAATGACCCGCTCGAGGCCCAGCGCGAAGCCGATCGCCGGCGTCGGTTTGCCGCCCAGCTCCTCCACCAGATTGTCGTAACGCCCGCCGCCGCAAAGCGCGTTCTGCGCGCCCAGCTGCCGGGAAACGACCTCAAAAGCGGTCCGGGTGTAGTAATCGAGCCCGCGCACCAGGCGGTCATTGACCCGGTATTTGACCCCCAGGGTATCCAGCCAGCCGGTCACCTGGTCAAAATGCGCTTTGCATTCCGGGTCCAGGGAATCGAGCGCCGCCGGCGCTTTCTCAATGTATTTCTGGCACGGCGCTTCCTTGCAATCGAGGATCCGGAGCGGGTTTGCCTCCAGGCGCGCGCGGCAATCTTCGCACATCGCGTTGCTATGCTGTTTAAAGTACTGCTGGATCGCCGCTTTATATTTAGGCTGGCAGTTCCGGCAGCCGACCGAGTTGATGTTGACCTCCAGTTCCTTCAAGCCGAGCGCCGTGAACAGGTCGACGCTTAGCTTGACGACTTCCGCGTCGAGCAGCGGGTCGCCGGAGCCGAACGCTTCGACCCCCGCCTGGTGGAACTGCCGCTGGCGGCCGGCTTGCGGCCGTTCGTAGCGGAACATCGGTCCGAGGTAATACAGCTTGGCCAGGTTATCGGTGGAGATCAGATTGTTCTCCAGCCCGGCCCTGACCACCGCCGCCGTCGCTTCCGGCCGCAGGGTCAGGCTCCGCCCCTTCCGGTCGGGAAAAGTGTACATCTCTTTCTTGACGATATCGGTCGTGTCGCCGATCGAACGGGTGAACAATTCGGTCGCTTCAAAAAGCGGGGTCCTGATCTCCTGGTAATTGTTGAGGGCGAAAAGATGGCGGCAGACTTGTTCGACCAGCTGCCAGAGCGCTGTTTCCGCCGGTAAAATGTCTTTCGTCCCGCGCGGGGCGGCGTATTTCATAGCGATTTAGTATAGCATATTTTCCGGTGTGATATAATGAACCCCAATGCGTTCAATCATGCTCTCCCTCGCCCTGGCCTCGCTCCTCTTCGGCGCGGCGCAAGCAGCTGACCCCGAAGTCCTGAAACAGCTCTGGGAGGTGCCGACCGGCGAGGTCAAATATCAGGTCGTTAAAGCTTACGAGCGCGGCGGCGTCCGGATCGAAGAAGTCCGTTACCAGAGCCGCTCTTTTAAACGGAAACCGGTCCAGATCTTCGGTTATTTCTGTTACCCTCAAAAACACCAGGCCAGGTTGCCCGGCATCCTGCTCTCCCACGGGGGCGGCGGCAGCGCCAGCCTCCCCCGCGCTTTCGGCTGGGCGAAAAAAGGGTTCGCCGTCCTGGCGATCGATCTCCCCGGCAAGGGGGAGAACCGCGCCGGCTCGCGCTCCAGCGGCCCCGACATGGACGTCGTCAACCTGCTCAGGACGCAGCCGGACCCGAGCTACAATTACCTGGTCCACGCGGTCGCCGCCGCCCGGAACGGGATCAGTTTTCTCGCCCAGCGGCCGGAAGTCGATCCCGACCGGCTCGGAATGATCGGCCTCTCCTGGGGCGGCGTCCTGACGCTCCTGACCAACGGCCAGGATAACCGGTTAAAGGCGGCGGTCAACGTTTTCGGCGCCGGCTACATCCCGGAAGGCTGTACCTGGGAAGACTGGTTCAATGCCATGCCGGCGCAGGACAAGGAGCTCTGGAGCGAATACCTCGACCCGAAGAACTTTCTTCCGACCCAGCACGCCCCGATCCTCTTTATTACCGGGACCAACGACCATTGCTACTATTTGACGATCTTCCAGAAAAGTTACGCGGCGGTCACCGCCCCGAAACATTATTACCTGATCCCCAATTTAAAGCACCGGTTCCTCGCTGCGGCGACCGATCCCGCGTTCGCCTGGCTAAACTTGTACTTAAAGAAGGGCAAACCGTTCCCGCAGATCGAGAACCTGACCCCTTACCAAAAAACGGCCGACCGGATCATTATCCCGGTCAAAGTCCGGTCCGCGGCGGCGATCAAGAGCGTCCGGCTCTATTACACGCTCGGCGGCCCGCAGGAATGGACCAAAAAGCGCTGGCTCGCCGTCAAGCCGCACCAGGCGGACGGTCTTTATTATTTCGCCCTGCCGGCCAAACTGCTCCAGCCCGACCTGCTGTTCTACTCTTCGGTGCTCGACGCGAACCGCGGGGCCGCTTCCACGCAGGTCCGCTCCCTGTTCGCCGTCCGGTATCCGGACGGGCAAAGGACGGTCGCCCTCTCTTCCCCGGTTTGCCAGCTTTACCGGCACAGTCCGCCCTTCTTCCTCCTCAACGGCCTGTTCAGCAACACGATCCGCTTCCAAAAGCTCCGGGCGGAAAAAGTCTACCAGCCGTACAATCTTGATTGACCGATGAAACATTTTATTTATGGCCTCTGTCTGGTCCTGTTCTCAACCGCGGCCGTTGCCGAAACGCTCCCCCAGGGGATCACCGCCATGAAACAGGCGGTACTCAAAGGTGATGTCGGCGCGTTTTACCGCCGGGTGGCCGTCGGCTCGATCGTCGCCGCCGAGGTTAACCGGGCGGTCTTCCCCCACTCGACCAATCTGGCGGCCAAAGCCGCCCGGCAAACGGTCAAGACGGCAGCCAATGCTTACCTGGCCTGGGAGATCAGGCGGATGTTCCGGACCGGCGCGGGGACCCGCCGGGCGGCGGTCAATAATTTCCGGGTCCACAAGTTAACGCAAAAAGGCCGGCAGGCGACCGCTTCGGCCTCCTATTCCGTCCCCGGCGCCGCCGAGACCGTCGGTCTCTTTTTAACGCAGAATAAACAGGCTGAGTGGGTGATCGTCGGGGTAAGCTCGCGCAACCTCCGCCGGGCGGTCGACCGTTTAGCCCGCCGCTGAAAAGGGGTCGTCTCTTCGGAAATCGGGTAAAAACACCTCGCTGCTCTCCAGTTCCTGGACGTAAACGTTGCTCAATCCTAAGCTTTCGGCCGCCGCGACGACTTGCCGGTATTCCTCCGGCTGGAGCGGCCGGGCGAGTTCGGGGCGCTCTTTGGCGCGGTGCTGCGGATTATATTGCGCCATTAAACTGATCCAGAGCTCGGTCGAGAGCGCGGCGAGAAAGCCGAGGATCTTGGCGCTGTCGGCCAGGCCGTTGGGCAAGACCAGCTGCCTGACCAATAATCCCTTTCCCGCTACCCCCTCGTCATCCAAAACAATATTGCCGACCTGGCGGAACATTTCGGTTATCCCCTGCCGCGCTACTTCCGGATAGTTCTCCGCCCGGGAATATTTGGCCGCGTTGTCATTATCCCAATATTTAAAGTCCGGCAAATAAATATCGATCAGGCCGTCGAGTTCGCGCAACAGCTCGAGGCTATCATAACCGCCGGTGTTATAAACGATCGGCAGCTTTAATCCTTGCCGCCTGGCCGATTTTAAAGCTTCTACGATCGGCGGCGCGTAATGCGTTGGCGAAACCAGGTTGATGTTGTGCGCTCCTTTGGCTTGCAACTCCAGCATGATCCTGACCAGCTCTTCTTTTCCGGCTTCCTTACCTTTGCCCTTTTGACTAATTTCGTAATTCTGGCAATAGACGCATTTCAGGCAGCAATTGGCAAAGAAGATCGTGCCGGAGCCGCGCGAGCCGGAGATCACCGGTTCCTCGCCCCAGTGCAGGCAAGAAGAGGCGACGACCGGTTCCCGCCCGGCCCGGCATTGCCCGGTTTGGCCGGCAGTCCGGTCGACGCCGCAGCGGTGGCCGCACAGAACACACGATTGCAAAAACCCGGAAAGCATAATATCATTATACCGTGGAATTGCAGCAGTTGGACAACACAGGCATACTCTACCGGCGCTGGGGGCCGTCCTCTCCCAAAGCGATCGTCTTGCTTGTCCACGGCCTTGGCGCCCACACCGCCCGCTGGGATTTTCTCGCCGATTTCTTCGCCGCCCGGGAGATCGCTTCTTACGCGATCGAGCTGAAAGGGTTCGGCCAGACGCCCGACCGGCCGCGCGGCCATATCGACTCATTTAACATCTGGCGCCAGAATATCCTGGCCCTCCTGGCGGCGATCAAGCGGCAAAACCCCGGCCTGAAGGTCTTTATCCTGGGGGAGAGCCTCGGCGGCCTGGTCTCGTTTCTCATCGCCGACAAGTTCGCCGGGCAGGTCCTGATCTCGCCCGCCTTCGCCAACGCCATGAAGTTCCCGCTCACGGCGTACCTGACGCTGCTCAACAATATTTTGTTCAATCCGCGCAAGACGATCCCGGTCCCGTTCACCGCCGAGATGTGCACCCGGGACGCCGCTTACCAAAAAGTCATGAACGACAACCCGGACGAGCTCCGCGTCGCCAGCGTTAAACTGCTGATCAACACCCTCTTCGCCCAGCTCGGGGCCAAGCGTTGGGGGAACCAATTAAAGACCCCGACCCTTTTCCTGCTCGCCGGCCATGACCTGCTGGTCGACGCGAACGCCAGCCGCGCCGCTTTCCGCGGCCTGGCGGCGCCGGACAAGACCAAGATCGAATATCCCGAAATGTACCACGCCCTGTCGATCGAACAGGGGCGGGAAAAAGTCTTTGCCGATATCCTCGCCTGGCTCGACAAGAGGATCTAAATGAAGTACATACTGGCGATCGACCAGGGAACGACCGGGAGCCGGGCGATCGTTTACGACCAAAAAGGGCGGCAGGTCGCCAGCGCTTACCAGGAATTCCCCCAGTATTTCCCCAAACCGGGTTGGGTCGAGCACGATCCGGCCGAGATCTGGCAGAGCGTTTACCGAACTATCCAGAAAGTCTTGACCAAAGTCCCTCCTTCGTCCATCGCGGCGATCGGCATCACCAACCAGAGAGAGACCACGGTCGTCTGGGACCGGAAAACCGGCAAGCCGGTCTACCGCGCGATCGTCTGGCAATGCCGGCGGACCGCCGCCCGCTGCGACCAGCTGAAGCGGCAATGGTGGGGGAACTTTATCCGCCGGCGGACCGGCCTGCCGATCGACGCCTATTTTTCCGCTACCAAGATCGAATGGATACTCCGCAACTCGCGACTCGTGACCCGCAACTCGCAACTCTGTTTTGGCACGACCGACAGCTGGGTATTATGGAACCTGACCGGCGGGAAAAGCCACGCCACCGATTACACCAACGCCTCGCGGACGATGCTCTTCAATATCAACAAACTTGATTGGGACCCGCGGCTCTTAAAGCTCTTTAATGTTCCCCGCTCCATCTTGCCCAAGGTCCAACCCTCTTCCAGCGACTTTGGCCGGACCGTTAAGCTCGGTAAGCTGCCGGCCGGTATCCCGATCGCCGGGATCGCCGGCGACCAGCAGGCGGCGCTCTTCGGCCAGGCTTGCTTTGAGCCGGGAACGATCAAGAACACCTACGGGACCGGCTGTTTCATTCTGCTCAACACCGGCCGCCAACGGGTCGCTTCCCGGCACGGGCTGATCACCACCCTCGCCTGCGGACCGGAGGGGAAAGTCGCCTACGCGCTCGAGGGCTCCGTTTTCATCGCCGGCGCCGCCATCCAGTGGCTGCGCGACCAGCTTGGGCTGTTAAAGAGCTCGGCCGACTCGGAAAAGATGGCGCTGGCCGTCAAGGATAACGGCGGCGTCTACTTTGTCCCCGCTTTTGTCGGCCTCGGCGCCCCCTACTGGGACCAGCACGCCCGCGGGACGATCGTCGGCTTGACCCGCGGCACCAGCAAGAACCATCTCGTCAGGGCGGCCCTCGAAGCGATGTGTTATGCGACCAAAGATGTGCTGGATACCATGACCCGCGACTCGCGACTCGCGACCCGCGACCTGAAAGTCGACGGCGGCGCGGTGGCCAACAACTTCCTCTGCCAGTTCCAGGCCGATGTTCTTGGCGTCAAGCTCCTCCGACCGAAGATCATCGAAACAACTTCGCTCGGGGCCGCCTATCTCGCCGGCCTCCGGGTCGGGTTCTGGAAGAACAGCGCCCAGATCAAGCGTTTCTGGTCGGTCGGCAAGGTCTTTAAGCCGCGCAAAGCCGACCCGCAGCTTTATCAAGGCTGGCTGAAAGCCGTAAAAGCATGCATGACGTTATAATCATCGGCGGCGGAGTGACCGGCGCCACCCTCGCCCGCGAGCTTTCCCGCTACCGGCTGAAGATCGCTCTATTGGAAAAAGAAGCCGAGCTCGCTTTTGGCGTTTCCAAATCCAACTCCGGCATCATCCACCCCGGCACGCAAAACCCGCCCGATTCGTTGAAAGGCAAGCTGTGCGTTGAGGGGAACCGGCTGACCAGAAAGATCGCCCGCGATCTCGGCGTCCATTTCGCGGAGGTCGGCGAACTGATCGTTATTTTTAAGGAAGAAGAGCGGCCCCGGCTGCAGCAGATCAAGGTCGAGGGGGAACGGCTCGGCGTCCCCGGCCTGCGGATCGTCGACCGCGCCTGGCTCCGCGCGCACGAACCGAACCTGAACCCGGACGCCCTCGCCGCCCTTTACGCGCCGACCGCCGGGATCATCTCCCCGTACCGCTGGGTCTACGACCTGGCCGAGAACGCCGCCCGGAACGGCGTGGAGATCAACCTCTCCTGCAAAGTGACCGGGATCAAACCGGCCAATGACGGGTTTGCGGTAACGGCCGGACAAAGAACGTTCCTCACCCGCTACGTCATCAACGCCGCCGGGCTTTATGCCGATGACATCGCCAAAATGGCCGGCATTACCGACTTCGCCGTCAAGCCGCGCAAAGGCGAGGAGTTCCTGCTCGATAAAAAGCGGGAGCATCTCGTCAACCATATCATCTTCCCCCTCCCTACCCCGACCACCAAAGGGGTGCTGGTCATCAAAACTTCGGACGGCAACCCGATGATCGGGCCGACGGCACAGGATATAGATGACAAAGAAGACCGGACAACTTCCGACGCCGGCCTGCAGCAAGTCTTAACGGCGACCCGCCAGCTTGTCCCCTCGCTTAACGAGAACGACATCATCGCCTATTTTGCCGGTCTGCGGCCGGTCGCCGGCCATGATTTTATTATCCGGCACGAAGAGAAAGTCCCGGGGATGATCACCGTTGCCGGGATCCAGTCGCCGGGGTTAACGGCCGGTCCGGCGATCGCTTTAATGGTCGTCGACCTCCTGAAAAAGAACGGACTAAAGCTGAAGAAGAAACTTCTCTTTCACCGTTTTCGGGCCAAGACCATTCACCTCTTCTCGTTTCCCGTTGCCCGCATACCAGCCTTGATCAAACGCGACCCCTCGTACGGCGAGATCGTCTGCCGCTGCGAAATGGTCTCGGCCAAGGAAGTTCGCGACGCGATCCGGCGCGGGGCGCGGACGCTCGACGGGGTCAAGTTCCGGACCCGGGCGCAGGCCGGCCGCTGCCACGGCGGTTTCTGCACCACGCGGGTCATGAAGATCATGGCGGAAGAGCTGAAAATAAAGCCGACCGGGATCACCAAACGCGGCCCGGGCTCGGAGGTAATAAAAGATGAGCGGGCGTGAGCTGGTAGTGGTCGGCGGCGGCCCGGCCGGCATGGCCGCGGCGCTGGCCGCGCAGAAAGCCGGCGTTAAAGATATCCTCCTTTTAGAGCGCGACCAGTATCTTGGCGGCATCCTCAATCAATGTATCCACCCCGGGTTCGGTTTGCATCACTTCAAGGCCGACCTGACCGGCCCGGAGTATGCCGACCGCTTCATCAAGCAAGTTAAGCAAACTAAAGAGATCGAGGTCAGTTTAAAATCATTCGTCGTTAAGCTGACGGCCGACAAAGAGCTCACCTACCTCAAGCCGGGAAAGATGGCAACGGTCAAGGCCAAGGCGCTGATCATGGCGACCGGCTGCCGCGAGCGGACGCGCGAGATGATCCACGTCGCCGGCACCCGGCCGGCCGGCGTCTACCCTGCCGGCCTCGCCCAAAAGATGATCAATATCGAAGGGTGGATGCCGGGGAAAGAGGTCGTCATCATCGGCTCGGGCGATATCGGCCTGATCATGGCGCGCCGGTTCACGCTGGAGGGGGCCAAGGTCAAGGCAGTTATTGAGATCCAGCCGGAATCGCGCGGCCTGGTCCGCAACGTCGTCCAGTGCCTGGAAGATTTCCAGATCCCGCTTTATCTTAAGCACCGGGTCGCTCTGATCCACGGGAAAGACCGGGTGGAAAAAGTGACGGTCGAGAATATTGAGACGAAAGAGACCTTTGAGCTCACCTGCGATACTGTCCTTGTTTCGGTCGGACTGATCCCGGAGAACGAGCTGATCGAGATGGCGGGAGTGCTCGACGTAACGAAGATCGCCCTCCCCGGTCTCTTCGTCTGCGGCAACTCGTTCAAGGTTTACGATCTGGTCGATAACGTGACGCGGGACAGCGAAAAGGCCGGCACCGCGGCCGCGGAGTACCTGAAAAATGCTTAAGAAGCTAACCTGCATCGAATGTCCGGTCGGCTGTCAGCTGGAGATCAATGAGGAAGGCGGTCGTGTTATCAGCCTAACAGGCAATAAATGTGAAAAAGGCCCTGTTTACGCTAAACAAGAGATCGAAAACCCAATGCGTGTCCTGACGACGACCGTTTTGGCCGAGGGGATCGAACCGAAGCTGGTCCCGGTCCGGACGAATAAACCGCTCCCCAAAGCGAGATTATTGGAAGCGATGGCCCTGATCTCCCGCGCCCGCCTCACCCACCCCGTTAAGGTCGATGATGTGGTGATCAAGGATCTGTTGAGCCTGGGAGTGGATTTGGTGGCAACCCGCGAGGCTAACTAAGCAGTTCTTTCAGCGCTTCGGCCCAGACAAAGGCGCTTTCAAAGCCGTTGGGGAGGACGCGTTTGCCGGCGACTTTCTTGAACAGTTCGTACTCTTCGCGCTGGATCGTTGTCGAAGTGACCTTTTCCCCTGCCAGCATTCTACCAACGATGAATCCCAGCACTTCGCGCCGCCGGGCAATGATCTCCGGTCCGCTCAAGGCCGCCCCTCTCGTGCCGACTTCAAACAACATCAGGCCGGAGAGCGCCGGGTTAACGGCGGTCAGCTCCTCATCGGTCAGGCCGGTAAACTCCCGCCAGACATCGTCAAAGCTCTTTTTGGCCGGCTGTTCCGGCTGGACCGCGGCCGAACGCTGCAGCGCGGCGATCGTGTCCTGCGCCCGCCGGAGCGACTCCCGCTGGCTGGCGTTCTCCCCCTCCAGCCGGGCGATCTCCTGCCGGTCCTTGCGCGCCTGTTCCTTTAACTTATCGATCTCTTTCTGCAGTTTGGCTGTCTCCGCGTTCTGGGTCAACGCCTTCAGCTTGGTCACCTGTTCGAGCAGCGCCTCCAGCGCGTCAATGGCCACATTGCCGGAGCTCCGGAACTTTAATCCGGCGAGGGTTGCAGCTGCATCATCATACTCCCCTTTCAGGATCAGCCCGCAAGCCTCGACCAATCCCCGCTCTTTAATGGTCTGGCGCCGGCCGACCTGGATCGTCTCGATCTTGACCACCCGTTTTCCCTGCGGCACGGCCTGCTCCAGTGGCTCGTAAGTCCGGCGCAGTTCATCCGCAATGGCCTGTAACCGTTGTTCTTTGTCATCTAATTCCCTGGTCCGTTCGGCCAATTGTCCGTTTAACCGCGCCAGTTCGGCCGCTCTTTGCTCCAGACCGGACGCTCTGGCAGCCAACTCTCCTTCTCTGGCAGTTAAAGCCCCTTCCCGTTGCGCCAGGCGTTCAGTCGGCGTCGGTTGCGGCGGAGCAGCCGGCGGGACCGGCTTGGGAGCGGCCGCCGCTTTGGCGCGCGCGTTCTCCCCCCGGGCGTCCATCATCTCCTTGAGGACCGCTTGCACCAGATTGGTACTGATCGAGGCCGCCAGGTCGCCGCGACCGCTGTTCCTGGCCGCTTTGAAAGCTCTGTCCGCCAGGTCGTGGGCTTCTTCCAGCAACCGGACCGCCTCCGGCAATTTCCCCTCGGCCCTCACAGCTTGCCCTTTTTGCCAGAGAAACCGGGATTTAAATTGCAGATAATCGTAATTTTTCAGCCCCGCCTCCGTCTCTGGTTTCTTCAAGAGCGCCAGGCCGTCGTCGAACCGTCCGACGTTAAAAAGCATGAACAAACGCATCTTGAGCGACGGCCGATAGAGCCGGTTCGTTTCGCCGATCGATTCGAGCCGGGCCAGTCCCTCTTCGTTCCTTTTCAGCTTGAAAAGGCAGATCGCTTCCTGGTAATCGAGCTCGGTCGTGTTATCCTGGGCAGAAAGTTTACCCCGCGCTTCCGCCAACATGACCAGCGCTTCTTCGTATCTCCCCAGCTCGACCAAAGCCGCGGTCAGCACGGACCGGGCCCGCGCCTCTTCCGGCACGATCGCCAGGATCGCTTTTGCCTGCCGCGCTCTTTCGGCGTGATCGTTGCCGGCCGACTCGAGCTCGCCGCAAAGTTGGCTTAAAACGCTGGTCAGCATCTTTTGGGCGGCCTTATTGGCGGGATCGATCTCGGTCGCCTGCCGCAGTTCCCGGAGAGCGCCAAGCCGATTTTTCAAGACGATCTCCTGCGCTTTTCTCAAGTGGTCCTGGAAACGCTGTTCGGCAGTCCGCGTATCGACCGGCTGGGCTGGCCGTTCCGCCGGTCTCGGCGCCGCCGCCGCCTGACGGGCCGGATTGGTCACCGGCACATTGGCGGAGGGGCGATAGATCGATCTCAGCAGCGCGAACCGGTTCCCCAGTTTTTCCGCCGCTTGCTCCGGCTTTTCCACGATCAGCGTCGCGATCTCTTCCGCCTTTATCCCCCACTGGTCGGCCGCGCCGGAAAAATGGTCGAAGGCGGCGTCGGTCTCGCCGCGCAGCAGGGCAAAAACGCCGGCGTAGAATTTAGCGTACGGGAAGTTTTCTTCGGCTTGTGCTACAGCGGCGGGATGAAGCTTGATCTCGCCCTTTTTCGCGGCGCCCAGCAGTTCGAAATAACCGTTAAAGGTCCGCTCCACCAGGGCCAGGGTCTCTTTATTGATCTGGCCCCCTTCCAGCATGCCGGCCAGGTGATCGTTCTCGCGGTAAAGGGAAACGAGCTGGAAATAAGCGCCGGCGCACTCCCGCGCGGGAACACCGGAAGCGACGATCTTGTGCATTTCTCCGATCGCCACGGTCAAGTTCATCCGCCGGTCGCCGCGTCTGGCCAACAGCGTGTTGACGGTCGTTATCAATTTTGGTATTTGCGCTCTATCGATGGTAGTTCGCATACAAATGTACTATCGGGGCGGATCGGGGCTGATTTCAACGTTTTTTCCCCGGCGGAAAGAGCCGGGCAAGCTCGTTGACCGAGGTGCCGTGCGACCAGCTCTCATTAAAAGCCCGGACCGGTATCCAGGCCAGGTCCGGCATGGTCAAACGGTCGCGCGGATGCTGTTCGATCCGTTCCTTGTTCTGCCGGCCGGAGACGAAATAGAACATCCCTTTCGGGAAGAACGCTCCCGAAACGGAGCGGACCCCGCGCAGGGTCAGCGCGACCTGCCATTCCGGCCCGTCGGAAAAGAGGAAATGGTCGTTCACCAGCGTCACCTTGAAGTCGTCGACCGTGCTGACGAACTGCGTCTCGGTCGCCTGGCAAAGCGTGGCGCCGGAGAGCGCGCTGTAGCGCTGCCCCGGCTCGCGGAACAACGAGAGAACCTGTTGTTTGAGCGGAGAATAATGCCGGTCGGCAAAAACGGGGTGTTTTTTCAGCGGGGCCGGTATCCGGTCCCAGGTCACGCAAGCCATCAGCCAGGCGGCGCTCTCCACCGGCAGGGAACGAAAAGCTTCTGGGTTGAGCGTCAACGACGCCTTGAGCAAGTCGAGCACTTTTGTTTCGGTCGGCCGGAAATATTGCGCGATGTAAGAGAAATATTTATCGCGCAGGATTTGGCCGTATAACGCTACCCGCTCCCGCGCCCGAAAATCCTGCAGCAGCCCCTCGGTGTCGGCCAGCACCAGCCTGGTCGTCAAGCCGTCGCCCCAGCCGATCATTTTCTTGATCAACGGTTTGCGCCGGTCGGGCGGCACCCTCTTCAGCCGTTTCAGCCCGGCCTCCGCTCCCGGAAAAGTACTCGACCGCGCGAAGCGGCTGTACGATCTCACCAGCAGGTCCATATGCCTGCTTATCGGGGAAGTTGTTTACTGATTTCAGTTTAGTATGGCGACCGCCAGGTTAAGGAACGAGGCAAAACTGACCCAGAGAATGTAAGGGACCAGCAGCCAACCCGCCGTCCGGTCCAGCTTAAAGAACCGGATAATGGTCAGCAGGATCAATAGCCAGAGGACAATTATACCCAGATAAGCGCCCCAGAGCGAGTGCCAGACAAAGAAGAGAAAAGACCAGAGCACATTGACCGCCAGCTGCGCCAGAAAAGCCAGCAAGGCGGATCTGACCTCTTTCTTGTTTTGGCCTTTCTCCCAGACCAGCCAGGCGGCTACCGCCATCATGGCATAAAGGATCGTCCAGACCGGGCCAAAGATCCAGTTCGGCGGATTAAAGAACGGTTTATTTATCCCCGCGTACCAGGTCGCGATCTGCGGGGCGGTAGCCAGGGAACCGAGGGCGGCAGCGCCAAAGCAGATGACCAGGGCAATGACCAGACTGATGTACTTTTTCATGGGAACCTCCTTATGGAACCCCCATTATATAACAAAAAGGCCCTGGTTTTCACCAGGGCCTTCTGTTGTTCAACGGTTCTTTTTATTAGAACCGGCTGAAATCGCGTCTGCCACCGCCGCCGCCATTGCGGTCGCGGCTTTCCGACTTGGGCTTGGCTTCATTGACGGTCAGTTCGCGGTCGCCCCATTTCTGCCCGGTCATCCCGGCGATGGCTTTTTCAGCATCCGCATCTTCCATGTCAACAAATCCGAAGCCGCGGGACTTGCCCGTGAACTTGTCGGAAACTACCCGGGCCGAGATCACGTTGCCGAATTCAGCGAACTTCGCTGAAAGCTCGGCGTCCGTGGTGGACCAGGGCAAATTACCTACGAATATGCTCTTCATGTGTCTGTTCTCCTTTTTTAGTATTTTTCTGCTTGATTTAATGGAGGGGACCCGTTGCGGGGACACACCTGAGAAAAAAGACGCAGAGACTTTTAACTGCTAAACCATTAAGTTCGACTGTTCTATCCTACACTGTTATCGCGCGGATTGCAAGCGGATTTCACTTTATTTTTTGGCCAGCTGGGCCTGCAGTTTTTCGATCCTGTCTTCCAGCTCGATCATCTTCAGCTCGCGGCCGACGGCCAGCTTATGGAAGTCCTCCAGCTCTTTGACCTTTTCCTGGAAGCGCGCTTCGGCCTGTTTCCGTTCGGTCACGTCGCGGGAGACAAAAAGGATCTCATCCTGCATCAGATTAACGGTGCTTTCCATGTAATGGTAGCTCCCCTGTTTGTCCCGAAACCGGAAATTAATGCGCTCCGTCAGGTCTACCCGTTTGCCGGTCAGAAGTTTTCTGGTCTGGCTCTCCAGATATTTCCCCATCAGCGGCAGCAGCCGGACCAGGTCATCGGGATGGATAAAATCGGCGCCGGCCTTGCCGACCAGCTCTGCCGGTTCGTAGCCGAACACCCCTTTATGCGAAGGGCTGATGTACGTATAGACCGGATTGGGCGCAAAGGTCGTTACCCCGATCAGCTCGCTGGTGTCCTCGACTATTGCCCGGTAACGCGCCGCCTCTTTTTCCAATTCGGCGCATTTCGCTGCTAATTCTTGCAGACGGCTATCGCTGGCATCCATCGCTTAGGCGATTATAGCAAATTCTGATATAATAATCAGCGATGTTCGACCCCAATCAGGTCCAGGGTTTGACCGAACAAGAAGCCCAAATCCGGCTCAAGGCGGAAGGCTTTAACGAGCTCCCTTCGCAGAAAAAGCTCGGCCTGCTGGTTATCCTCTGGAACGTGGTCCGCGAACCGATGCTCCTCCTCCTGCTCGGGACGGGCTTGATCTACATTATTTTGGGCGAAATGAAGGACGCCCTGATGCTGATGACCTTTGTTTTTGTGGTGATCGGCATCACTTTTTACCAGGAGCGGAAGACCGAACGGGCGCTCGAAGCGCTCCGCGACCTCTCCAGCCCGCGGGCCCTGGTGATCAGAGATGGCCGGCAAAAGCGGATCGCCGGACGCGCCGTCGTCCGCGAGGACATCATCGTCCTGCGCGAAGGCGACCGGGTCCCGGCCGACGCGACGGTGCTCTCCTGCGCCAACCTGTCGATCGACGAATCGCTGCTGACCGGCGAATCGATGCCGGTCCGCAAAACCGAGTGGGACGGACGGGAAGCGGAACGGCGGCCGGGAGGCGACGACCTCCCCTTTGTTTATTCCGGCACGATGATCGTCCAGGGGCACGGCCTGGCCCGCGTGACCGGCACCGGCGTCGGTACCGAGATCGGCAAGATCGGCAAAGCGCTGGAAGGGATCAAGGAAGAAGACACCTTGCTGCAAAAAGAGACCGGCAAGATCGTCCGCAATTTCGCGATTGGCGGCATCATTCTCTGCCTGCTGGTCATTGTCGTTTACACCCTGACCCGCGGCAATCTACTGCAAGGTTTCTTGGCCGGCCTGACCTTGAGCATGGCAATGCTGCCGGAAGAATTTCCCGTCGTCCTGATCATCTTTTTGACCCTCGGCGCCTGGCGGATCTCCAAGAGCCAGGTCTTGACCCGCAACCGGCCGGCGATCGAAACGCTCGGCGCGGCTACCGTGCTCTGCGTCGATAAGACCGGGACCCTGACCATGAACCAGCAGAAACTGACCGGCCTGTTCGCTCACGGCAGCTACCAGGAGATCGACCACCGCGCGAAGCAGGTCCCGGAAAATTTCCACGACCTGATCGAATACGGTATCCTAGCCAGCCAAAAGGACCCGTTCGATCCGCTGGAAAAAGAGGTCAAACAGCTGGGTGAAGAGTACCTGCGGGGCACGGAGCATATCCACCAGAACTGGAAACTGGTCAAAGAATACAACCTGTCCAAAGAACTGCTGGCCCTCTCTCACGTCTGGGAATCGCCGGACAAGGAAAATTACATCATCGCCGCCAAAGGGGCGCCCGAAGCGATCGCCGACCTCTGCCATTTTACCCCGGAACAGACCGCCGGTCTGCTGCGGGAGATCGAAGTGCTGTCCCATCAGGGACAGCGGATCCTCGGCGTGGCCAAGGCGGCGTTCCGCAAGAGCGCTTTGCCGGAAAAGCAGCATGATTTCCAGTTCGCATTCATCGGCTTGCTCGGTTTTATCGATCCGGTCCGGCCCGGCGTTCCCGGCTCGGTCAAAGAAGCGCATGCCGCCGGTCTGCGGGTGATCATGATCACCGGCGACTATCCGGGCACGGCCGAATACGTCGCCCGGGAGATCGGCCTGCATAATCCGGCCGCCAGCATCACCGGCCCGGAGCTGGCAAAGCTTACCGTCGAGCAGCTGGCGGAACGGATCAAAACGGTCAACGTTTTCGCCCGGGTGGTGCCGGAGCAGAAGCTGGCGATCATCAAGGCGCTCAAGGCGAACCGGGAGATCGTCGCCATGACCGGCGACGGCGTCAACGACGCTCCGGCCCTGAAGGCGGCGCACATTGGCGTGGCCATGGGCGAGCGCGGGACCGACGTCGCCCGGGAATCGGCCGACCTGGTCCTGCTGAACGACGATTTCTCTTCCATCGTCGCGGCGGTCCGGCTGGGGCGCCGGATCTTTGAGAACCTGAAAAAAGCGATCGCTTACATCTTTGCCGTCCACGTCCCGATCGCCGGCATGTCGTTTCTCCCGGTCCTCTTTAACCTGCCGCTCGTCCTGCTGCCGGCGCACATCGCTTTTCTGGAATTGATCATCGATCCCGCCTGCTCGACCGTCTTTGAGGCGGAACCGGAGGACCAGGATATAATGAAGCGCCCGCCGCGCAAGTTGCTCGAGCCGCTCTTCAACCGCCGCGCTTTTTTCCTCAGTTTGCTGCAGGGGGTCAGCGTCCTGGCGGTGGTCTTTATCGTTTTTATCTGGTCGCTCTACAGCGGCAAGGGAGAATTAGAGGCCCGCACCCTGTCGTTCACCACGCTGGTGTTCGCCAATATCATGCTGATCGTCAATAACCTTTCCTGGTCGCAATTGCTCTGGAAAACCTTGCAGTCGAAAAATCCGGCCCTCTGGTGGGTCGCCGGCGGCACCATTGCCGCCCTGTTCGCCGTGCTTTATCTCCCGTTCCTGCAATCGCTCTTCCACTTCGAGACGATGCACCTCAATGACGTCCTGATCGCCTTTTTCGGCGCGCTGGTCAGCCTGCTCTGGTTCGAGGGATTAAAGGCCCTGAACCGCGATAGAGCCGCCTGATTTTCCCTGAAATATCCCGCCCCGCCCGGCGATAATCAGTCATGCGGATCAGTTTTCCCCCAGTCCACCAGTTGCGGGCAACGTGCCGGGAGACCGGTTTTGTCGCCCGTTCCGCTTTGCACCACGGCGAGCGCCGGCCCGAACTGGAACTCGACCGGCTGAACAAGCGGCACGTCCTGACCCAGGACTTCGGCTACATCGCCGGTACGGCCGTGCACGTCAATCTCGGCCTGGAGCATTGCACCCAGGTCGCGCTTTTCGATCCGGCCAAAAAGATCGGCGCTTCGTCCCATCTCGAGACGATCCACTACACCGATTCTCTCGCCCATAAAGTGCCGACCCGGCAGGATATCCTGAATGATATCACCGACATGGTGAACACCCTTGAGCTGCTTGGGGCCAATACCAATAGATTGACCGGCTTTTGCGTTTTCGGCGTCGGCAGCGGCCAGCCTGCCGATCTCCCCTGGGTGATCAGGGTGCTGAACGGCCTCGGCATTAAGCTGCCGGCCGTTGCTCCCTGTTTTAATCCGGACGATGCCTACCGGACCGACCTGCAACGCGGGCTGGTCACCTTGAGCGCGGCGGAAGACCCCAAGCCGGTCACGCTCTTCCAGGTAGCCGCCAGGCAAACCGATCTCACCCCTCGGGTGATCGCGGTCCTCCAACAGGCGGAGGCGTACCACCAGCGGATCTGCGGCGTGTTCGGCAAAGAAGAATTCGCGGAATACACCATCCCCCGCTTGGCGGCGGTCCACTTTGATCAGCCTTACATATTATTGGCGGAATTGAAAAAAGCCGTTAAACAGGGGGCGGATCTTTCGCCGACCAGGATCGGGCCTTTTTTGCGGGAATACGGCCTGGCTAGATCAGGACCAGCAGCAGAATAAACGCGAGCAGGTTAAAACCGCCGATCCCCAGATAAGGGAGCAGCGTCCCAAAACTGAACAGCACGCCGCCGACCACCGGTCCCAGGATCCGGCCGAGACTGTCGACCGATTGCATCGCCCCCATCGTCGCCCCCTCCTCCAGCACCGTGTCCTTGGAAATGAGCGAAGCGAGGCTCGGCCGGAGCAATCCCTGCCCCAGCACGGCCAGACAGGCAAAAAACACGATCTCCGGCCGGTTGAACGAAAAGACCGTTAGGCCGCAGCCGAGCGCCGTACAGGCCAGGCCAACCTTGATCACCATTGCTTCGCCCAGCTTTTTGATCATCCGGCCGACCATTAGCCCCTGCACGATCACGCTGGCCAAGCCCATAAAAGTGAAGACGATCCCCATATCAAAAGCGTCGTAGCCGAGCCGCTCCTTGGCGAACAGGGAAAACGTCCCTTCGTACCCGCTGACCGAGAACGAGGTCAGGAAAACCAGGATAAAGACCAGCGCCATAAAGCCGCGCAGGGAGAGCAGGTGGCGGATATTGTTGTAGCGGACCTCGCTGGCAGCGTGCGGTTTCCGGGATTCTTGCAGGAAAAGCGCCGCAAAAATGAAGTTAACGGCCGCCAGGCCGGCGGAGATAAAGAAAGGCAGGCCGAAATGCCAGGCGGAGAACAGGCCGCCGAGCGCCGGTCCGACGATCATGCCGAGCCCCATTGCCGCCCCCATCATCCCCATCCCGTTCCCCCGCTCCTCCTCGCTGGTCACGTCGGCGACATAGGCCATCGCCGTCGGCAGGCAGGCGGAAGAGAGTATGCCGCCGGCGATCCGCGAAGCGAACAGGAGGAACATGTTGTCCGCCAGGCCGAAGAGGATAAAGGTCACCGTAAAACCGGCCAGGCCGACCAGGATGATCGGCTTGCGGCCGTATTTATCGGAGAGGCTTCCCCAGATCGGGGAAAAAATGAACTGCATCAGCGAATAGCTGGCCATCAGCAGGCCGATGTGGAGCGGGGTTGCTCCCAGCTTCAGGGCGAAGAACGGCATGATCGGGATCACGAGGCCGAAACCGGCCATGACCAGGAAGAGCGACGCGAACAATATCAGTACCGGGCGTAATTGCATGGGGTACTCATTTTATCATATAATGGACGGCGTGAGATATATCCTGGCCTCGGCCTCGCCGCGGCGCCAAGTGCTCCTGAAAAAACTGCTCAAAAGCTTCCGGGTCGTTCCCAGCCGGATCGACGAAAGCGCCGTCCGGGGAAAAAGCCCGGAGGCGATCGCCGTCAAGACGGCGCTGGCCAAAGCGCTCGACGTGGCTTGCCGCCACCCCCGGGCGACGGTGATCGGCGCCGATACGATCGTTATCCTCGGGAAAAAGGTCCTCGGTAAGCCGCGGAACGCCCAAGACGCCGTCCGGATGCTCCGCTCCCTGGCCGGACGCTCCCACCGGGTCGTCACCGGGCTGGCGGTGGTCGGCAAAAAGGCCGGCGCCACCTTCGTTACCACCACGGTCAGGATGAAAAAGGTAAGCCCCGGCACGATCCGCGATTATGTCGCCACCGGGCGGCCGCTCGACAAGGCCGGCGCCTACGGCATCCAGGAGATCGAGGAGATCTTTATTGACAGGATCGACGGCGACTACGATAATGTGGTTGGCTTGCCTGTCCAGGCCTTAAAAATACTGCTAAAGGAGTGCCGGAAATGAAAAAAATGCTCTTGCTCGCCGCCGCCTTTTTCGCCGCAGTCGCCCTGACCGGTTGCGTCTCCCTCGATCCCCCCAAGATCGCCCACACCGGGACCGATTTTACCCCGCTCTCTTTCCAGGAGGTCCGGGCTGATTCCCACTTTTCGATCAAGAACAGCAACCCGATCGCCCTGCAGGGAGAGATCGAGTATGAGCTGATCGTCAACGGGCAAAACTTCACGACCGGCCGCTCCTCGCGGATCGAGGTCGGCGGCTCCGGCCAGAACACGTTCACCCTGTCGACCCGGATCGACCTGGTCAAGGTCTTCGGCGTGGCGGCCGACCTGGCCAACGCGATCAGCGCCGGCCGGAAAAGCGTCCCTTACCGGCTCAACGGCAAATTCCGCTCCGAACTGCTGCAGGGGGTGGCCGTGGAAGCGCCGGTCTCGGCCAGCGGCGAGATCCCGCTCCCTAAATCGCCCGATAAAAAAGACGTTGAGGATTTTATCCGCCGGCTGATCAAATAAGCGGCAAGCGCGACTCGCCCATTAAATACTCGTCGACGGCCCGGGCGGCCCTACGCCCTTCCGCCAACGCCCACACGATCAATGATTGGCCGCGCCGCGCGTCGCCGGCGGCAAAAAAACCTTTTCGCGAGGTTTGGTAGTTCGCGTCGGTCTGGAAGTTGCCGCGCTGGTCGAGCGCGATCGCCAGCCCCGGGACCGGCTCCGGATGCAAAAAGCCGAGCGCGAGCAAGACCAGGTCCGCTTCGATCTCCGTCCCGGCTGCCGTTCTGAGTCCCGTGACCCGCGAGTCGCGACCAAGGAATTGCTCGGTCGTGACCGACCAGCGGCGCTCGCAGCCCTCTTCATGGCTGGTCGACGTCTTGAAGATCGCCGGGTATTTCGGCCACGGTTGGTGCGCCGGCCGGTTTTTCGGCGGTTCCGGCAGGAGCTCGATCTGGACAACACAGGCGGCGCCTTGACGATTGGCCAGGCCGACGCAGTCGGCCCCGGTATCCCCGCCGCCGATCACGACGACCTTTTTCCCCTTAGCGTCAATATTATTCGGCTTGATGAGATACTCCAGCGCAAAATGGATCCCTGCGAGCTCGCGACCCGGCACTTTCAGGTCGCGCGGCACGCGCGAGCCGCCGGCCAGCACAACGGCGTCGTACTCTTTTGCCAGCTGGTCGACGCCTATATCGACGCCGACATTAACGCCGCAACGAAACTCGATCCCCTCCTGCCGCCAGAGATCGAGCCGGCGGTCAAGGATGGACTTTTCCAGCTTGAATTCCGGTATCCCGTAACGCATCAGCCCGCCCGGCTGGTCGGCTCTCTCGCAGACCGTGACCAAATGGCCGGCTTTGTTCAGCTGGGCGGCGCAGGCCAGGCCGGCCGGGCCGGAGCCGACGACAGCGACCCTTTTACCGGTCCGCTTCTCCGGCGGCTTCGGCTTGATCAAGCCGTGCCGGAAACCGTGTTCGACGATCGCCAGTTCGTTCTCCCGGATCGTGACCGGATCGTCGTTGATCCCCAGCACGCAGGCGAACTCGCAGATCGCCGGACAGACCCGGCCGGTCACTTCCGGCAGGTTATTGGTCGCCTCGAGCAAATCTATGGCTCGCCGCCAATGGAAGTTATAAGCCAGATCGTTCCATTCCGGGATGTAATTGCCGAGCGGGCAGCCCCAGTGGCAGAACGGCGTGCCGCAATCCATGCAGCGCGAAGCCTGCTCGCGCGTTTGTTCATCGGCGCGCGGCCGCGCGACCGGCGCGTAATCCTTCACCCGTTCGCAGACCGGGCGGTATTCGGTCTTCTCCCTTTTGACTTTTAGGAAACCTTGCGGATTACCCATCGGACACTCCTAACAGGTCGAGCTCTTCCTGGTCCATCGCCGATTCGAGCAGGAGCCGGCGGTATTCGACCGGCATGACCTTGACGAAGCGGCGCTTTTCCCGGCCAATATCTTCCAAGATCGCCTGCGCAACCGTACTGCCGGTCAACTCATGATGTTTTTTCAGCATTTTAATGATCAGGACTTCGTCTTCCGATAACAGGCTTTCTAAGGCGACCATCCCCTGGTTGCAGCGGGCGGCAAAATCGCCGTCCCGGTCGTAAACGTAGGCGATGCCGCCCGACATCCCGGCGGCAAAATTGCGGCCGGTCGGCCCCAGGACGATCACCCGGCCGCCGGTCATGTATTCGCAGCCGTGGTCGCCGACCCCCTCGACCACCGCGTTCAGGCCGGAATTGCGGATGCAGAACCGCTCCCCCGCTTTCCCCCTGATGTAAGCTTCGCCGGCGATCGCGCCGTAAAAGGTCGTGTTGCCGATCACCACATCCTGGTCGTTCCGGCTGTGGACGACGATCTTGCCGCCGGAAAGCCCCTTGCCGACGTAATCGTTGGCCAAACCTGCGAGCTCAAAGGTCATCCCGCTGATCAGCCAGGCGCCGAAGCTCTGGCCGGCGACCCCGGTGAATTTCAGCCAGACCGTGTCTTCCGGCAGCCCTTTTTCCCCGAACTTGCGGCAGAGCTCGCCGCTCAGCATCGCCCCGGTCGTCCGGTCGGAATTCTTGATATTGAATTCGCCTTTGACCGCCGCGCCTTTCTCCAGGGCGGCGTGGCAGGCGGCGATCAGGTTCTTATCCAGCACTTTATCGATCCCGTGGTTCTGTTTGACAGTGCAGCGCTGCGGCGCCGGTTTCCAGAGCATCTTTGAATAGTCTAGGGCTTTTGCTTTCCAGGGGAGGATCGCGGTGTCGACCGCCAGCAGGTCGGTCCGGCCGATCAGCTCGTCGACCGTCCTGATCCCCAGCTCAGCCATGATCTCGCGCAGCTCCTGCGCGACAAAGCGGAGGAAATTGACCACGTACTCCGGTTTACCGGCAAAGCGCCGCGAGAGGCAGTCGTCCTGGGTCGCTACGCCGACCGAACAGTTGTTCAAATGGCAGTGGCGGAGCATGACGCACCCCATGGCGATCAGCGTCGCGGTGGCAAAACCGTATTCTTCCGCGCCGAGGAGCGCGGCAATGGCGACGTCCCGGCCGGTCCGGAGCTGGCCGTCGGTCTGCAGCCGGACGCGGCTGCGCAGGTCGTTGAGCACCAGCGTCTGGTGGGTTTCCGCCAGCCCTAATTCCCAGGGCAGGCCGGCGTACCTGATCGAGCTGAGCGGCGACGCCCCGGTCCCGCCGTCGCCGCCGGAGATCAGGATCATGTCGGCGTGCCCTTTGGCCACGCCGGCGGCGATCGTGCCGACCCCGACCTCGGAGACCAGCTTAACGGAGATCCGGGCGCGCGGATTGACGTTCTTCAGGTCGAAGATCAGCTGGGCAAGATCTTCGATCGAATAGATGTCGTGGTGGGGCGGCGGCGAGATCAGCGTCACGCCCGGCGTGGTAAAACGGGTCTTGGCGATGATTGCGCTCACTTTGTGGCCGGGCAGCTGCCCCCCCTCGCCCGGCTTGGCCCCCTGGGCGATCTTGATCTGCAGTTCGTCGGCGTTGACCAGGTAATTGGTGTTGACGCCGAACCGCCCGGACGCGACCTGCTTGATCGCGCTCCGCTTGGAATCGCCGTTGGCCAGCGGCTGGAACCGGTCGGGGTCTTCCCCCCCCTCGCCGGTGTTCGAGCGGCCACCGAGCCGGTTAAGGGCGACTGCCAGCGTCTCGTGCGCCCCGCGGCTGATCGAGCCGAAGCTCATCGCCCCGGTCGCGAACCGCCGGACGATGTTCTCGACCGGTTCGACCTGCTCCAGCGGGACCGGTTTCCCCGGCTGGAACTTCAGCAGGCTCCGGAGCGTCGTCGGATGCGCCGACTGGTCGTCGATCAACCGGGAGAACTCCTTAAAGCGCCCGTAATCTTCGTTCCTGACCGCGTCCTGCAGCGCAGCGATGCTCTCCGGGTTCCAAAGATGGAACTCGCCGTCGCGCCGCCACTGATAAACGCCGCCGGCCGGCAGCAGGCGGCCGTTGCCAAAGCCCTGCCGGTGCCGGAGCCGGACCTCTTCGGCGATAATGTCGAAACCGATCCCGCCCAGTCGCGAAACCGTGCCGGTAAAACAGCGGTCGATCACGGCCTGGCCGATCCCCACCGCCTCGAAGATCTGGGCGCCGCGGTAGCTGCGCAGCGTCGAGATCCCCATTTTGGAGAGGATCTTTTCCAGCCCGTGGTTAACGGCCGTCCGAAAGTTCCTGACGGCCGTCCGGGCGTCGATATTCAATTCCCGCTGGGTAACCAGCAGTTCGATCGCTTCGTAAGCCAGATAAGGATTGACCGCGTCCGCGCCGTAACCGAACAGGAGCGCGAAATGGTGGACCTCGCGCGGCTCTCCGCTCTGCAAAATAATGCTCGCCCTGGTCCGCAAGGCCTTCCTGATCAGGTGATGATGGACCGCGCCGACCGCCAGGAGCGCCGGCAGAGCGGCCTTTTCCGCGTTGACCCCGCGGTCGGTCAGCAGGAGGAACGTATTCCCCGCTTCGATCGCTTCTTCCGCTTCCTTACATATTCTGTCTAATCCTTCCTCTAGTCCCCCGGTCCCCAGTCCCTTAGCCCCGAAAAGCAGCGAGATCTCCTTGGTCTGGAAACCTTGCTTGTTGACCTGCCGGATCTGCTCCAGTTGAAGGTCGGTCAGGACGGGTTCGGCCAGCCGCAGCAGGCGGCAGTGCTCCGGCGTTTCCTTTAATATGTCCTGCTGCTGGCCAAGGTAACTGTCCAGGCTCATCACGATCTCTTCGCGGATCGGGTCGATCGGCGGGTTGGTGACCTGGGCGAAGAGCTGGCGGAAATAGTCGTATAGGACCTGCGGTTTTTGCGAAAGGACGGCCGGCGGAGTATCGTTCCCCATCGAACCGATCGGTTCCTTCCCCTGCTCCGCCATCGGCTTCAAAATCATCTTCAAGCTTTCCCTGCTGTACCCAAATGCCAGCAAGGCGGCGGCCAGGTCCGGCACCCTGTCCCCCGGTTCGGCAACCCGCGGCAATTCATCGGCCTCGATCAGGTTGGCGGCAAGCCAGGTGCCGTACGGCTGCTGCGCGGCCAGTTCGTTCTTGATCGTTTCATTATCGATGAGCTTCCCTTGTTCGGTGTCGATGAACAGGATCTTCCCCGGTTCCAGCCGGCCGGATTTGACGATCGAGGCCGGATCGATGTCGAGCACGCCGACTTCGGAAGCCATGATAACCTGGTCCTGATCGGTAACGATGAAGCGGGCCGGCCGCAAACCGTTGCGGTCGAGCAGCGCCCCGACCCTGATCCCGTCGGTGATCGCCAGCGCGGCCGGGCCGTCCCACGGCTCCATAAAGCAGGCGTGGAAACGGTAAAAATCCCTGAGCTCCTTACTGATCGCTTGGTCGTGTTCCCAGGCTTGCGGGACCAGCATCATCATGGCCTGCGGCAGGGAGCGGCCGGAGAGCGTGAGCAGTTCCAGGACGTTATCCAGCGCGGCCGAATCGCTCCCGCCGGGGAGAATAACGTCCAGGCCGCGCGCCTTCAGCCAGTTGATGTTGCCGCGCAGCGTGTTGATCTCGCCGTTGTGGGCCAGGCAGCGGAACGGCTGGGCCAGGTCCCAGGCGGGAAAAGTGTTGGTGCTGTAGCGGGAATGGACCAGCACCAGCGCGCTTTTGACCCGGGAGTCCTTGAGCTCGGGATAGAATTTCTCGACCTGGTCGGGCATCAGCAGCCCTTTATAGATCACCGTCCGGGCCGACAGGTTCGTAACGTAAAAACCGTCCACCTGGACCGTCCGTTCGATCTGGCGGCGAAGCTCAAAAAGCCGCAGCTCGAATTCTTCGGGCGAATTGACCTTGTTCCCCTTGCGGACAAAGAGCTGTTCGATGACCGGCTCGCTCTCGCGGGCGCTCTTGCCGATATCGGAATGGTCGACTTTGACCGCCCGCCAGCCGATCAGGTTCTGGCCGGCCTGGGCGACCGCTCCGGCCACAGCCGACTTGCATTTCTCCCGCACCTTTTTATCGCGGGGGAAAAAGATCAGGCCGGTCCCGTAGGAACCGGGCTTGGGCAGGTCCAAAAGCCCGGCATAATAATCGTGGGGGATCTGGATCATGATCCCGGCGCCGTCGCCGGTCTTCGGGTCGGCGCCGACCGCGCCGCGGTGCGCTAAACGCTTAAGGACTTCCAGCCCCTGTTCGACGATCTGGTGGCTGGGGCGCCCCTTGATATCCACGACAAAGCCGACGCCGCAGCTGTCGTGCTCGTATTCCGGATTATATAGCCCCTGCGCTTTCATTTTTGGATCCCCAACCTTTTAAGCTTGGTCCGCAAAGTGTTCCGGTTGATCCCCAGGATCCGGGCCGCTTCCAGCTGGTTACCCCCGGTAAAGTGTAACACTTTTTCCAGCAGCGGTCGTTCTACCGACTCGATCAGCAGCCGGTAAACGTGCCCCCGTTCTTCGGTCAATAACAGATCACTGATCTCTTGTTCCATTTTTTTCATCCTTGCCTAACATTTACGCAGCGCCTGGCAAAAAAGAAGGGAACCGCGGCTTTCGCCGGCAAGCCCCCCGCTCTTTCCCTTTACAAGATCGTTAACAGTTCCTGGTACTTGGCCATCGGCCAGAACTTGTCCGCGACCTGCGTTTCCGCCTGATCAACGCTCGCGCGCAGATCGGCCAAAGCGTTCGCCCCGTTCTTGGCGTAGAGTTTGGCCTTCTTCTCCAAGTTATCTTCCTGCTCGCAAACAACGATCGCTTTTTCCAGCCCCTTGATCGCCGCTTTGATATCGGCATAGAGGGCCGAAGCAACCTTCAGGTCGGCGGCCATGGCGCTGGCCTTGGAAGTTGCCCTGACCGCTTCGCCTAACACCGCGATCTGCTCCAAAACGGCAGGCAGGACCAGCGTTCTGGCAATGTCCAGGCCGGCCTTAAGCTCGACATCCTTGATCTTGATGTAGGCATCCAGCTTGATCTCCACTTTAGAATGGAGCTCGCGCTTAGAAAGGACGCCGTACTTCTCGAACAGCGCCGCGTTATCTTTCTCCAGCATCAGATCGAGCGCGTCCGGGGTGTTCTTGGTATTGGGCAGTCCCCGCTTGGCGGCTTCTTTGTGCCACTCCGCAGAATAATTGTTCCCCTCAAAACGGACCTGCTTGGTCTCTTTCAGGACATCCTTCATGACCAGGATCGCGTTTTCGTTGACGTTCTTCCCTTTTTTCGCGGCCAGCCGCTTGGCTATCTCGTCATAGCCGTAAGCCACGATCAGGTTGAGCGTGGTCGCCGCTTCCGAGCAGTTCTGGGATGAGCCGACGGCGCGGAATTCGAACTTGTTGCCCGTAAAAGCGACCGGCGAGGTCCGGTTCCGGTCGGAGGTATCCTTGGCCACCTTAGGCAAGTTTTTAACGCCCAGGTTAATATGGGAGAGGCTCTTTTCGTCAACTTTATTGCCGATCCCCTCGATGTCATCCATCAACCCGGCCAGATATTCCCCAAGATAGACCGACATGATGGCCGGCGGCGCTTCGTTCGCGCCGAGCCGGTGGTCGTTCCCGGCGTCCGCCACTGCCGCCCGCAGCAGGCCGCCGAACTTGTTCACCCCCAGCAGGATGGCGCCCAGGGTCAGCAGGAAATTGATGTTCTTGATCGGCGAATCGTCCGGTTCCAGGTAATTGGTCCCGCTGTCATCGCCGAGCGACCAGTTGAAATGCTTGCCCGAGCCGTTGACCCCGGCGAACGGTTTTTCGTACAGGATCGCGACCAGCCCATGCTTGTCGGCGACCTTGCGGATGATGTCCATCAATTGCAGATTATGGTCGATGGCCAGGTTAGCTTCCTCATAAAGAGGCGCTATTTCAAACTGGTTGGGGGAAACCTCGTTATGCCGGGTCTTTGACGGGATCCCGTGCCGGTAAAGCTCCATGTCAAAATCTTCCATGAACATCATCACTTTGTCCTTGATGGCGCCAAAGTAATGGTCTTCCAGCTGCTGGCCTTTGGCCGGGGCCGCGCCGAACAGCGTCCGGCCGGTTATTTGCAGGTCCGGCCTCGTGGCATACAGTTCCTTGGAGACCAGGAAATATTCCTGTTCGGGCCCGCCGTAAACTTTCATCTTCTTGACCGAATTGTTCCCCAACAATTTTTGCAGTTTGATCGCCGATTCGGTCAGGGCCTTCATGGAACGGAGGAGCGGCGTTTTCAGGTCCAGCACTTCGCCGGTCCAGGAGAGATAAACGGTCGGGATGACCAGGGTCTTGGTGTCCCCCGCTTCCAGCAAGAACGCCGAGCTGGTCGGGTCCCAGGCGGTATAGCCTCTCGCTTCAAAGGTGGAGCGGATCCCGCCGGAAGGAAAACTGGAAGCGTCCGGCTCCGACTGGATCAACTGTTTCGCGCTGAAACGCTCGATCATCTCTCCGTCCTTGCCGTAGCTGAGAAAGGCGTCGTGTTTTTCCGCCGTGCCGCCGCGCTGCGGCTGGAACCAGTGGGTAAAATGGGTGGCGCCGTTCTCGATCGCCCACTCTTTCATGGCATGGGCCACGTCGCTGGCAATGGTTTCGTCCAAAGGGGCCCCGCCATCCAAAGTGGCTACCAGCTTGGCGTAGACCTCTTTGCTTAATTTTTCCTTCATCACCTTTTTGCTGAAAGTGAGCTCGCCGAAAATTTGACTTGCGGTCTTTACCATGGTGATCATTCTCCTCTTTTTATTCGATCGGGGACCACGGACATATGGGAAATAGCAAGCTTATTGCCAAGGCGGGCAAGAGGGAAACATACAATATTGTAGATACTGCCTATTTTTTATACAATTTTGTGATTAAAAAGCGGGCAATCAGCTGTCGAGGAGGATTGCAGCCTGGTTATTTCTCACTATCAGGAAGCCGCCGGCGCAAGGGGTGCTCGCCTGCTCCCCCTCCTGGAAGCTGTAGACGATCTGGCCGGCCGCCAGCCGGGCTGCCAGCGGGGCGTGATCCGCCAGCACTCCCAAGCTGCCGTCGCTGGCCGGCACGGAGAGGCTGATCACCCGTTCGAGCAAGAACGCTTTTTCCGGCGACCTGATCTCCAAAGCGAAGCTTTTCATTGCTTGTTCCGGACCTCCGCCAGCGTGCCGGCCATGTAGAACGCTTGCTCCGGCAGGTCGTCGGCCTTGCCGGCCACGATCTCCGCGAAGTCGTTGATCGTGTCGGCCAGTTTGACGTAGCGGCCGGGGATCTGGGTGAACCGCTCCGAGACAAAGAACGGCTGGGAAAGGAACCGCTGCAATTTGCGCGCCCGGGAGACCAGGAGCTGGTCCTCTTCCGGCAGTTCGGAGACGCCGAGGATCGCGATTATATCTTGTAATTCCTTATAACGCTGCAGGATCTTCTGGACCGCGCGTGCCGTCGCGTAATGCTTTTCCCCCAAAATATGCGGGTCCATGATCCGCGAAGTGGACGCCAGCGGATCGACCGCCGGGTAGATCCCCATTTCGACCAGGGACCGGGAGAGCACGGTCGTGGCATCCAGGTGGGCGAAGGTAGCGGCGGCGGCCGGGTCAGTTATATCATCGGCCGGGACGTAAACCGCCTGGACCGAAGTGATCGAGCCTTTCTTGGTCGAAACGATCCGCTCCTCAAAGCGGCCGACTTCCGCGGCCAGCGTCGGCTGGTAACCGACCGCCGACGGCATCCGGCCGAGCAGCGTCGAGACCTCCGAGCCCGCCTGGACAAAGCGGAAAATGTTATCGACGAAGAAGAGGACGTCCTTCCCTTCGACGTCGCGGAAATATTCGGCCATCGTCAGGGCCGAGTTGCCGGCGATAAAGCGGGCGCCGGGGAGCTCGGTCATCTGGCCGAAGCACATCACCGTGTTCTTCATCACGCCCGATTCTTTCATCTCCAGCCAGAGGTCGTTCCCTTCCCTCGTCCGTTCGCCGACGCCGCCGAAGACCGAGGTCCCGCTGTGCTGGGCCGAGATGTTATTGATCAGTTCCATGATCAAAACGGTCTTGCCGACCCCGGCGCCGCCGAACAGGCCGGTCTTTCCCCCTTTGACAAAGGGAGCCAGCAGGTCGATCACCTTGATCCCGGTCTCAAAGATCTCGGTCTGGGAAACGATGTCTTCGAAAGGCGGCGGGTCGCGGCGGATCGGCATCCGCTCCGTCTGGCCGATGTCGCCGCCGTCGTCGATCGTCTCTCCCAGCACGTTAAAGACCCGGCCGAGCGTTTTTGGGCCGACCGGCACCTTGAGCGGCGCTCCGGTATCGGTAACTTCGGCCCCGCGGCGCAGGCCGTCGGTCGGCTGCAGGGCGACCGCCCGGACCACTCCTTCTTCCAGCAGCATCGAGACTTCGGCCGTGACCGTCGGGTTTTCGATCCGGAGCGCGTTCCTGATCGTCGGCACCTTATCGATCGGGAATTGGGCTTCGATCACGGCGCCGACCACGGAAACTACTATCCCCTTATTCATAAACACCCCTTACCGCTTCGGCGGCGGAAACGATCTCCAGCAGCTCCCTGGTAATGTTCGCCTGCCGCGCTTTGTTGATCGCCATCTTCAGGTCGCGAGACATGTCGCCGGAAGTATCGACCGCCCCCTTCAGGACCATGAACCGGGCGCCCAGCTCCCCCATTTGCGATTCCAGGACCAGTTTAAAGAACCGGCTCTCCCGGTAATGGTAATAAAGCTGGCCGGGCAGCTCGGCCGGCTCCAGCAGGAAATCGGCCGGATCAGTATCGGCCGGCAAATCATCCAGCGCGTCCACGCGCGGCTCCTGGACGATCGTGCTTTTAAAGGCATTGTAGGCGACGTAGACCTCATCGCCCAGCGCGGCGATCTGCCGGAATAACCGGGCCGCGCTCCGGAAAACCGGTTTCTCGACCGCTGTAACGTCGGTCAGGTCGGCCCGGCGGCCCTGCTTGCCGAACAGTTCTATCCCGGTTTTGCCCAAAACCACTAGTTTAGCGGCGGGATCGGCGCGCAAGAACTTCAGGGCGGCGTTAACGGCCGCCTTGTTAAAATTGCCGCACAACCCCCGGTTGGAAGTAATAACAATAAGTACTTTTTTCCCTTCTTGACCCGTAACCCGTGACCCGTGACCCGATAACACCTGTCGCATCGGCAGCAGATACCGTTCCATTCCGTGGTATTGCTCTTTGACCTTTTTCGTCCTGACCACGGTCACTACCTGCAGGGCGGCAAAGATCGAATGGAGGCTGTTGACCGTCTTTAAACGGTTGCGGAACTTAAGCAGCGACACCGTATGTCTCCTTGAATTGCAGGATCAGGCGCCCCAAACGCTCCTCGCTCTCTTTGCTGAGCTCTTTCAGCAAGGGGACGAGCTCCGGCTCGGTCCGGCGGACAAAGCCGATCAACCGTTTTTCAAAATCGGCCGCCTGGCCGATCGGGATGGTATCCATATAGCCTTGAGTGGCCGCGTAGATCGCGATCACCTGCTCCTCGACCGGCAGCGGCTGGTACTTGTCCTGTTTCAGGACCTCCATCATCAGCGCCCCCCGGTTCAGCTGCCGCTTGGTCTCTTCGTCGACCTCGGTGGCAAAGAGGGAAAACGCCTGTTTCTCCCGGTATTGCGCGAGGTCCAGGCGGAGCCGGCCGGCGATCTTGCGCATCGCCGGGACCTGCGCTTTGCCGCCGACCCGGGAAACGGAGATACCGACGTTAACGGCGGGACGGACCCCGGCGTTGAACAGGTCATTTTCCAAAAATATCTGCCCGTCGGTGATCGAGATGACATTGGTCGGGATGTAAGCGGTAACGTCTCCGAGCTGGGTCTCGATCAGCGGCAAAGCGGTCATCGACCCGCCGCCGAGCGCCTGTTTCAGCTTCGCGGCCCGCTCCAGCAACCGGGCATGCAGGTAAAAGACGTCGCCCGGGTAAGCTTCGCGGCCGGGGGGGCGGCGGAGCAGCAGCGAGATCATCCGGTATGCCTGGGCGTGTTTGGTCAGGTCGTCGTAAATGATCAGGACGTCGCGGCCGGAGAACATGAACTCCTCCGCCATGGCGCAGCCGGCGAACGGCGCCAGGTACTGCAGTGACGCCGGGTCGGAGGCGCCGGCGGTCACCACGATCGTGTAGTCGAGCGCCCCGTACTCTTTTAACGCCTCGATGAACTGGACGACGGTCGACTCTTTCTGGCCGATCGCCACGTAGACGCAAATAACGTTCTGCCCTTTTTGGCTTAAGATCGTATCGATCGTCATCACCGATTTACCGGTCGACCGGTCGCCGATGATCAGTTCCCGCTGGCCGCGGCCGATCGGGATCAGCGCGTCGATCAGTTTATAGCCGGTCTGGAGCGGCTGGGTGACCGGCATCCGGTCGACGACCCCCGGCGCGATCCGTTCCACCGGCCGGAACTTCGCCGTTTTGATCGGGCCCAACCCGTCGATCGGGTTGCCAAGGCCGTCCACGACCCGGCCGATCAGCGCGTCGCCGACCGGGACCTGCATGACGCGGCCGGTCGACTTGGCGGTATCGCCTTCGCGGACCGCGGTGTGCGGCCCGAGCAATACGGCCAAGACGTCTTCCCGCTCCAGGTTAAAGACCATCCCCAGGTACTTGTTGGAGAATTCGACCATTTCGCCGGCCATCGCCGAAGAAAGGCCTTCGATCCGGACAATGCCGTCGAGCGACTCGACGACCCGGCCGACCTCGCCGATCCGCGCCTTGGGCGAGAACGCTTCGATCCGTTTTTTAATTATCGCCGCTAGATCTTCAGACAAGTAAGGCCTCCTTCATTTCCGCCAGGTCGCCGGCCAGCGAGGTGTCGAAATAACGACCATCCTGCCAGCGGAGCCTGACCCCGCCGATCACCGTTTTATCGAGCACGAACCGGACGCGGCAGCCGCTCTCGATCAGGGAAAATATCCTGATCCGCTCGGCTTCGTTCAATTGGTGGGCGTGCCTGACCTCGACATAACAGGCGCCGATCCGCTCCGAGACGACCGCCGAATACCGTTCCGCCAGCCAGGGGAGCTTATTGACCAAACCTTCCCTGGCCAAAAGATCGAGCAGTTGCCGGAACAGCGGCGACGAATCGGTCATCACCGCCGCCAATATCTCTTTTTTCGCTTTCAGCGCCGCATTGCCGGCCAGGAACCGCCGCAGCTCCGGGTGCTTGAGCAGTTTTTCGGCAAAAACCTGGAGCTCTTCTTCCAGAGCGACCGACCTGGCGCCGGCTATTTCATACAGTTTAAGCGCGTCGATCTCTTTCATCCCCTGACCTCCCGCAGGCTTTTCTCGATCATCGCCCGGTCCTGATCGGCGGTCAGCTTTTGCCGCAGGACCTTGCCGGCGGCCGCCGTCACCAGGCCGACGATCTCCTGCTTGGCCTGGCTCATGACCTCTTTTTTCTCCCGCTCCAGATCAATCTTGGCCCGGGCGATCACCCGGTCCGCTTCGCTGTTCGCCTTGGCAACGATCTCGTCCTTCGCCCGGCGGCCTTCCGCCCGCGACTCCGAGAGGATCAGTTCCGCTTTCTGGTGGACCGCCGCCAGCTCCTTTTTATGCTCGGCCAGCACCTGCTCCGACCGCTTTTGGTTCTCCGCGGCCGTCGCCAGCTGGTCGGCGATCTGCCGTTCGCGCTCGGCCAAAAAAGCCAGGATCGGCGGTAAACCGATCTTGTACAAGAGGACAACCAGCAGCAAAAACGAGACCGTTGTCCAGATAAATAAGCCTGGTTCGAACTCGAGCATCGGTTATTAGGCCTTGGTCGCCAGGATCAGGCTGACGACGAGCGCGTAGAGCGCGATCGCCTCGACGAACGCGATCGCCAGGATCATCGCCGTCTGGATCTTACCGGCCGCTTCCGGCTGCCGCGCCATCCCTTCCATCGCTTTGGACGCTAACCAGCCGATCCCGATCGCCGTACCGAACGCCGCCCCCGCCATGCCGATCCCCGCCGCAAAAAACGCCGCTGTCTTTGGGTCCATTTACATCGACCTCCCTTAACTAGTGACCTTCGACCGCCGTCGCGATATACAATGTCGTCAGATAAGTAAAGATATACGCCTGGATAAAGGCAACGAACACTTCGAACAGCAAGACCGCCGTATTGCCGAGCACGGGCAGCGGCAGGATCAGGTAGCTTTTAAAGAGAAAGATCAGCGAGAGGAGCATCAGCATGACGGCGTGGCCGGCGAACATGTTGGCAAAAAGCCGGACCGCCAGGGAGAACGGCTTGGCAAATTGGCTGACGATCTCGATCGGCAGCATGAAAACGGCGATCGGCAGGGGCAAACCGGGCGGGATCAGCGATTTAATATAGCCCAGCGGGCCATGTTTGACGATCCCGGCCGACTGGACCACCAAAAAGACCGCGATCGCCAGAGCGGCCGTGACATTGATATTTCCGGTAGCGCTGGACAAGCCCGGGACCAAGCCGAGCAGGTTATTGGCCAGGATAAAAGAGAAAACCGCGATGATGAAAGGGAGCCAGGCGTCGCGCCCGTGGCCGATCTGCCCGGCGACCTCGTCGCGCAGGAAAAGGATAACGACTTCCGCCAGGTTCTGGACCCGGCCCGGGACCGTCCTCAAGCGGCGGGAAAGCCAAAAATAGAAAGCGCCCACCAGTACGGCGGATAACCAGAGAGTAATTACTCCATTGGTAATGGTCAGATCGACGCCGGCGATCTCCAGCGGGCAAACAGGCTGTTGTTCTAAATGTTCAAGGACGCTCATTGGTTACGGCGATCTTGTACGCGTTCCACATCCCGGCCGCCGCGCCGATCACCAGGCCGGCGACCATCAGCCAGGGCCCGGTTTGGTAACGACCGTCCAGCCAATAACCGAGGCCGGCACCCAGAAAGACCGCGACGGCGATCTCCAGACCGAGCGAAGCCGCTGTGAAATATGCTTTCGCCACTCCGGGCGTATTTTAGCAGGTCTGGGAATAATCGTCTACAAAGCTTTCCGTCATTAGGTTTTTGGCCGTATCTTTACGCCGTTTTTACCACTAAAGGATGAGTTTTTACAACAATTTTATTTGACATAGTAGTACCATTTATTGACCGTCGTTCGGGCGACTTCTGAAATATGGGGAGAGGAAGGTAAAACCATGGACTATCTGATCGGAATAACAGCTATCGCCCTGTTTTTTGGTGTATCATATTTCATATTCCTTGCCCTGGCGGGGCTGATCCAGCTGATCATCGTTAAAATCCATGGGATAAAAGGAAGGGACAAAAGGAAAGAAAGAAAATGGGATTTTTTATTGCGGGGATAATCGCGGGCCTGCTGTTGATCTATCTGGCCTACGCCATGTTCAACCCGGAAAAGTTTTAGGGGGAGGCGAGCCATGGAAGCGACCGATTATTTACAGATAATTATTTTTTGTTTAGCGCTGATCGGCCTGACGCCGCCGCTGGGGCTATACATGGCCAGGGTGTTTACCGGGAAAAAGACGATCGTCTCCCCGGCGCTTGGCTGGCTGGAAGGGGCCCTCTGCCGGACCTGCGGCATTGACCAAAACGAAAAAATGGATTGGAAGGCCTATACCAAATCCTTGCTCTTTTTTAATCTGCTCGGTTTTATCTTTCTCTTCGCCCTGCAGCTGGTCCAGAAGTTTCTCCCGCTCAACCCGGCCAACCTGGCAAATGTTTCCTGGGACTGCGCCTTCAACACCGCCGTGAGTTTTTCGACCAACACCAACTGGCAGTCGTATGCCGGCGAAACGACCATGAGTTACCTCACGCAAATGATCGGGTTGACCGGGCAAAATTTTCTTAGCGCGGCGACCGGCATCACCGTTTTTCTGGCCCTGACCCGCGGCCTGATCGCAAAATCACAAAGCTCGCTGGGGAATTTTTGGGTCGATCTGGTCCGCTCGCTGGTCTACGTTCTCCTCCCCTTGTCGATCATCCTGGCGGTCATTTTAAACAGCCAAGGCGTGGTCCAAACCTTCTCTTCTTACCGGGAAAGAACAACGCTCCAGGGAGCCAAACAAACGATCCCCTTGGGACCGGCGGCCTCGCAGATCGCCATCAAACAACTGGGAACTAACGGCGGCGGTTTCTTTAACGCCAACAGCGCTCACCCGCTCGAGAACCCCACGCCGCTGGCCAATTTTTTGGAGATGCTGGCCATTCTGCTGATCCCGGCGGCGCTGGTCTATGCCTACGGCGTGATGATCGATAACCGGAAGCACGGCTGGCTGCTCTTCTTCGTGATGTTCGTCATCTTCGCCGTCGGTCTGGGGGTCGCGCTCTTTTCCGAATATTCGGTCCCCGGCTCAATTCACGAGGGACAGGAAACCCGGCTCGGCCTGACCAACAGCGTGATCTGGATGACGGCCACCACCTGCGCCTCCAACGGCTCGGTCAACGCCCTGCATTCCTCGCTGACTCCGCTGGCCGGAGCGGTTGCCCTGTTCAACATGATGCTCGGCGAAGTGGTCTTTGGCGGGATCGGTTCGGGGCTTTACGGCATGCTGCATATCGTTTTATTGACCGTCTTTCTGGCCGGGCTGATGGTCGGCCGTTCGCCCGAATATCTCGGGAAAAAGATCGAGCGCAAGGAAGTGCAAATGGTCCTCCTCTCCATTCTGCTGCCCTCGGCGGCGATCTTGATCGGCGCGGGGACCGCCTGCCTCTTGCCGGCCGCTCTTTCGAGTTTATTGCACAAAGGGCCGCACGGCTTCAGCGAGATCCTCTACGCCTTTACTTCGGCCTCGCAAAACAACGGCAGCGCCTTTGCCGGGCTGAACGCCAATACCGCTTTTTATAATGTAACGCTCGGCCTTTGCATGCTCATCGGCCGGTTTGGCGTCATCGTCCCGGCCCTGGTGATCGCGGGAAATATGGCGGTTAAAAGGATCACTCCGGCTTCCAGCGGGACATTTGCCACCGATAATTTTCTGTTCGCCGCGCTGCTGGTCGGCGTGCTGGTCATTGTCGGCGTCCTGACGTTCTTCCCCGCCCTTTCGCTGGGGCCCATCATTGAGCATCTGCTCATGATCAAAGGAAGGGTGTTCTAAAATGACGAGAAAGATCGAAACGGACAACAACAAGATCATTTTGGTAGCCGTCAAGGATTCGTTCCTGAAACTTGATCCGCGGGAAGAAATGCGCAATCCGGTCATGTTCGTCACTCTGGTCTGCTCCGCCATTACGACGGTTTTCTTTTTCCGCCATCTGGCCGGCGGCGTCTTTTCCCTCTTTGAACTGCTGATCAGCGTTTGGCTCTGGTTCACCGTCCTGTTCGCCAATTTTGCCGAAGCGCTGGCGGAAGGCAGGGGCAAAGCCCAGGCGGAAAGCTTGAAACGGTCAAGAAAAGAAGTTACGGCCAGGCTGCTGGACAATAACCGGGAAACGGTCGTTCCGGCGGGAAGACTGAAGAAAAATGATGTTGTCGTCTGCGAAACCAACGACACCATCCCGGCCGACGGCGAGGTGATCGAAGGGATAGCCAGCGTCGACGAATCGGCGATCACCGGGGAATCCGCCCCGGTCATCAGAGAGAGCGGCGGCGACCGCAGCGCAGTGACCGGCGGGACCCGGGTCATCAGCGACCGGGTGGTCATCAGGATCACGGCCGATCCGGGCGGCAATTTCATCGACCGGATGATCCAGCTTATCGAAAGCGCCAAACGGCAAAAGACCCCCAATGAGATCGCCTTAAGCATCGTGCTCTCCGGCCTGACCATTATCTTTTTGTTAGCCGTTACGACGCTTAAATTTTTCGCCGATTACAGCGGCACGGCGGCCGGACAAGACCTTTCGTCGATCGTAACGGTGCCGGTGCTGGTCTCCCTGCTCGTGTGCCTGATCCCGACAACGATCGGCGGCTTATTGAGCGCGATCGGCATTGCCGGGATGGACCGGCTGATCCGGCGGCACGTTATTGCCAAAAGCGGCCGGGCGGTTGAGGCGGCCGGCGATATCGACGTCCTGTTGCTGGATAAAACGGGGACCATCACCCTCGGCAACCGGATGGCCGCCGATTTTATCCCGGCGGCCGGGATCGAACAACAGAAACTTGCCGAGGTCGCCCAACTCTCTTCTCTTTCCGACGAAACCCCGGAAGGCCGTTCGATCGTCGTCCTGGCGAAAGAGCGCTTTGCCTTAAGAGCGCAAAGCCTGCACTCCAGCGAAGCGACGTTCCTCCCTTTTTCCGCCGGCACGCAAATGAGCGGCGTTGATTTTCACGATCAAAACAAAAAAGTCTATCGTTCGATCCGGAAAGGGGCGGTCGAGGCGATCAAAAAGGAGGTGGCAGCGCGCGGCGGCCATTTCCCCGCCAGTCTTGAGGCGGCGGCAAAAACAGTCAGCAGCAGCGGCGGCACGCCGCTGGCCGTGGCCGACGGCAACACCGCGCTCGGCATCATTCACCTGAAAGATATCGTTAAAGGCGGGATCAAGGAACGGTTCCGGGAACTGCGCAAGATGGGCATCAGGACCGTAATGATCACCGGCGATAATCCGATCACCGCGGCGGCGATCGCCGCGGAAGCCGGCGTCGACGATTTTATCGCCCAGGCCACGCCGGAATCCAAGATGGAACGCATCCGCAGCGAGCAGGCGAACGGCCACCTGGTCGCCATGACCGGCGACGGCACCAATGACGCCCCGGCGCTGGCGCAGGCGGACGTCGGCGTGACGATGAACACCGGCACGCAGGCGGCGCGCGAAGCCGGCAACATGGTCGATCTGGAGAGCAATCCGACCAAGCTCATCGAGATCGTCGAGATCGGCAAGCAACTCCTGATGACGCGGGGGGCGCTGACGACTTTCAGCATTGCCAATGACGTGGCGAAGTATTTCGCGATCATTCCGGCGATGTTCGGCCTGCTTTACGCGGGGCCGCACGAAACGCAAGGTCCCCTGGCCGTTTTGAACATCATGCGGCTTCATTCCCCCCTCAGCGCTATTTTAAGCGCGGTCATCTTCAACGCGATCATTATCGTGATCCTGATCCCGCTGGCTTTAAGAGGGGTGGCTTACCACAGCGAGAGCGCGCGTAATTTACTTAAGCGCAACTTGCAGATCTACGGCCTGGGCGGCCTGCTCGCGCCCTTTATCGGGATAAAATTAATCGATCTGCTGGTCGTTTTCTTGCGGCTGGTGAAATAAGATGAAGAACATGATGATCGGCGCCCGGCTCTTTATCGCTTTAACGATCCTGACCGGCTTGTTTTACCCGCTGTTGGTCACGCTGATCGGGCAGCTCTTTTTCTCGCAAAGCTCTAACGGGCGCCTTGAGCTGATCGGCCAGAATTTCGATCAGGCAAAATATTTCTGGTCACGGCCTTCTTCCCAGGGTTATAATCCCCTGCCCTCGGGCGGCAGCAATCTTTCCCCGACCAGCCAACAGTTGGCGCAGGCCGTGGCGGAGCGGAAACAAAGATTGCTCCAGGCCGATCCAGCCAAGACTGAGCCGGAAATACCGGCCGACCTGCTCTACGCTTCCGCCTCCGGCCTCGATCCGCACGTCAGTCCCGCCGCCGCCCTTTTTCAGGTCGACCGGGTGGTCAAGGCCCGCGGGTTTGATTCAGCCAAAAAAGATGAGATAATCAAGCTGATCGGTAAACTAACGGAAGGCAGAGCGCTTGGGATTTTTGGCGAGCCGCGGCTTAATGTCCTGAAATTGAACGCCGAGCTGGATCACATCGTTAAATAATGAGGATTTAATTGGAAGACTTTGCAAGACGGCTCACTCCGGAAGAGGCCTTAAAGATCGCCTCGGAACATCCCCAGAAGGGCAAACTGAAGATCTTTATCGGTTATGCCCCCGGTGTCGGCAAATCGTTCACCATGCTCAACGAGGGCAACCGCCGCCATCAGCGGGGGGAAGACCTGGTCATTGGTTACGTGGAACTGCACGGCCGCCCGGAAACGGAGAAACAGATCGGCGACCTGGAAGTAGTTCCCCGCCAGATGATCGAGTACGGCGGCAAGATCATGGAAGAAATGGACACCGCCGCCATTATCAGGCGGCACCCCACCACCGTACTGGTCGATGAGCTGGCCCACACCAACGTTCCCGGCTCCAAGTACGCTAAGCGCTACGAAGACGTCGACGAAATCCTCCGGGCCGGCATCAACGTCATTACCACGCTCAATGTCCAGCACCTGGAGAGCCTGAACGATGTCATCAAACAGATCACCGGCGTCACGGTCCGGGAAACCATCCCCGACAGCATCGTGGAAAATGCCGATGAGATCGTCGCCGTTGACATCACCGTGGACGCCCTGTTGAACCGGTTAAAGCGCGGCGATATCTATAAAAAGGACAAGATCACGGACGCCCTGGGCAATTTCTTCCGCGAAGGCAATCTTAACGCGCTCCGCGAGATTTCTCTGCGGCAAACGGCCCAGGAAGTCGACGAAGAACTGGAAATGTACATGAAAGCGCACGGTATCAAGGAAAACTGGCAAACTACCGAGCGGATCCTGGTCTGCGTCAGCCCCAGCCCGAACGCGAAAAGATTGATCCGCCGCGGGGCGCTGATCGCCCGGCGGTACCGCTGCGAATGGTTCGTCGTCGCCGTGGAAAGCCCTCTGTTATTTTCGCAGAAATGGACGCAAAAGGAGAAGGAAGAGCTCGGGAACAATTTCACCCTGGCGAAACAGTTGGGCGCGGCGACAACGATCCTGTCCGGCCGGAACATTTCGGACGCGCTGGCGAAATTCGCCCGCGAAAAGAACATCACCCAGATAGTGATCGGGCACTCGGAAAAGAGCCCCTTCCAGGCGATCTTTACCGGCTCGACCGCCAGTAAACTGCTCAGTGGCACGAAGAACATCGCGATCCATGTCATCCCGACCGGCGGCGAGATCACGGCCACGGAAAGCTGGTTCAAATTGATCTTCGGCCCGGAAATACCGCTCAGTGATTTCTGGAAGACCCTCGGCACTATTTTCCTGGTTTCCCTGATCAATTATCTGCTGGCCCCTTTTATCGGTTATGAGGCGATCGGTTTTGTCTTTCTCTTTGCCGTCCTGGTCCTGAGCATGTTCGTCTCCTTCCTTTACATCGTTGTTTTCGCCGTTCTCAGCGTGTTTATCTGGAACTTCTTTTTTATCCCGCCGACCATGACCTTTGTGATCGCTAATTTTACCGACCTGATCATGAGCGTAGTTTATATTATTACCGCGGTCGTTACCGGTTATTTGACCAGCAAGATCAGGCGGGATGAAGGGCTGCTCGCTGTAAGAGAAGCCCGGACCGATACCATGCACCGGATCACCTCGATCATCGCCAACGCGGTCAACCGCTACAACTGCATCGCGGCGATCGAAAAAGAACTGGGCGTGATCCTGCCGGGGAAATGCAAGGTCATCGTCAAGAACGACCGGCAGAGCTTTGACGAGGTTCTGCGCCAGACCATTACCGGCGACGAAAAAGAGCTGTCGGTCGCGGTCTGGGCCTACGAAAAAGGCGAGATCGCCGGCTGGTCGACCGAAACCCTCTCTTTCGCGGGCGCCTTGTACGTCGCCCTCAAAGGTCCCTCCGAAAACATCGGCGTTCTGTTGTACCGCCCCGAACATTACCGCCAGTTGTCCCAGGACGAAAAAGATTTCTTGTACACGGCCGCCAACCAGCTGGCGCTCTACCTGGAGCGGGAGATCCTCAAAGAGCGGGCGCTCGAGTCGGACGAGCTCCGGAAATCCGAAGGGCTGTACCGGACGATATTGGACAGCGTTTCGCATGAGATCCGAACGCCGGTAACCTCGATCGTCGGCATTGCGGCGGCGCTTAAGGACGACCGGATCATCTGCGACCGGCGGAAATTGGCCGACCTGGCCAAGGAACTGTCCGATTCGGCCGAGCGCCTCGATCGGGTCGTCACCAATCTGCTCGACATGTCCCGGCTGGCCTCCGGCATGCTGTCGATCAAAAAGGACTGGCAGGACGTCAACGAACTGGTCCGGTCTAGCCTCCAGCGTTTCAGCCGTAATCTGGAGGGGCGCCGGGTTATCGTCGCAGGCGAAGAAAGCCTGCCGCTGATCAAGATCGATTTTCCCCTGATGGACCAGGCGCTGCAAAACATCATTTGGAACTCCCTCAATTACACCCCGGCCGGTTCGGCGATCGAACTGACGACCGCGCTGGAATACGGCCGCATCGCCCTGACGATCGCGGACAACGGTCCCGGCGTCGACGAGAACGAATTGCCCTATATTTTTGATAAGTTTTACCGCACCAAAGCGGCCTTGCCCGGCGGAACCGGCCTGGGCTTAGCGATTACCAAAGCGATCGTCGAGGCCCACAACGGGTCGATCGAAGCCCGTAACCGGAAAAAGGGCGGGCTGGAGATCAAGCTTACTCTGCCGATCGATACGCTGCCGGAGGTTAAAGCTTCCCCGTATGAATAAAGGCGCCAAAATCCTGGTGATCGACGATGAAAAGTCGATCCGCAAACTGCTTGATATCAGCTTGACTTCCGAGGGCTACAACGTTGCCCTGGCGAAAACCGGCCGGGAAGGATTGCTCCTGCTGGCCAATTTCCGTCCGGACATCGTCATTCTGGACCTGGGCTTGCCGGACCTGCCGGGGCTGGAAGTCATGAAAAAGATCAGGGCCAGAACGGCGACCCCGGTCATAGTTTTGACCGTTAAAGATTCCGGCCAGGATAAGGTTTCCCTGCTTGACGCGGGGGCCGACGATTATTTGACCAAACCCTTCAATATCTCGGAATTATCGGCCCGCATCAGGGTCGCGCTCAGGCACAGTCTGAACCTCAAGGAAGAACCCGTGTTCACCAACGGCCCGCTGAAGATCGATTTCCATCTGCGCGCGGTGGAAGTCTCCGGCGCACCGGTAAAATTGACCAATACGGAGTTTGACCTCTTAAAGCTGCTGGCCCAGCACGCCGGCAAGATCGTCACTCAAAAGCAATTGCTGCAGGAGGTCTGGGGACCGGAGGCGGTCGATCAGTCGCATTATCTCCGGATCTATTTCAGCCAGCTGCGAAAAAAACTGGAAAAACACGGCTTGGCGGACATTATTATCACGGAGCCGGGCATCGGCTACCGCTTAGCAATTTAATTACCGTTACAGCGCTTGCTGCCCGCGTTCGCCGGTCCGGATCCGGACAACTTCTTCCACCGGCGAAACAAAGATCTTGCCGTCGCCGACTTTATTGTTGGAGCAGACCGTCAGGATGATCCCGATCACCTTATCGACCGCTTCGGCATTCACGACCAGTTCAACCTTCACTTTGGGAATGAATTCGACCCGGTATTCGCCGACTCGCCACTCCAGCGTGATCCCCTTCTGCGCTCCCCGCCCCCTGACCTCGGTTACCGTCATCGCCGATAGACCCTGAGCGTCCAGCGCCTCGCGTAAGTCCTCGAGTTTTTCCGACCTGATTATCGCTTCGATTTTTTTCATTTCCGCCCCCCTAGGCAGTTTCCGCGTGCTGTGAGATATCGAGGCCGACCAGCTCCTCGTTCTCTTTGACCCGCAGGCCGACCAGTCCGTCGATCACTTTGGCGATCAGGTAAGTAACGGCAAAAGAAAAGAAAGCGATAAAACAAGCGGCGAACAACTGGACCCAGAATTGGTGCAGGTTGCCGAAGAACAGCCCGTCGGCCCCCGCCGGGTTGACCGTTTTGCTGGCGAACAGGCCGACCGCGACCACCCCCCAGAAGCTCCCCATCCCGTGGCAGGCAAAAACGTCGAGCGACTCGTCGATCCGCAGTTTCATCCGGAGCCAGATCATGTAGTAAGCGATCAGCGAAGCGACTGCGCCGATCAGCATGGCGAACAACGGGGAGACGTAGCCCGAGGCCGGGGTGATCGCCGCCAGGCCGACGACCGCGCCGGTCGCGACCCCCAGCACGCTCGGCCGCCGCTGCATCCAGCTCAAGATCATCCAAACAGCCGCGCCGGCCGCGGCCGAGGCGTTGGTGACGACCACCGCCGTTGTTGCCAAACCATTGGCCGCCAGCGCCGAGCCGCCGTTAAAACCGAACCAGCCGAACCAGAGCAGGACCGCGCCGATCAGGACCAGCGGGATATTGCTCGGTTCCATATTATCCTTACCGTAACCGAGCCGCTTGCCGATCACCAGGGCGATCGCCAGGGCGGAAAACCCGGCCGTGATATGGACGACCAAGCCGCCGGCGAAATCAAGCGCGCCCAGGGCCCGCAGCCAGCCGCCGGCCGACCAGACCCAGTGCGCGACCGGATCGTAAACCAAGGTCGCCCAGACCAGCGAAAAGAAAAGAAAAACGGAGAACCTGATCCGCTCCACAAAGGCGCCGACGATCAGCGCCGGAGCGATGATCGCGAACGCCCCCTGGAAGAACATGAACGCCAGAAAGGGGATCGTCGCCGCGTAAGCCGCGTTGGGCTGCCCTCCCACCCCGACCAGACCGAGCCAATCAAGCCGGCCGATCAGGCCGCGCAGTGACGGGGCGAATGAAAGGGTGAAGCCGACCAGGAACCATTGCAGGCTAAGGACGATCAGTACGGCGAAGCACATCATAACAGTGGATAAAATGTTCTTTTTCCGCACCATGCCGCCGTAAAAAAAGCCGACGGCGGGCGTCATCAGGATCACTAAAGCGGTGGAGATCAAAACCCAGGCGGTATCACCGGCATTTATCATTACGAACCTCCTTGATCAATGTTGCTGGCCAAGAAGGATGAGCAAGAATATTGCCACGCTGGACACAAGGCTACGCGGCCGGGAATTAATACGTTTTTGTATTTTCCAGCCCGATTATCTACAATATTATTGTTTTTCAGCCTATAAAGCGCCGTGTCCCTTTTCTTTTGTCCGGATCCGGATAACTTCTTCCACCGTTGAGACAAAGATCTTGCCGTCGCCGACCTTGCCGGACGAGCAGACCGACAAAATTATATTGATCACCTTATCGACCGCCTCGGCATTAACGACCAGTTCAACCTTGATCTTCGGGATGAACTCCACCCGGTACTCGCCGACCCGCCACTCCAGCGTGATCCCCTTTTGCGCTCCCCGCCCCTTCACTTCGGTCACCGTCATCGCCGATAACCCTTGGGCATCCAGGGCTTCGCGTAAATCCTCCAACTTTTCCGACCTAATGATCGCTTCGATCTTTTTCATGATGCTATCCCCCCTTTAAACGCTTTCCGCGTGCTGGGAAATGTCGAGGCCGACCAATTCCTCGTTCTCGCTGACCCGCAGACCGATAAACAGATCGATCAGCGTCGCCAGGACATAGGTAACGACAAAAGAGAAGCTGGCCGTGACCACGACCGTCACGATCTGGACCCAGAGCAGTCCGGGATTACCGAACAGCAAGCCATTATTACCAGCCGCGTTGATCGCCCGGCTGGCAAAGATCCCGGTCGCGACCGACCCCCAAACCCCGCCCATCCCGTGACAAGCGAAGACATCGAGTGATTCGTCGATCCGCAGCTTCATCCGGAGGACGATCATATAATAGGAGATCACCGCGGCGATCCCGCCGATCGCGAGCGCCGATAAAGGGTCGACAAAACCGGAGGCCGGAGTGATCGCGACCAAACCGACGACCGCACCGGTGGCGACGCCCAGGACGCTCGGTCGGCGGTGGAGCCAGCTCAAGATCATCCAGACCAGTGCCGCTGCCGCGGCCGCCGTGTTGGTCACCACGACGGCGGAAACAGCCAAGCCGTTGGCCGCCAGGGCGGAGCCGCCGTTAAAACCGAACCAGCCGAACCACAACAAAACGGCGCCAATGACGACCAGCGGAATGTTGCTCGGTTCCATATTATCTTTACCGTAACCGATCCGCTTGCCGATCACCAGGGCGACCGCCAGGGCGGCAAAGCCGGCCGTAACGTGGACCACGGTCCCGCCGGCAAAATCGAGCGCGCCCAAAGCCCGGAGCCAACCGCCGACTCCCCAGACCCAGTGGGCGACCGGATAATAAACCAAGAGCGACCAAAGACCGGTAAAGATCAGGAAGGCGCCGAACTTGATCCGCTCGACAAAGCTGCCGACGATCAGGGACGGCGTCACGATCGCGAAAGCGGCCTGGAAAAGCATGAACGCCAGCGCCGGGATCGTTGCGGCATAGTCCGGGTTCGGCGCTTGTCCGACCCCGAGCAAGCCTAACCACTGCAGCCCCCCGATCAAACCGGCCTTACTCGGGCCGAACGATAATGTATAGCCGATCAAGACCCACTGGACGCTGATCAGGAAAAGCGAGGCAAAACACATCATCACGGTCGAGAGCAGGCTTTTCTTCCGGACCATCCCCCCGTAAAAGAAACCGACGGCCGGGGTCATCAGAATGACCAAGGCGGTCGAGATCAGGACCCAGGCCGTATCACCGGAATTTATCATCACCGCACCTCCTGCCCGACAGGAGCAATCTTATTGCCATGAGGGAGCAAAGAAAAGGGGCTACATTTTTGTAACCCCTTTTAAATCTTGTCTACTATTTTGTAGCTATAAACTGGAGGCGACGTTCAGGCTGAACCAAAAAGTGTTTTCCGAGGTCGGCCTGGTGTCTTTGCCGACCACCGTATAGTTCACGGTCGGCGTGACCGTCAGGTTATTGACCGGCAGCGCGGTCGAAAATGCCAGGGTAGCGTCGCTAAAACCCGGTTTGGCCCCGTACTGGCCGCCGTCGTAGCCGGCCGTCAGGGCGGAGTCGATCTGCAGGGCGCCGACCGGGAACGAATTTTTCCCGCCCAGCGAAACGTACGATCCCTTCCCCTGGTCATTGTCGTAAGCAAGGGTCAGGGTCGGCGTCAGCGGCAAACTGTTGCCGGTCAGGGTCAGGAACAGCTCTCCCGTCCGGATGAACTGGCCGGCCGGGTAAGTGTACTGGGAAAAATAAACGGAATAGCTCCAGTCGTCGTTGAACGAGGCGGCGTAGGTCAGCGTGTAATCGATCTCGGTCAGTTCCCGGCCGATATTCCCGCCGGTACCGACGTTGAGATAGTCGGCCCCGATATTATAGTTCCCCCACAGCCCGAGCGAAAAGCCGGTATTGCCCAAATAAAGGGTCGCGCCCGGCTGCAGCGCCGGCTGCCCGCTATCCTGGTCCTGCCCCCGCCAAATATACTTGGAAACGTAAGCGACATTCACGTCCAGGAGCGCGGCCGAGGCGACGGAGACCAGGCAAACGAGGCCCAAAACTACACAAAAGACCTTTTTCATGATCATTCCCCCTTTAACGTCGGACTCAGCAAGGTTATTGCCAGGCGATCTTATATTTCTGGATCTTGTACCCGAGCATCCGTTCCGTCAAGCCGAGCGCTTTGGCCGCCTGACGCTGGGTTTTATAGCGTTCCAGGGCTTCTGTGATCCGCTGCTTTTCGATGCTTTCCACGATCTCCGGCAGGGAAGCCCCCTCGCCCGGCAGATCGAGGTCGGCGCCGCCGCTCAGGTTGGACGGCAGTTCCGCCGGCGTGATCAGCTCTTTCTGGCAGATGACCACCGCCCGCTCCATCGCGTTCTCCAGTTCGCGGACGTTACCCGGCCAGCGGTAGGCCATTAACCGCTCCAGCGCCGCCCGGTTGATCCCTTTGATCTTCTTCTTGTTCTCTAATTTATACTTATGGATAAAATGGTCAGCCAGCAGGGGAATATCTTCTTTCCGCTCCCGGAGAGGCGGCAAATGAACGGGAAAAACGTTGATCCGGTAATAAAGATCTTCGCGGAACTTCCGCTCCTTGATCAGTTCTTCCAGGTCCCGGTGGGTGGCGCAAACGACCCGGACATCGATCTTGACGGTCTGGGTCCCGCCCAGCCGCTCAAATTCTTTCTCCTGCAGGACGCGGAGCAGTTTGACCTGGGTCGGCAGCGTCAGGTCGCCGATCTCATCAAGGAAGATCGTCCCGCCGTTGGCCAGCTCAAAGCGGCCTAGTTTCTTTTCGGTCGCGCCGGTGAACGCCCCCCGTTCATAGCCAAAGAGCTCCGCTTCCAGCAGGTTTTCCGGCAGGGCGGCGCAAGCGACCTTGACGAACGGTTTACCGTTCCGGGGACTGGCATAATGGATCGCGGAAGCGACCAGTTCCTTGCCGGTGCCCGATTCGCCCAGGAGCATCACCGTCGCCTGCGTGTCGGCAACCTGCAGCACTCCTTCCAGCATCGTCTCCATCGCCCGGGAGCTGTAAACGATATTGCCGAATTTATACTTCCCCTGCAGCTCTCTTTTCAGCTTGATATTCTCGGAAACGACCGCCTGCTTGTCCTTTTCCGCCAGTTCGCGGATCCGGACCGCTTGCCCGACCATGGAGGCGATGATCGTCAGCAGCTTAATGTCCTCTTCGTAGGAAATATCGCCGCGAAAAAGATGGTCGACCGACAGCGCGCCGACCACCTTGTTCCCGACCTTGACCGGCACGCAGAGAAAGGCGTAGTTCCGTTCTTTCAATTCCTTGCGCGCTTGCGTCCGGTTCAAAAAGAGCGGCTCCGCCTTGATATCCTTGACGACCATCGGCTGGCCGCTCTCCACCACCTTGCCGGTTATTCCTTCGCCGATCTGGTAGCGCCCCCGTTCCTTTTCGGCCGGCGACAAACCCTGAGCGACCTCAATGTGAAGTTCATTGGTAGCCGGGTCGACAAGGGTGATCGTGCCACGCTGCATCTCCAGCCGTTCGGTCAGGATATTGAGAATGGCGTTAAGAGTGCTTTCGATGTCGAGCGAAGAGGCCAGCGCGCTGCTGATCTCGCTGAGAACTTTAACGGTAACATCTCTGGTCGGGCTCATACTACAATATTGTATCACTATCTACATATTTGTCAACTATGGCATTTGACTTGGTCTCTCCCTGGTGGGAAAATGTCTGGATGAAGCGTTTAGGGTTCCTGGCAGGCGGCGGCTTATTATTCCTGGTCCTGTCAATCGTCCTTACCGGCTGCCAGACGGCTTCTTCCGCCCCCGCCCTGCCCGATCTTTACGTCACCGTCACTTTCGTCAATAATTCAGGAATCGCCGCCAATCGGATCCATGTCGCCCTGCGGGGACAAGACAATGCCGGGGTGGAACGGAACCTCGATCTGACGCAGACCCCGGCTGCCTTCCTGAGCTCGACCAGCGCGGCGGCCGCGCCGGACGTGACCCTGGATACCCTGATCACTGCCGGACCGGTCACCATCCCTTATGTCGTATCCGCCCGGCTATATTTGGGGATCGACCGGCTGGTGGCGGATGAACTTGCCAACTTCACCGAACCGGGCGCGGCCGACGGAACGATCTACGACAAGGTCGAGTTGACCGTGAAAAGCACCGGCAACGTGGTCAACCTGACCCAGGTCGACTATTTTGCCCTGCCGCTCAAGCTCGCCGTCGGCGCCGAGACCCGCGGCTTCAACGACGGCATTACCCGCAAACAGATCTTGGACGCTTACGAAGCGGCGCTCAGCGGCGGCTGGGAAAAGGTCGTCTTGCGCGACGCGGCCGGTAACCGCTTGCGCATCCTCAATCCGGCCAAGATCGCGCCCGGTTACGCCGCCAGTTTCCCGGAGCTTTACGGCTACTGGGACAGTTTGATCAACGAATACTGGGCCGGCGGCAAGACCGTCACCATCCTGACCGACGAGACCGTCCGGCGGCAGATCAGCGGCACGGCCGACGGCAGCAAGCTCGACTTCGGCGCCGACGGCGTTTACCTGAAGCCGACGACCCTCCAGCTGTTCGGGCAGGAGGTCGCGGCCGGCAGCGACGCCAAACTGGTCAAATGGGTGTCCGGCGCGCTCAACCGCGGGGTGATCAAAAACCCGACCGTGACCGATCAGGGCGACAGCGATAAATTTTACACCGCCTCGGCCGCGCATAACGGCGGCGTCTTCAACAAATTCGCCGAGTTCTTCCATAACGGCCTCTACACGATCGACGGCCGGGCCTACGCCCTCGCTTTTGACGACGTCTTCGGGCGGGATTCCTCGCTGGGGGTTCCGAACAAAGGGAACGTCACGATCACGCTGCAGGCGTTCGAATAGGAGGTAATCATGAAAAAGCTAATGACCGGTCTCTTAATTGGTGCGGGGGCGGGATTGATCGATATTACCCCAATGTTGCTGGCCAAAATGAACTGGGACGCGAATCTATCCGCTTTTTCCCTCTGGGTGGTGGTCGGTTTCTTTGTGGCAGCAGTAGACCTGAATATCCAGCCTGTCCTTAAAGGATTATTGATCGCCTTTCTGACCCTGCTCCCCTCCGCCGTCCTGATCGCCGGTATTCAGCCGGTCAGCCTGATCCCGGTCACCGTCATGACGCTGATCCTGGGGAGTTTAGTTGGTTTTCTAGTCGGGAAATACGCCAAATAGTCGTACTGGTAATGTCGGGCGAGATGCTTAAACCGGGCGACAAGAATTATTTCCAGGCTTTGGCCATTGAGTCGGCCCGTTTGCTGAACAATAATAGTCGGGGAGAATACTTCAGCCTGGAACCTTGAAGATCGGGACCGGGCGCCGTTTATGTTCGCTGGCTTGCCGGCGCTGGTCAACGAGCGCCGCTTTCTGCTGGTCGCCGCCCTTGCCGGCTAAGATAGCATCAAGCTCTTCATAAGTGATCCCCATCTCGCCTTCGTCGGTCTGTCCCGCCCACAACCCGGCGCTCGGCGCTTTCTCAATGTATTCCTGGGGAACGGCTAACTCCCCGGCTAAAGCGCGGACCTCCGTTTTGAGCAGGTCGCCAAGCGGGAGGAGGTCGACGCCGCCGTCGCCGTACTTGGTAAAATATCCCATCTCGAGCTCCGACTTGTTGCCGGTGCCGACGACCAGGTAGTTCAGCTTGCGGGCGTAATAATAAAGAGCGGCCATCCGCAGGCGCGGCTTAAGATTGCAAGTCGGCAAGTCGGTTTGCCCGCCATAAGTTTCTCCTTCCAGCGCCTGGTAGAGCTGATCAAAGACCGCGGTAAGGTCGGGGCTGACGAATATCAGCTTAAACCGCTCGGCGAATTGGCGGGCGGAATCCATATCTGCGGGCAGACTATGGCACGGCAGCAGCAGCGTTAAAGTATCTTCAGGAAAAGCCTTCTGGCAGAGGAGCGCAACGACCGCGGAGTCGATCCCGCCGGAGAGGCCGACAACACACCCCTTAGCGCCGGCGCCGGCGACCTGGGCCTTGATCCAGCTTGCTATCTTAGCGGAGAGAGCCATACGGGGGCAATTCTACCACAATCGTCCGCGGGAATAAAACCGGCACCGGGTTAATCGACGATAATGGACCAAAGAGAATTGAGGATATTTCCGCCGGCGGCCGGCCGGCCGACGGCCGAGCAGCCGCAGCCGCCCGCCTGGTCATTATCGACCGCGGCGTCGGCGCCGGCATCATCGTCGCCGCCAAAGAGCCCCGGGTACCAGTAGAAAGTTTGGTCGGCGGTCGGCCGTGATTCGTTCGGGCCGTGGACGGTGACCGCTTTATAGAAATAGATCATCTGGGCGTCGGTCGGGAAACCGGTATCGGTGTAGCTGGTGGTCTGCGGGTCCTGAATATCCGCCAGCAGGGCGTACGGTTGGTTTAATTGCTGGTAGAGGTCGTATTCGCTCGCCCAGCCGCCGTAAGTATCGACCGGCAGCCGGTAGAGACGGTAACCGAGGACCGGAACGCCTTCCGGCCTAACCCAGGACAAAGTGACGCTGTTCCCATCATCGACAAGCGTGAACTCGGTCGGCGTCGCGTCGTAGAGACTGGTCAGGCCGCCGTATGCCCCCTGGTCGAGGATCGTCCCGTCCCGGTCGATCAGGTCCGGGTCCCCCGCATTGATACAGGGCGAAACCGGCACGTCGCCGACCGGCTCAATATTCAGGTTAAAATCATTATCAACATAAGTGAATTCGGTGAACTGCCAGTTGTCGTCAAAAAGCGCTTCCCCTTCCCCGATCAAGACCGGGCTTTGGGCGATATTGTCGAAGATATCCCAGCCGTCGGCGTTGAGTTCGAGCACCCCGGCGGCGCAACCTTCGCACCCCTTGTTGTTCCCCCAGATATCATTGAAGTTGACCGCGGCCTCGCCGGACTCGACCAGCACGCCATAGTAATTACCGGCAATAATATTGTTGGCGATCGCCACCGCGGTGGAATTGGCCACCTTGACCCCCGCGCCGCTGTTCTGCTTGTTATAAACAAGCGTGTTATTAACGACCGTAACGCCGGTGCTGTCACTGATCCGCAGCCCATCGCCCTCGCAGCGGGCGATGATCGTCGCGTTGACCGTGCTCCCGTCGGCGTTAAGCAGTTCGACGCCGGTCCCGGCAATATGGATGATCTTGCAGCCGGTGATCAGGACGTCCGTTCCGTCAAAACTGAGGCCGGCGTCGCCGCCGTCCACCAGCAGGTCGTTGACCGTGATGCCGTCCCCTTTCAGGAATACGGCCGGCGACCCGCCGTTAATGGCAAAATTAGAGATGGTCAGCTGGCCGGCGTCGCCGGAGATGACCGGCAGGGCGGCCTCGGCCGCGCTCAGAGTAGTTTGGTTGGCACCGGCGCCCCGCAGGCTGACACCGTCCTTTAAGATAATGTTTTCCTGGTAGTCGCCGGCCGCGAGAACGATGGTCGAACCGGCCGGAGCGCTGTCGATCGCCGCCTGGATCGATTCGCCCGGCGCGACCGGGATATCACCCGGCAGCGGTTCCGGAGCCGGCCTGACCGGCGGGATAATGACCGGCTGGTAAGAAACGTCGGGGAGGACGCTCTGCTTGGCCGGCGTCACGGTCTGGCGCCCGGGCTGGTAGAGCTCTTGCTTAAGGCTGCTGAGGCGGCTGGCGATCGCTTCTGTTGTCATAACCGATGTTTTATCGCCCCCGTTTCCGGATAATTTCACTTTTTAACATAATCTTCAGGCCAGTAAACTTGCCAGTTCCGGCGGCGGGGGGAAGTTAACGCGCCGGGCGGTGATAAAAGGCGCCGCCAACCGGGCTAATTCATCGAGACAATGCTGGTCGCAGAGCATTGACTCGCTCATTGCCTCGCCGATCAGCGGGCGGACGCGGTTTTGCACGAATTTTCTGGCCGCGTAGGCCTGGCTGTTATGCATCAAGGTGTTATACTCGCTCCGCAGCGTCTCTTTTAGCTCCCGGCGGGCATTCGGCGGCGCCGCCGCCAATAATTGAGCGAGAACTTCCAGGACCATCCGCCGGCTCGCTCCGGGCTTCGCTTCAAAGACCAGGTGGTTAGTGAACACGCCGAGCGTGTTCCCCGCGATATCAGGTAAGCCGGGGGCCAATCTGATCACCGGGTGGTCGTCGCAAGGAGTTAGTCCCGCTTGCCGCAACCGCTGCCACGAGCCGTCCCGGACGGTGTCGGCCCACTGCTGGCCGATGTCCCTGGTGTAGATAAAATAATCGACGTCGCTGGTTTCAACCGTCCCCAGCCCTCTGATCAAACTACCGCCCAGCGCGAGCGAGAGAAAATCGCCGCCCAGAAGCCGGGTCAATTCTTTGGCTTCCTGCGCCAGCGCGGTCAGCGCCGGTCCGGCGTGATCGAGGATAACGGCCTGATTGCCGTAGGTCCGCAGCCAGGAAACGAACGCCGGCTTGATCAGCGGGAGTTTCGCCCGGATCTCCCGGGAGCTGACCGACCAGGTCTTACCGTTATTATCAGGCGGGATCTTCATCGCTAATTGGTCGGCGAAAAGCGGCGGGGATTTCAGTTACTTTGCGAGCAGTTGGTGGATCGCCTTGGCCGCGGTCTTGCCGTCGCCCATGGCGGAGATCACGGTCGCCGCCCCGCGGACGATGTCGCCGCCGGCGTAGACGGCCGGCAGCGAGGTTAACCCTTCGGCGGTCACGATCACCCCGCCCCACTTCTCGGTCTTGAGGCCGGGGGTCCGCAGCGGGATCAGGGGATTGGGCGAGTTGCCGATCGCCACAATTACCGTATCAATTTGCAGTTTGAAGTTTGAGCCTGGGATTTCTACCGGTCGCCGTCTACCGGAAGAATCCGGCTCACCCAGTTGCATTTGTAAACATTCCGCATCCGTTACCCACCCCTCATTATTAGCGTGATAGGCGACCGGTAGTGTCAGGATCTTGAAAATGACCCCCTCCTCCACCGCCCGTTTGATCTCTTCGATCCGGGCCGGCATCTCTTCCTGCGTCCGGCGGTAGAGGATAGTGACTTCGTCCGCCCCCAGCCGCAAAGATACTCGGGCCGCATCCATCGCCACGTTCCCGCCGCCGACCACGGCGACCCGCTTGCCGATCTTGACCGGCGTCAGGCTTTCGGGGAACTGCCACGCTTTCATCATGTTGACGCGGAAGAGATATTCGTTGGCCGAGTAAACGCCGTCCAGGTTCTCCCCCGGGATCCCCATGAACTTGGGCAAACCGGCTCCGGAACCGACGAAAACCGCTTTGTACTCCTTGAGCAGCTCCTCGATCGTGTAGACATTGCCGATCAGCATGTCGGTTTTAACCTCGGCCCCGAGGGTTTTAACATATTCAACCTCCAGGTCGACGATCTTTTTCGGCAACCGGAACTCCGGGATGCCGTAGCGCAGCACGCCGCCGGTCACATGGAGCGATTCGAAGATCGTGACCTGATAACCGAGCCGTGCCAGATCACCGGCGCAAGTTAGCCCCGCCGGGCCAGACCCGATGACGGCGATCTTGTGTGATTTATTTATTGAGATCTTATCTTGAGGTTTGAGGTTGGATGTTTGAAGTTTAACGTTATCCCTCTCCCAGTCCGCCACGAAACGCTCAAGGGTCCCGATCGCCACCGGCTCGCCCTTAACTCCGAGCACGCATTTCAGCTCGCACTGTTCTTCCTGCGGGCAAACGCGGCCGCAAACCGCCGGCAAGGCATTGGTCTCTTTGATCTTCCGGCTCGCTTCGGCAAACTTCCCCTCGGCGACCAGCTTAATGAACTCGGGGATCTTGACCTCGACCGGGCACCCTTTGACGCAGAGCGGGTTCTTGCACTGGATACAGCGTTTTGCCTCTTCTATCGCCTCTTCCGGCGTATATCCGAGCGGCACCTCCTGGAAATCCCGGGTCCTTTCCGCGGCGGACCGTTCCTGCATGTGTAGTCTTTTCTTTTTCTCAGCCATAGTCCCTTAGCCCCCTAGCCCCTTAGTCCCTAGCAGCTTGCATACATGATCATGCGCTTTCTTTTCCACGTCCCGATACCCCTTTAACCGCGCTGTCAGCTCCGCGAAGTCGACCTGGTGCCCGTCGAATTCCGGCCCTTCGACGCAGGCGAACTTGGTTTTCCCCCCGACCGTGACCCGGCAGATGCCGCACATCCCGGTGGCGTCGAGCATCAGCGGGTTGAGCGACACCACGGTCTTGATCCCGTGCGGCCTGGTAACGTCGCAACAGACCCGCATCATCGGGACCGGGCCAACGGCGAAGACCAAGCCGATCTTCTTGCCGGAGGCAATAATATCTTTCAGCTCCTCGGAAACAAAGCCTTTGCGGCCGTAGCTTCCATCGTCAGTAGTGACCCGCAACTCGTGACTCGCGACCCGCAACTCCTGCTCATATATGAGCAAGCCCTTATCCCGCGCGCCGATGATCGTGATGACCTCGTTGCCGGCCGCTTTCAGCGCTTTGACCGCCGGGTAGATCTCGGCGATGCCGACCCCGCCGCCGATCACCACGACCGTGCCGAATTTTTCAATGTGGGAGGGAGCGCCGAGCGGGCCAAGCAGGTGGGCGATCTCCGCCCCCTCCGGCAGCGAATCGAGGACGGTGGTGGTGGCGCCGACGATCTGGAAGATGATCGTGATCGTCCCTTTGCCGGCGTCGGTGTCGGCAATGGTTAACGGGATCCGCTCGGCGTTCTCGGCCGGGATGATGACCACGAACTGTCCCGGCTTGGCGGCGCGGGCGATAGGCGGCGCGTCGACCGTGATCCGGCTGACGCTGGCGTTAAGTTTTTCTTTTTTCAGTATCTTAGACATTGGGCAAAATTATAGCACATCGGTCAAACAGACCAGCCGCTGGGCGGTCAGATCGGCCATCAGCCGGAGCGGCAGGTCGTAGACCCCGATCACCCCGGCGTATTCGCTTTCGTCCGGCAGCAGCGCGCCGAACAGGTTCGGCCGGCCGGCCAGCAGCTGCGGGTCCAGCCCGTCAAACAGGGCGGCGTAAAAGATGTTCGCTTCCACCAGGTCGAGAAAAAAGTGGGAGCCGAACGACAGCTCCGGCATGAAACCGATCGCCGGCACGGCGACTTCGACCAGCGCGGCAAAGTTGTTGATCTCGGCAAAGCTGACCGGCACGCCGAGCGTCGCGTCGCGCGTCCCCCAGCGCCCCGGCCCGATCAGGATCGTCGGCGTTTTTGTCCCGCGGTTAAGCTTGCCGATCAGGCGGGCGACCGTGTATTTCTTGCCGTGCAGCAGCTTGCCGTACGCCTGCGGATCGACGTAAATGACCCGCGGCAAGCGCAAATCGACGCTGCCGCCCATAAAATTCCCGGCGGTCTCGAACAACAACCGCTCCGGGTCGATCCGTTCCGGCAGCCGCACCCGCCCACCCGCCCCTTTCGCCTGCAGCGGCCGGCATTGGAGGAGATTGATCCGCATCTTACCGGCCGCGGTAAAGTTGACCGTGAACTCCACGTCGACCGGATACCGGTAGGTCGCGTCCAGCTTGGCCAGCAGCGCTTTCATCCGGGCGGTAAAATCGGTCCGGCCGAGCAATTGGTCGAAAGTGAGCACCCAATCCCCCTCTCTGGTGCCGGCCAGGTCCAGTTTCAGCTCCGGCTCCGCGGCAACCAGCTCCGCCAGGGGGACGCTCTGCAGCTCGTTGCTCTCGATGTTCAGCAGATCGACGTCGTGCTGGGAATATTTCCGGACGTCGTCGCCGGCGTAGGGGCGAAGGCGCGGCTGGTCAAGCGCGATGATCCGCGGGTAATCGCCTTCGACCCGGTTGACCGCCCGCGTTCCCAGGCCGAAGACCAGTCGGAGCATCCCCGCCTTCGGGTCCATCTCCTCGTGCCAGACGAACGTGTTGTAAGAAACGCCGACCCCGGCCAGGTACGGCAGGAAATTGTGCCGGTAGTGGGTGCCGGAAACGCGCTGGACCAGCAGGGCCATCTGTTCGTCCTGTTCCGCCATGCCGCGCTGGCGCCGGTAGGTCAGCGCGTCCTCGTTCATCGTGCTGGCAAAGACCTGGCGGACGGTCCGGTCGAAATTGGCGTAACGGACGTCGGGCGTCCCCTGGTTGACGCAGAAAATGCTCTCGTACTTGCCGGCAAAAGCGTTGCCGAAACCGTCCTCCAGCAGCGAGCTCGACCGGACAATGATCGGCGACTGACCAAAATATTCGAGCAGCTGGTTGAATTGCTCCTTGATCTCGTCGGGGAATTTCCCGCTCAACAGCTTTTCCTTCAGGTCGGCCGCCTTGGTAAAGAATCCCGCCTCCGTCTTCTGTTCCAGCCAGAGGTCCCACCAGCCGTTCTCCACGACGTAGGAATAGAAGACGTCCGAACCGATAAAGAACGAATCGTGCGGCTCCAGCACTTCTTCCCATTCCCGGCCCAATATTTTACGGGCCAGCAGCATGCCGAGCGCCTTACCGCCGATAAAGCCGGTGCCGATCATCCGTCCTTTGATCTCCAGCAGGTCTTCCAGCGTAATGTACTGCCGGACCAGCTCCAGCATCCGCGGTTCCCGCACCAGCATGATCCGGATCAGTTTATCGCGCATGTCGCCGACTGCCGCGCCCTTGTTCGGCTCCCTGGCCAGCTCTTCCGCCGCCAGGAACAACCGGTCCCAGTAATCCAGGTTGCGCCGGGCGCTCTCCTCGCCCCGGTCGGTCATGTGGGCAAAGAGCCGGGTGGCGTCGACGCTGTTGGTTATCGGCAGGTATTTGCCGCCGCTCTCCGTGTGCGGCAGGAACATCGTCGGGGAATAGCGGTTCCAAACCTTGAGCGGATGGACGTAGATATGCCCGTCGTAGTTATAGACGTCGAGCAGCAGCTGGGTCGTCTCCCTGATCCGGGCGATCGTCTTGTACGAATGGTTATTGCGCAGGATCGCGAAGTAAGCCAGCGTGTCCAGCTTGAAAAGATAGGGACAGGTGACCAGGAAGAAGTTTCCGATCATCAGATCGGTCGCCCAGGCGGAAAGCAGGTCGGAGAGACAGTCGAAAAGATAGAAGGCGCCGGCCCCTTCTTTGGTAATAATGTCATGGATCTGTTTGGAGAACGATTCAAAGCCGGTCGCCGCGTCAAGCTGGTACCTGGTGATGCCGGGCTCGCCTGCGACTACCGGGGGATGCTGCGCGAAGCGAATATAGATGATCCGGCGTTTATCGGCCTTCGCCTGTGCCAGATAAGGTTTGACGAACCGGCGGTAATCTTCCAGGTCGTCGACCTGCCAGACGACGTTGTCACCCAGCCGCAAACCCTGCAGGACCTGGTCCAAGCCGGGCAAGCCGGTACTGACGTAATTGACCGCGGTCATAGGTCGGTAAAGCCGACCAGCTGGTCGGCTTCGATCAGGGCGGACAAAGCCTTGCTGGCGGTCTCGATCCCCGCTTCCTCGACCGCGGCGATCGGGTTCAAGCCGCCCGGGACGACGATCCCGACCCGCTCGACGCCGATCGGGATACCGAGGATCGTCTGGCCCGGCTTGCCGATCACCAGGACACGCCCCAGGCCGGCCGATTCGATCTTGCGGATGATCGCTTCCGCCTCGTGGACCGTCGCGGCCGGGATCTCTCTCAGGCCGGCCAAGATCTTCCCCGCGCCGGCCGCCGCGGCGCTGACGCCGGTCATCCGGCTCTTGATAAAGATCTCGTGGGGATCGAGCGTGGTCCCTTCGTAATTGATGATCTCGGTAAAGCGGACCGGCCGCTCCCCTTCGATCTGCAGCAGGCCGCCCATTTTCGGCTCCAGGGCGATACCGTGCTTAAGCATGATCCCGTTCAAGTTGACGCTGCAGAGCGTGCCGAAACCGACCCAGCCGGCGGGGATCGTGAAAGCGCCAAAATCTTTGCCTGGTTCGACGAGCAGCACCTTGTTGCCGATCGCGAACTGCCGCGCGAAGACCGGGGCCATGATCTTGAGCGCCCCGGCCAGGTCGCTCTGTTTCAGCAGTGAGAGGTTCAGGATGACCCGGCCGCTCTTCTTGTCCAGGTCATAATCCATCTGGTAAGCCATATTGTCGATCCGGGAGTTCATGAAGCCAACTTTATCAAAGGCCATGGCATTGCCGAGCTCTTCGATCCCCTTGTTGGTAATGACCCGGCCCTCTTTCCACAGCCCCTTCATTAGCCCCTTTTCGCTCAGTTCCTTCAGGTGGTAGCGGACCGTCCGCTCCGGCATGTCAAAGCCTTGCGCCTTTAGCTTCTCGGCGATCTCCGCCGACCCGATCGGCTCCTTCGCCTCGGCGACCATCTTCAATATTGCGTTTATTTTTCTGTCTAATTCAGTCATATACTTGACATACGGCAACCACTTGCCGTATAATCTTACCCGGATTCCGAGATCAAATCAAGAGCAAGGAGGTGCGCCTCAAGTCCGACCGGCTCCCTACCCGTCCAATTATATATCATATTAAGAAGGTGTTCACAATGGTAAAACAGATCATCGACGAAGTCATTAAAAGAAACCCGGGCGAAGCCGAGTTCCACCAGGCCGTCCAGGAAGTCGCGGAATCGGTCGCCCCGGTCCTCGAAAAGCACCCGGAGTACAAGCAAGCCAAGATCCTGGAGCGGATCTGCGAACCCGAGCGGCAGCTCATGTTCCGCGTCCCCTGGGTTGACGACGGCGGCAAGGTCCACATCAACCGCGGCTTCCGCATCGAGTTCAACAGCGCGATCGGCCCGTACAAAGGCGGGCTCCGCTTCCACCCCTCGGTTTACATCGGCATCATCAAGTTCCTCGGCTTCGAGCAGATCTTCAAGAACGCCCTCACCACCCTGCCAATGGGCGGCGGCAAAGGCGGCGCCGACTTCGACCCGAAGGGGAAATCGGACGCCGAAGTGATGCGCTTCTGCCAGAGCTTCATGAGCGAGCTCTTCCGCCACATCGGCCCGGACACCGACGTGCCGGCCGGTGATATCGGCGTCGGCGGCCGCGAGATCGGCTACATGTTCGGCATGTACAAGAAGCTGCGCAACGAGTTCACCGGCGTGCTGACCGGCAAGGGGCTCGATTGGGGCGGCTCGCTGGTCCGGACCGAAGCGACCGGCTACGGCCTGATCTACTTCCTGCTGGAGATGCTCAAGGACCAGGGTAAGGAGCTCAAGGGAGCGACCGTCGTCTCGTCCGGCTCGGGCAACGTCTCGATCTACGCGATCCAGAAGTGCCAGGAGCTCGGCGCCAAGGTCGTCGCCTGCAGCGACTCCAACGGCTATATCTATGATAAGGACGGGATCAACCTCAAGACCGTTAAGCAGCTCAAGGAAGTCGAGCGGAAAAGGATCAAGGAGTACCTCAAGTACCATCCGAAAGCGACCTACGAAGAGGGCTGCGACAACATCTGGAAGGTGAAGTGCGACATCGCCCTGCCGAACGCCACCCAGAACGAGATCGACAAGAAGTCGGCCGAGAAGCTGGTGGAGAACGGCGTCTGGGCGGTTGCCGAGGGGGCCAATATGCCCTCCACCCCGGAAGCGATCAAGGTGTTCCAGAAGGCCAAAGTCGCGTTCGGCCCCGCTAAGGCGTCCAACGCCGGCGGCGTTGCCACCTCCGGCCTGGAGATGAGCCAGAACAGCCAGCGGCTCTCCTGGACGTTCGAGGAGACCGACAAGTACCTGAACCGGATCATGAAGGCGATCTACAAGCAGTCGAAAGAAGCGGCCGCCGAGTACGGCCAGGCGGGTAATTTGGTGGTCGGTGCCAATATCGCCGGCTTCCTCAAGGTTGCCCGCTCAATGTACGCGCAGGGGATCGTCTAACGCGGATCTACGGCCCTTATTGCCGCATGTCAAAGGAGCCCCGGGGAAACCCGGGGCTCCTGATTATAGATGTTTCTGCACTATCCCGGCCAGCTTCTCGAGATCGAACGGCTTGCAGACATATTCGCTGGCGCCCAACGCCAGGCCCCGCTCAACGTCCTCTTCCGCCACTTTCACCGTCACGATTATTACCGGGATCCCGGCGGTAACCGGGTCTTTCTTCAATTCCTGTAAAACCGTAAATCCATCCATTCCCGGCAGCATGATGTCCAGCAGGATCAGGTCCGCTCCCCTTTCCCGGGCCCGCCGCAAACCGGCATCCCCGTCATAAGCGCAGGAAACGTCATGGCCTTTTTGGCGCAGGACATTGGCGATCATTTCGGCCGTATCCTTGTAATCCTCGATCAGTAAGATCTTTTTGCCCATTACGTTATTTATATTTCTCCTCCCTCCCCAGCTCCTGCAGCAGCTGGTTCACTTCCTGTTCCAGCGCGATCATCTTCGTTTCCCGGCCGATCGCCGCGTCGCTGATCAGCTTCATCTCCGCCATTTTTTCGGCCAGGTCTTTCTCGATCTTCCGGCGCTCGGTGATATCGCGAATCGTGCCGACCAAGCTGACGACCCGGCCGTTCTCTTTGATCGCCCGGCCCAGGTCCTCGACCTCGATAAACCCGCCGCTCTTGCCGCGCAGGCGGAAAGCGGTCGGGAACTCCCGGCCTGTCTCCATGGTGACCTTAAAATCGGCCAGCACTTTCGGCAGATCGTCCGGGTGGATAAATTCCGCGATATTGCGGCCGACGACCTCTTTGGGCAGGTAGCCGTAGTCGGCAACGCGCTCGCTGACAAAAGAAACGGTCCCGTCCGGTTCAAATATGTAAGCCAGGTCGCGGATATTGGACATAACGCTCGACAGATCAAGATCGGTCATTTATATTTCGTCTCCCTTCCCAGCTCCGTCAACAGCTTGTTCACTTCTTGCTCCAGTTCGATCATCTTCAGCTCCCGGCCGACGGTGGCGTGATGGAATACCTCCAGCTCTTCGATATGCTCCTTAAGCTGCTGGTCCGCCCGCTGCCGCTCGGTGATATCCTCAAAGATCACGCAAAAACGGTCCTTGGTCTCAGAGGGGCGGTAAACCACGCAGTGGTAAAGCTTTTTGGTCGGGTCGTGGTACAGGTCGAACGTCTGGGTAACGCCGGTCACGGCGACCTCGCCGTATCTTTTGATCCATTCCGGCTCGGTCTTGGGCCAGACCTCCTGGACCGTTTTTCCTTTCACCTCTTCGTTCTTGACACCAGTGATCCGTTCATAAGCATCGTTGATATAAACAAAGCGATAGCTGATGAACTTGCCGGCGGCGTCAAAGACTGAGTCAAAGATGACAAAGGCGTTGATCATGCTCTTGAGCGCCATGCGCATCTCGTCCTCCAGCTGCCGGCGCTCGGAAATGTCGCGGATCGTGCCGATGATCATGGTCTCCCCGTTCTCTTTCACGACCGTCCGGCTCAGGTCCTCCACGTCGACGTAGGCGCCGTCCCGTTTCCGCAGCCGGAGGACGGTCGGAAAATCCCGGCCGCTGACCAGCATTTTCTCCATTTCTTTCCGCACCCGCGCCAGATCGTCGGGGTGGACGAACTCGGCCAGGTTGTGGCCGACAATGTCCTGCGGCTGGTAGCCGTATTCGGTCACCCGCTGGTTGATGTAGCTGATCTCGCCGTCCAGCGCAGAAACGTAAGCGATGTCGCGGATATTCTCGACCACGCTCGCCAGGTCGGGCTTGTTCATTTATACTTCGGCTCCCGGCCAAGCTCGGCCAGCAAAAGATTGACCTCTTTCTCCCGCTCGATCACTTTTAATTCGTTGCCGATCGCCACGCCGTTGACCAGCTTCAGCTGTTCCATCGTTTCCGCCAAAGCGTTCTCCGCCTCTTTGCGCTTGGTGATGTCATCGATACTGGACAGGATCCCGGCCCCCTGGCTCAATTGGATCGTCTGAGCGGAGAACAAGCCGGTGATGACGCGGCCGCTCTTCGTCCGGAATTGATACTCCCGGCCTACCACGGCCCGGCCGGCGCTCAGCTCGGCAACCACGCGCTGCCTTTCCGCTTCATTGGCCCACAACTTCAGCCCGACCGACGAGCCGGCCAGCGCTTCTTCTCGGCTGAACCCGGTTATCGAGATAAAAGCGTCGTTGACGTCGATAAATTGGCCGTCGGCCGCGCGGGTGATGGTAATGGCGTACGGCGAGGTCTGAAAAGCCTTGGAAAACTTGTCCTCGCTCTGGCACAGCTCTTCATGCAGCCGTTTGCGCTCGGCGACCTGCTTGCTCGCGGTAACGTCTTCAATGGCCAACAGGATCACGCGCGGCTTGGCCGGCGGCCTTGGTATCCGCCGGGCGTTCAGGAGCATTGTCCGTTTGCCGATAACGGGGAATTCATGTTCGACCTCATAATTATCGAAGCTTTCGTTCCCGGGGATGATCTCTTCCAGCAATTTCCGCAGCGCGGGAATATCCCATTGGCTGTTCCCCAGTTCATAAATGAACTGCCGCTCGGTCTCGGCGGGGTTTACTTTAAAGACCTGATAAAAAGAGCGGCTGGCTGACACCACTTTCAGCTCGCCGTCCAGGATGATCAACGGCTCATGGACGGCATTAATCGTGCTTTCGGCGATCTCTCTGGCGTCTTGCAGCTGCCGGTAATCATTATCCGCGATCTCGATCATGCCGTTCCCTCCTCATGATTCACCGATATTCCGGTCCCCGGCCCAGCTCTTTTAACAAGCCGTTGATCTCTTTTTCCCGCTCGATGATCTTCAATTCGTTGCCGATCGCCGCATTATTGACCAGCTTGAGCTCCTTCATTGCCTGCAACAATGCCTCTTCCGCTTTTTTCTGGTCGGTGATATCCCGGGCGGTGGAAAGAGCGCCGGCCACTTTCCCGTCCGCGTCCTTTAATGTCCGGCACCACCAGGCCAGCAGCCGCGGTTCACCATCGTGCCGTTTTTGCCAGCTTTCAACATAGATCACGTCCTCACTGCCGGCAAAGAGCGGATCAACGATCTGGTAAGTGCTCTGCGGCCCGGCAAAATAAGCGGCCGCCTCCTTACCTACCACCTCCGGCCCAAAGAACATTTTACCAGCTTCATTGGCCCAGGTGTAGACTTTATTCACATCGACTTCCATGATAATGTTCGGGACAGCTTTCAGGATCGCGTCATATTTGGCCGTTATCCCCCTCAGCTCTGCTTCCGTTCGCAGCTGTTCGGTCACGTCGCGCACGACCGCGATGATCCCGAGCGCGAGCCCCTTCGGGTCGTGAAAGATCGAGATCGACATCCGGCTGGGGAAGACCGCGCCGTTCCGATGGACGCGCCAGACGATCCCGCTAAACTTACCGGTCGCCTTGACCTGGCTGATCGCGGCGTCGACCTGGGGCTTTTGCTGGTCGTTGTGGAAAAGATAGACATGCTTGCCGAGCAGGTCGGCGGCCGGATAACCGTGCAGGTCGGCAAACGCCTTGTTCACGTAGAGGATATTTGCTTGCAGGTCGGTGAACGCGATCCCGTCGAGCGTCTGGTCGACCGCCGCCGCGAGCAGCTTAAATTGTTTCAATTCCTGGCCGGAAATCTCAACCATAGTACGCCTCCATTTATCCGGTGATCGGCAAAGTAAAGACGATCTTCGTTCCCAGGCCCAGGCCGGGCGATTCGGCCCGGATCCGTCCGCCGTGGGCTTCGACGATCTCCTTGGCGATCGCCAGCCCTAATCCTACCCCGCCGGTCGCCCGGGTATAGGTCCCGTCAACCTGATAGAACTTCTCAAAGATCCGGGACAGGTTCTCCGGAGCGACCCCGATCCCGTTATCGCGGACCTCGAGGACCACCTGATCGCCGTCCGGTCGGCCGCTGACCTTGACCCAGCCGCCCCGCGGGGCAAATTTCAACGCGTTCCCCAGCAGGTTGGTGAACAGGCGGTGCAGTTTGCTGCTGTCGCCGACGATCGTCGGAAAATCCGCCGGCAGGTCAACCTCTATCTTGATCTGCCGCGCTTCATAATCCGGCTTGAACACCTCCTGCAGGTCCGCCAGCAGCGCCCGGAGCAGGATCGGCTTTTTATCGAGGGACAGCTGGACGCCCTGCTCCAGCCGGGAAACGTCCAGGATGCTGTCGATCAGGCTGAGGAGATGTTCGCTCTCCTTTTTAATGATCCCGGCTTGCTGCAGATATTCCGGCGGCAATTTCCCGAACTGCTCGTTCAGGAACATCCCGACGTAACCGAGGATCGGGGTCAGCGGCGTGCGCAGTTCGTGGGAAATGACCGAGAGGAACTCGGTTTTCATCCGATCGACCGCCTTTAGCCCCTCGAGCGCCCGGGCGAGTTCCACCGCTTTGGCCTTGGCCTCGTCGCGCGCCGCGGTCGTGTCTTCCAGGATCGAGAGCATCCTGTCCTTGTTCTTGGTCAATTCCTCAACCAATTTCTGCTGTTCGGCCAGCAGTTTCTGTTCGGAAGAAATATCATGATAAATAACCAGGCTTCCCACTTCCTCGCCGGCGGAGTCCCTGACCACCATGGCGGAGACATTGGCCGGGACCACTACCCCATCTTTCCTTTTTAGCAAGGTTTGCTGCCCGGCGATCATTCCTTGCCGGGAAAGAAGCTCATGTAATTGTTGGTGGGCTTTTTCATCCGCGTGGAACAGGGAACACGATCGGCCGACTATCTCGTCATTGGAATAGCCAAGGGCTTTCCCGAAACCCAAGTTGACCATCGCAACTTGCTTGCTGGTATCGGCATAAACCAACAGATCGGGCATGGTTTTAACGATGCTTTCCGCCAGGGCGGATGGCGTCACCCTGAGCCCCCCGTATTTCACCATCGCGTAGGCAAAGATGATCACAAATATATTGATGGCCAGCGGGACAAGAGAGCGAATATCCATGCCCAAATACGGCAAGATCACGTCGGAAATAATCCCGAGCGAAAAAGAAAGCGCCAGGGCCAGGAAAATAACCCGCCCTTGTTCCCTTTCTCTTTTGCTTTTCGCTCCCCGCCAGATCGACCAGAGCAGCCACAGCTGCGCCAGCAGGAAACCGACGGTATGCAGGACGAATGCCCAGTAATATTGGCCGAAACCGGGAAAAAAACCAAAGGCAGTCATTTGGGGAATAGTGTAAAACCAGTGCGTGCCGACGCTTAAGCCGGACATGATCGGCAGGGAAAGATAAGCGATCGGCAGTATTATCCGCTTAATAAAGGGCGTTTCCCTGCGGGCAAATATAACGCAGAAATGGAAAAAAACCACGATAAACAGCACCCAAAAGACGTTCGATAACTGATAATATCGATCGGCGCTCAGCGGCCCCCTGCTGATTATCGACAAGAAGGTTAAAAGTTCATTAATGGAGACCGCCAGGGAATAAGCAAAAAAGAGCCGGTTAAGTTTTTCCCGGGGATCGCGCGCCAGGACATAGACCGCCAGGCCACCCGCGGCCAAAAATCCGCTGATCGAAATGACGGCAAAAATGTAATTCATTTGGCCTTGGGTCCCCGTTCCTTCAGGCGCGCTGGCCGCCGCCGGTCCGCCTGATCAGGCATTCCGGCCCTCCTTCTCCAGCGCTGCCAGCTTCCTCTTCAGTTCCAGGATCTTGTCTTCGCGGTCCATCGCCGCTTTGTAGAAGATCTCCGCCTCTCCCAGCTTTTTCTTGAGCTCCTTTTCCACCTGCTCGCGCTTGGCAATGTCATCTTCCAGCTGGACCATTTTATGTTCCAGCTGTTTCACTACCCGCTCATTATAGCCTTTCAAAAATTCCACGCTGGATTGATCAAGCTCTCGATGGCCGGCCACCCCTTCTTTTTTCGTCTTCTCCAGCACTTCGTTTATCGTTCGTATAAATTCGTCCGGCTCGATCGGCCAAACCACCACCTTGCCGGCCCCCAGTTGGAGGCAGAAGTTTTCATCACTTTTTTCGGTATAGGTCGCGGTCGTCATGATAAAAGGGATATTTTTCAGCTTTTCATCATCTTTGCACTTCAGGCAAAGCTGAAAACCGTCCATTTTCGGCATCAGGATATCGGAAATGATCAAGTCGACCGGCCCCTGCTGGAGAATGGCCAAGCCTTCTTCTCCGTTGCCGGCGCTGACCACTTCATACCCCGCATTTTTTAATATGGTTTCCAGCATATTAATGTTCTGCTTGTTATCGTCCACGGCCAATACCTTCATTTTATTCCCCCTTCACATCAAGTGTTTTTCGACCTCGGGGACAAACTTTTCCGGATCGATCGGTTTTTCGATATAGCCGCTGCAGCCCGCCGCCAGCACTTTTTCCCTGTCCCCGGTCATGGCGTAGGAAGTTATCGCGATGATCGGAACCTTACCGGCACTGCCGGAAGCCCTGATCCGCCTGGTTGTTTCATAGCCATCGATGCCGGGCAGCTGGATGTCCATTAAGATCAGGTCCGGCTTCTCCCGTCCGGCCAGCTCGACCCCCTTTTCGCCCGTCTCCGCCTTGACGACGGCATAACCCTTTTTTGTCAGGATAAAGTCCATCAGGTACATGTTCTTGGCATTGTCTTCTACGATCAAAATCTTCTTCACTTTTTACCTCCCTGACGATCTAACGGAAGAATAAAGGTAAAAGTACTCCCCTGCTTAAATTCGCTCTCCGCTTTGATCACGCCCCCCAGTATCCCGGCCAACTTTTGCGACAAGTAAAGGCCCAGCCCGGTCCCTTCCTGTAAAGGTTGGCCTTCCGTAAAGATCCGGCTGAATTGCTGGAACAGTTTGGGCATATCTTCAGCCCTGATGCCGTAACCGGTATCGCTGACCGACACCTCAACCTTGTTCCCCTTGACCGCCGCCCTGATAACGATCTCCCCTTTTTCCATGAACTTGGCTGCGTTGCTGACCAGGTTCATAATGATCTGCTTGACCCGCCGCTCATCGCTTTTGACCGGGAGCTTGGCCGGGATATCAAGCGTCAGCTTATGGCCCCGCTCCTCCAGCGTGGTCAGGAACGTGTCCCTGATCCCCTGAATGGTATCCGGGAGGTTAAACTCTTCGATCGAGAGCTGGATCTTTTCCGCCTCGATCTTGCTGACGTCGATCACGTCGTTGATCAGCGCCAGCAAGTGGCTGGCGCTGCTCTTCACCATGCCCAGCTGTTTCTTTTGCTCTTCGCTCAGCTCGCCGGTCATCCCCATTAACAATATGCCGGTAAAGCCGATGATGGAGTTAAGCGGGGTCCGCAGTTCGTGGCTCATGCTGGCAATGAACAGGCTTTTCATCCGGTCCAGCTCGCGTATTTTTACCAGTTCGATCTCCTTTTCCTCCGCCCGCTTGCGTTCGGTGATATCGGTCAGGAAAACAAGCGTGGCCGGTTTCCCTTGCCACTCGAACCTGACCCCGCTGACCTCGACCCATTTGGTCACACCCGGCGTGGCCATGACCCGAAAAGGATAGGCGGGCACGTTTTCGCCCCGCATCCGTTTAGCGTAATTTTCGGCTACCAGTTTCTGATCGGCCTGATCGACAAAGTCGATGAAAGGCCGGTTCAATACTTCTGCAGGCTGGCGGCCGAAGAGGTCCACGCTTCTGCCGTTGATATACTTGATCTGCGCGTCCTGCAGCACCATGATCAATTGCCCCGCGTTTTCGACCAGGGCGCGGTACTTCCGTTCGCTTTCTTGCAGCTCCTTCGTCCTCAGTTCGACCAGTTGCCGCAGCGCCCTGTTCCAGATCAGGCTGAACAGTCCGATCAAAACAACGACCCCGATCGAGATCAGGACAATCGTCCAGAACTGCCTGCTTGTATACCAGGGCTCGTAAAAACTAGTAATAAAATGCGCGTTGAGCGCCGCGCGTTCGCTCTCCGGGACAGCCGCCAGCGCTTTATTAAGGATAACGGCCAGGATCGGCCAGTCCTTGCGGACGCCGATCGTCAGCTCACTCGGCGGGATGCTCAACCTCCCCTCCAGATCGAGATTGCTGAGGACCTCCTTTTCGATCAGGTAGATCGCCACCGCCCGGTTGCCGGCATAGGCATCGGCCTCTTCCCTGGCCACCGCGTCCAGCGCGTCACCGGTCGAGCCGTACTCCCTGATCTTTACTTCGGGATAATTCTGGCGGAAATGGGTGATATTGTAGTAGCCTTTTTCCAGTGCCACTGTCTTCCCTTTCAGGTCATTCTCCGAGGAAAAATACGGGTCGCCTTTCCGGCCGACGATCACATGCGGGATGGCCAAATACGGCTTGGTGAATTCGAAAAACGCCAGCCGTTCCGGCTTGGGAGTAATATCCATCAGGGCGTCAAGCTGCCGGTTCTTGACCTTCTCGTAGTTATCCCTAAAAGGGGCAGGCTCAATGACCAGCGCGTTGTCAAGGCGCTGATTGATGGCCTTAAGATAATCAACGCCTAGTCCAGCAGGCTGGCCATTGTGAGCCAAATAATTAAGGGGCGGCCAATTGTTCATGATGCCGATCCTGATCGGCGCGTGAGCGGCCAAGAAAGCCTTTTCTTCGGCGGTCAGCTGGATGTTAACTTTGGCAGTATCGGTCTGGCATAAGCCAGCCTGGTTGGCCACTAATAATACGGCAAAGAGGACCACGGTTATTTTTACGATCGATCTCATCACAGGTCCGCCTTTACTTGCAAAAGCATTAAGCCATCCTTGTTCCCGCTGCAGTCCTGATATTCATAACCCGGGCTTACCGTAAGTTTAACCGCTTCGTTATCAACGGTGAGAAAATCAAAAAGGATCCCTATATCCGTCTCTTTGTGACTGCTCGTTAAAAAACTGTCGTACGCGTCATACTGGTAATAGACCTGCGTACAAAAGTTCACGTTTCCTGCTTGAACGGGTTTTTTCAGGGTGAGACGGGCTTTCCCCACACTGGGATCGGCATCCAGCCGGTCATCTTCCCATCTGATCAGCATGGTCGAAGTCAACCCCCACGGAAGCACGCCGGCAAAAGCTGCCGCACTGATGCTCAACAGGACAATAAATATCAGCGTATTTTTTCGCATCAGCATCCCCACCGTCCAAGCCCTGAAGGGATTATAATACTTGTGTAGTTATATTACAACGCTTCGAGATATTTATCGATTTCCCACGGGGTGATCTGCATCCGGTAGTCGTCGAACTCCGCCAGCTTGGCTTCGACGAACTTTTCGAGCGTGTGTTTACCGAGCGCTTCCTGGACGACCTTGTCCTTTTTCAGCTCTTCGACCGCCCGTTTGATGGAGAACGGCAGCATGTCGATCTTCAGTTCGGCCCGGCGCGTTTCGTCAAGCTCGTAAACGTCCTCTTCCACCGGCTTCGGCGGGGTCAGCTCGCGCTTGACGCCGTCCATGCCCGCCTTGAGCATCGCGGCGAAGGCGATGTACGGGTTGCACGACGGATCGGGACAGCGGAGCTCCATCCGGGTAGCTTGTTCGCGGCCCGGGGAGTAGCGCGGGATCCGGATCAGGGCCGAGCGGTTGATCTGCGCCCAGCAAATGTAGACCGGCGCTTCGTAGCCGGAGACCAGCCGCTTGTACGAGTTGACCGTGGGGGCAACGACCGCCGCTAACGCTTTGGCGTGATCGAGCTGGCCGGCCATGAACGAGTACGCCAGCTTGGAGAATTTATACTTATCTTTGGCGTCGAAGAAGAGGTTCTTCCCCTTCTTGTCGAACAGGCTCTGGTGGACGTGCATCCCCGACCCCGCCTGCTTATAGAGCGGCTTCGGCATGCAGGAGGCGAACAGGTCGTGCTTCTGGGCGATCGCCTTGATCGTATATTTGAGCGTAATGGCGTTGTCGGCCGCCGTCAGCGCGTCGGCGTAGCGGATGTCGATCTCGTGCTGGCCGGGTCCGCACTCGTGGTGCGACATCTCGGCCGTCATCCCCATCTGCTCCAGGGCGATAACGATGTCCTTGCGGACATTGCTCGCCATATCGCGGGGCGAATAGTCGAAATAACCGCCGGAGTCTTGCGGCTGCGTGGTGATCTTGCCGTCGACCTTCTTAAAGAGGTAAAACTCGACTTCCGGACCGCAGTTGTAGACATAACCGAGCTTGGCGACTTCGGCCAGGGTCTTTTTTAGGGTTGACCGGGGGTCGCCTTCGAACGGCTGACCGTCCGGGGTGTGCACGTCGCAGAGAAAGCGCGCCGACTTGCGCTCCGGCGGGGTCCAGGGAGTAACGGCGTAGGTCGCCGGATCGGGCCGCAGGATCATGTCGGACTCGCAGATCCGGACGAAGCCGAGGATGCTCGACCCGTCGAACCAGATCCCCTTATCAAGGACGTCGGCCAGGCGCTCGACCGGGATGGCGACCGACTTGATCGCCCCTAAAATATCGGTAAATTGCAGGTTGACGAACCGGACCCCGTCGGACTTCGCTCTCTCCAGAACTTCTTTAGCCGCCGCGCTTAATGCCATGATTATTTCCTCCCATGCTCAGGATTAATTGATTATAGCCGATGCCTAAAGTTTAGGCAAGGAAGGGAACCTACTCCGCCAGGTTGAACTCGAAAACGGCGATAGCGAACATGACCAGGGTGAAACTAACCATGACGGCAACCGACAGGAGGGGATTAAAGGTATTGATCCCGAGCATGACCCGGCGGAGCAGGTCGACGCCGTAGGTCAGCGGATCGATCCGGGTCAGGACCGCCAGCCAGCCGGGGAGCCGGTCGAGCGGGAACAGGGCGCCGGAAAGGAAAAAGATCGGCATAATGACAAAGTTGACGACCATCTGGAACCCTTCCATCTCCTTCATCCGCGCCGCGATAACGATGCCGAGGCCGGTAATGGCAAAAGCGATCAGGAACATCACCAGCACGCTCTGGACCACGATCAGGAGCGTCAACTTGACCCCCACCAGCGGGGCCAGGACCAGCATCAGACAGCCCTGGAGGACCGCGACGGTCGAACCGCCAAACGCTTTACCGATGACGATCGACCAGCGGGAGACCGGCGCGACCAGTACCTCTTTCAGGAAGCCGAATTCCCGGTCCCAAACGATGGAAATGGCGGAAAAGATCGAAGTAAAGAGGACCGTCATGCAGATGATCCCCGGAAAAATGAACTCGGAAAAGTTGATCCCCCCCGGCGTGGCGACCGACGGGCCCAAAGCGGTCCCCAGCACGAAGAGAAAGAGGATCGGCTGGCCGAGCGAAGCGAAGATCCGCGGCTTGTCGTACCAGTACCGCTTCAGGTCGCGCAGCCAGAGGATATAAATGGCCCAGAGATCGCCCATTATGACCGCCTCATCCACTGCGACCAGGCCGATTCCCCCGCCTGCTGGCGGATCTCGCGCCCGGTCACCTTCAGAAAGACCCCTTCCAGGGTCGTCTCGCCGTGCTTCTCCTTCAATTTGGCCGGGGTAGCGATATCGACGATCTTGCCGTGGTCGATGATCGCGATCCGGTCGCAAACCTCGGCCTCCTGCATGTAATGGGTCGTCATAAAGATCGTCAGGCCGTTCTCCTGCCGCATTTTCAGGATATAGTCCCAGATATGGACGCGGGTCTGCGGGTCAAGGCCGAGCGTCGGTTCGTCGAGGAAAAGGAGCTTGGGCTGGTGCAGCAGGCCGCGGGCGATCTCCAGCCGCCGTTTCATCCCGCCGGAGAACTTGCGGACAAATTCTTGCCGCCGGTCGAGCAGTTCGACCAACGACAGGACCGAGACGATCCGCTGCTCGATCTTTTGGTGGTCCATATTGTAGAGATAACCGTGGAAACGGAGGTTATCTTCGGCGGTTAACCGGTCATCGAGCGACGGGTCCTGGAAGATGATCCCGATCTCCTTGCGGACCCGGTTCGGCTCTTTGGCGACCTCGCAGCAGCCGACGCGGGCGGTCCCGCCGGTCGGCCGAAGCAAGGTGCAAAGCATGTTGATCGTCGTCGTCTTCCCCGCCCCGTTCGGCCCGAGGAAACCGAAGACCTCGCCCCGGTTCACCGCGAAGGAGATGCCGTCCACGGCGGTAAGATCGTTGAACTTGCGGGTCAGGCCGTCGACCCGGATGATCTCAGTGGCGGTGTCCATGCTCCCTTGCCGCCGGCTCGGTCCGGCAGATCAGCCCTTCCGGGCACGATTCGCATTCGGTCTGGAAGGTGGCGTGATTGATCTGGTATTTCGCCTGCAAGACCGCCTTCACTTCCGCGACGATCGCCGCCGCCTTGTCCGTCAGGGCGTCGGCAATGACCAGGTGGGCGGAGATCGCGTTCATTCCGGTGGTGATCGTCCAGATGTGGAGGTCGTGCAGGTCTTCGATCCCGTTGACCTGCCTGATCGCGGCCGCCACCTCTTCCAGCTTCGTATCGCGCGGCGTCGCTTCCAGCAGGATATTGACCGATTCCAGCACCAGTCCCAGCGCCCCCCGCAGGATCATGATCCCGATCACGATCCCCAGGAACGGATCGATATAATACCAGCCAAGATAGCGGATCAAGATCCCGCCGATGATGACGGCGACCGAAGAGACGAGGTCCGACAAGACGTGGAGAAAAGCGCCGCGCACGTTCAGGCTGTCGCGGGAGCTTTTCGCCAGGATGACCGCCGCCCCGACATTGGCCAGCAAACCGACCGTCGCCACCAGCAAGAGGATATCGCTCCGGACCGCCACCGGGTGCAGGAACCGGACGACCGCTTCATAGAAAATATACAGGGCGACCAGGGCCAGGAGCGAGCCGTTGAACAGGGCGGAGAGTATCTCCAGCCGGTAAAAACCGAAGGTCCGCTCCTTGGTCGCCGGCCGCGCGGCAAAGAGCGCCGCGAGCAGGGCCAGGCCGAGGGCCATGGTATCGGTCAGCATATGCCCCGCGTCGGAAAGCAAGGCCAAACTGTTGGAGACAAAACCGCCGACCAGCTCGACCAGGAAAATGATCAGGATAATGAACAGGGCCAGGGCTAAGCGGCGCTGATTGTTCATCTGTTTTGTCCTTTCTTCTCCGTCCGCAGATCGGGGACCAGGTATAAGAGGAGCGCAGTGGCAACCATCGCCAGCAGCGCCCCGTAGCCAAAAGCGATGACCGGGCCGTTGACCCGGCCAAAGCGGTCCCAAAGCAGGCCGGCGATCGCCGAAGCCGGCAGGGCGGTGACGCCGATCAGGGTGTAATAAATGCCGTAAGCCGTTCCCCGGACCTCGGGCGCCACCAGGTCGGAAACGATCGCCCGCGGAATGCTCTCGGTAATCGCCGAGACCAGGCCGTAAGCGGCGAAAAGCAGCCAGGCCTGCCAGGTTTGCGTCGCGAAAGCGAAACCGAACAGAATAAAAGCCAGCAGGAGAAACCCTTCGCCGAGCACTCTTTTACGGCCGATCAGGTCGGATAACCGGCCGAAAGGGATGGAAAAGTTGGCGTAGACCAGGTTATAGACCAGGTAAATGATCGGGATCAGGAAGGCGACGACCCCGAGGTCCGACGCCCGCAGGATAAAGAGCGCGTAAGAGAAATTCGCCAGCTGGAAGAACCCCATCACGAGCATGAAAGCGGTAAACCCGCGGCGGTACCCGCCGCTCGCCTTTTTCTCTTCGCACTGCTCGCATTTCCCGGGCAGGTCCTTAACAAAAAAGATGATCGTCAGGACCGACAAGATGCCGGGGATAACGGAGATCCAGAAGATCGTCCGGTACTGGGTCATGATATCCATCTTAAAGTGGGTGGAGAAAATATAAAGTAACAGGGAAGCGAGCAGCGCGCCGCCGACCGCGCCGGCGGTATCCATCATCCGGTGAAAACCGAACGAGACGCCGCGCTCGGACGGCTCGGTCGAATCGGCGATCAAGGCGTCGCGGGGGGCGTTCCTGACCCCCTTCCCGACCCGGTCGGTAAAGCGGACAAAGAGGACGAGCGGCCAGGTGTTGGCCAGGGCGACCAGCGGCTTGGTCAGGGTCGAAAGGCTGTAGCCGAGGCCGATCAGCAGCTTCCGCTTGCCGAGCTTATCGGAGACCCAGCCGGAGATGATCTTGAGAAAGCTGGCCGTCGCGTCGGCCACCCCTTCGATCAGGCCGATCGCCGCCCGGCTTGCCCCGAGCGAAGTGAGGAAAAGCGGCATCAGGACCATGATCATTTCGGAGCTGACATCGGTAAAGAAGCTGGTCAGCCCGAGGGCCCAGACGTTCCGCTTGATCTTGAGCATGATAGGTCAATTTTAGCTCATCTTGACCGGGAAGTAAAATCGTGGTATAATGATAAAAGAAAAGGACTGGAAAAGCCGTCTAGCGGGGCGACACCGGGTTAAGGTAGATCGATCCCACGAGTCACGAGCTCTCCAGTCCTTCTATTTATCGCCTCTTTTGACTAAAAATTTCACCCGTGTTATGCTTTTTACCGACCGGGGCGTAGCTTAGTTTGGTAGAGCGCGTGGTTTGGGACCACGAGGTCGCTGGTTCAAATCCAGTCGCCCCGACCAGTGTGCGGGAGTAGCTCAGATGGTAGAGCGCCACCCTTCCAAGGTGGATGTCGCGAGTTCGAATCTCGTCTCCCGCTTTTGGGCCCGTAGCTCAGTTGGATAGAGCAACAGATTTCTAATCTGTCGGTCGGAGGTTCGAATCCTCTCGGGCCCGAGTTTTTTTGGGCGAGTGGCGGAATTGGCATACGCGCATGACTTAGGATCATGTGCCGCAAGGCTTGGAGGTTCAAGTCCTCTCTCGCCCATTTTAAAAAAATGCGCTATAATAGCATTTCTGCCGCAGTTACGCGCCATTAGCTCAATTGGTAGAGCAGCTGACTCTTAATCAGTTGGTTGAAGGTTCAAGTCCTTCATGGCGCATTTTTATTATGAATCGCTTAAAGACCTTGTTCCGTCTCTGTTGCCCGCCGGTGATCTACGGATCGCTGAGCGCGGTCAAGCGCGCCCTGTTCTCTCCTCCGCCCAAAAGAAAACGCCGCCATTTCAGCAGTGCGTCATCAGGCGCAATGAACAGCCCGGAACATCAGGAACTTGGGATCTATTGGGACGACGACTTCGCCGCTCTTTTGGATACTTGGGGCGAAAAGACCGTCTGGCAAGAGATCCCCCTATTGCTGGCAGCTTGCCGCGGCCGCGTTCTGGACATCGCCTGCGGGACCGGCAAGGTGATCGAGATCCTCGCCCGCACCTCGCCGCAGCTCGAAGTCCATGGCTGCGATATCTCCGACAAACTGATCAAGCGGGCCATTGCTAAAGGGATTCCCGCGGAGCGCCTTAAGATTTGCGACGCGACCAACAGCGGATATACCGACAACGCTTTTGATCACGCGTATTCCATCGGCTCGCTCGAACATTTCACGGAAGACGGGATCGTTAAAACCGTCAAGGAATGTCACCGGACGGTCAAGGGAGCCTCGTTTCACCTGGTCCCGGTCTCGAAAAGCGGCCGGAACGAAGGCTGGTTCGTCACTCCGCTCCAATCGTATTTCAACAACAGCGTCGACTGGTGGCTGAACAAGTTCCGATCGGCTTATGCCACCGTCTATGTCGTCGATTCCGCCTGGGAATGCCCGACTCAGGCCGGCAAGTGGTTTGTTTGCCTCAAGCAGACAGCAAAAACCGACTAATTCTGCTATTATTTAACCCATGACGGTTTGGTCGGAACTGACCCACGAAGCGATCTATAGCGCGGTGGAAACCACGCTGGGCAAGAAGCTGAGCAACGTCCTGCGCCAGCGGAACAGCTACATCAACCGGGTCTATGAGTTGGAAGAGGACGATTCCCGCGAGCGGCTGATCGTTAAATTTTACCGGCCGGGGCGCTGGACCGACGTCATGATCCGTGAAGAGCACGCTTTCCTGCGGGAGCTGGCCGGTAAAGAGATCCCCGTTATCCCGCCGCTGGAGATCAAGGGTGAAACTTTGTTCTATTCCGGCCCTATTCCCTACTCCCTATTTCCCAAAAAGGGCGGCCGCGCGCTCGACGAATTCAGCCCGGACGGCTGGCAGGAGATCGGCCGGCACATCGCCCGGATCCACCAGGTTGGCGCCCTGCACAAAACGTCAACGCGGGTCACCTGGCGCCCGGCGATCGCCACCAAACAGCAGCTGGAAACGTTGAACGCCTCCTCTTTCCTTCTCCCCGATTTCCGTCCGGCCTTTGACCGGGTCATTAACGACTTCACGGCCAAAGCCGACCCGCTCTTCGACGGCCCGGAACAGATCTTATTACACGGCGACCTGCACAAAGGGAATCTGATCCACCGGCCGAACGAGGGGATATTCATCGTCGACTTTGACGACCTCTGCTGCGGCCCGGCCGTCCAGGACGTTTGGATGCTGCTGCCCGGCGGCCTGGAACACGCCGAACAGGAATTAACCTGGCTGCTCAAGGGGTACGAAACGTTCCGGTCGTTCGACCGTAAAACTCTCCGGCTGGTCCCCACCCTGCGCGGGATGCGGCTCGTCCATTTTGCCGCCTGGCTGGCGGTGCAAAGCGGCGAGCCGGACTTCCCGGTCCATTTTCCGGAATCGGGCAACGCGCGCTACTGGAAAGAGCTGATCACCGACCTGCAGGAGGTGACCGCGTCGTTATGAGCAAAAGCCTGTGGAAACCGGGGACGATGGTTTACCCCGTGCCGGCCGTGCTGGTCTCCTGCGGCGACGCGCCGGATAACTACAACCTCTTAACGATCGCCTGGACCGGCACGATCTGCTCGGAACCGGCCATGACCTACATCTCCGTCCGGCCGGAGCGGCATTCGCACGGGATCATTGAGCGGACCGGCGAGTTCGTCATCAACCTGACCACCAAAAAGCTGGCGTTCGCCGTCGACTACTGCGGCGTCAAGTCGGGCCGGGAGATCAACAAGTTCCGGCAGCTCAAGCTGACGCCGCTCACAGGGGCGCACGTTAAGGCCCCGCTCCTCAAAGAGAGCCCGCTCAACATCGAATGCCGGGTCGAGGAGATCAAAAAGCTCGGTTCGCACGACATGTTCATCGCCAGGGTCCTGGGGATCCAGGCGGACAAGGAATATATCGACAAAAAAGGGGCGTTCAACCTTGCCCGGACCGAGCCGATCTGCTATTCGCACGGTAAATATTATCTTTTAGGCAAGGAATTGGGCCGTTTCGGCTTTTCGGTCAAGAAGCGGAAGTGACATTCTGCTATAATTAGGCCGGGTGGTGGGTGTAGCTCAACTGGTTAGAGCACCAGATTGTGGATCTGGGGGTTGGGAGTTCAAGTCTCCTCACTCACCCCATTTTTCCTTCGTTCTCTCCGTCCGGCCACTCCGATCTTGCCGACCTCGCGCCGGTAAACGATGACGCCGTTCGCCGCGTCGGTCAACGACCGGTCCAGCCGATAGCCGTATTCCTGCAGCCGGGCCGCGGCATCAGGCGGCGCGTAATAGTCCGGCAGGTAAACGACATAGTATTTTGTCCGGTCGTCCGCCAGCGCGCGGTAAAAATCTTCGTCGATCGCGCGGACCATCGCCGGATCGCGCTGGAACAGCAGCGCTCCGGCGAACAATTGCCGGCCGAACAGAGAGATCTCCCCGATCCCGCCCCGGACCGTCAGGTAATTCCCCCCGGCCGGCAGCCGCCCGGCATAGAATACCGCGGAGAATAAGCTCTTGGTCAGGATCCGGTCGCGGGGCAAAGTGATCTCACCGAGCCTTGCCCCGAGCCGCCGGGCAAGCTCGTTGGCCGGCGTGCCGTACCGCTGCCGCGCGATCTCGGCGGGGGAATAAACGGTATAAAATTCATACTGGCTGGCGACGATCAGCAAGGTCAACGCGGCCAGCAGGACGCCGAACGCGGCCCGACCCCGCCGGGCGATCTTCAGCTCCGGCCAACCGGCGACCGCGATCCCCGCCAGCAATGACAAGCCGGGAATGAGCGGCAAATAGTAATGGCCGAACGAATAACCGGCGGCAAAAGCGCCGGCCAGCGCGGCCAGCGTCCAGGCCGCCAGCAGCAGCCGTTCTTTAAAAGCCAGGCAGAGGCCGAGCGCCGCCAGCAGCCACAATACCGAGTTCTCGAACAGCATCAGGTAAACGGTCTTGAACAGGAAATAACCAAGCCGGGGATTGACCATCCCCAGGCTGTAGAATAGGTTGCAGTTGATAAAGCCTTCCCCGGCGCCCTGGGACCAGAAATAAAGGAGCGTCAGCAGAGGGAGGCCGGCGCTGCCGGCCAGGAAGAGCGCCGGCCGCCGCCAGCCGGGCTTTCCGCCTGACCAGCAAGCAAAGCCGAGCAGGACCAGGAGCGGAAAAACCGCCACCGGCTTGAACAAAAGCGCCAGGCCGGACAATAATCCCGCCCAAAACAACGCGCCGGAGAAAAAAGCGAGCAGCGCCAACAGTAAGGGCAAGACCATATAGACTTCGGTGTTCGAGCCCGCCCCTTCCACGAACACGCCGCCGGAAAAGACCGCAAAAAACAACGCGGCCAGCAGTCCGGCCCGCTCGTCCCGGCAGCGGCGGCCGAGCAGAAAAACGGCCAGCGTGGATAACAGGCCGAAAAAAGCGGTGAACCACCGGAGCGCCGGCGCGCTCCAGCCGAACAGCTGGTAGACCGAGCGGTAAAGATAAAATATCCCGGGCGGCTTGTTGTCGATCAGGTCGCGGTAAAGCACGTCGCCGTGCGCCAGCCGCGCCGCCACGCAGGAGTAGATCCCTTCATCCTGGGAGAGCGGCTCCGCGATAAAAGGCAGCCGCAGGAGCAGCTGCAGCGCCATGATCAGCAGTAATATAAGCCAAGTCCGCTTCATGGCACCCGCCGGCGGGTCAAAGAACGCCACAGCAGCAGTCCGGCGGCCAGCGCGGCCGTTAAAGCGCTGATCAGGGCGCCGATCTTCAGGCTCCAGGGATCGTACGCATACTCGACCCGGTGGCGGCCCGGTTTTAGGGCGACGGCGCTGAAGACCCCTTGCGGATTAGGCGCGCCGGCGAATTTTCCGTCGACCAGGAACCGCCAGCCGGGATAACTGGCCTCGCTCAAGAAAAGGGTCGCCGCCGTTTCCGCCGTTGCCAGCAGCGTGATGCGGCCCGGCCGGTAAGAATCGATCGTGACCCGCCCTTGGCCGCTGAGCAGATAAGCGCGCGGCTTGGCCAGTTCGTTCCGGTAAAGGAAAAGGGCGTGGCCGTAGGCGTATTTTTGGCGCAATAACTTCAAGCCTCTCTGGCGGAGCGGCTGGTCGGTCAAAATATACCGGACGTTATACTCCCCGAGCGCCCGGATCTCGCCGCCGACCCTGGCGTCGGTAAATCTCTTTTCCATCAACCAGGTCAATTTCAGCGGCCGGATCGATTCGTAGCCGTAAAAATCGAACAAGTGCGCCGGGATATGCCAGTTAGCGGTAAAGTTATCCTTGGCGTTCAGCAGGGCGTCGGCGTAACTTTGGCCGAAGATCAGGCGGTTGTTCTCTTCGACCCGCCGGGTGTAATAGACCCGGCTAAAAGCGTCCTCCCGCTTGATCAACCGGAAAGTTTCCGTTTCCCTGCTGAACACCTCCGCCGTGACGCCAACGGCGATCGAACTGCCGTTGGCCAGCAGGTCCGCCGCCGTGATCAGGATCAGCGCGGCCAGCAGCACCGCCGGGCTGATCCGCCGGCGGACGGCCAGCCAGAGCACAATGAACGCTCCGGTCAGGTAACCGGTCAGGTTATAAGCGCTGGTCAGGTTGAACGCGATGATATTGCGCAAGACGTCGAAAAAGACCCTGGGGATCGACGCCGGGTAACGCGCCAGCAAAAAAGAGTAGATCTGGCTGACAAAGAAAAACCCGAGCAGCGAGATCAGGCACGCCGCCGCGGCCAAAGCGCCGAATATCCTGGCCGCTTTTACCGTCTTTTCCCGGCTGCGCGTTAGCTCCTCCACCCCGAAAGCGCCCAGGATCGCCGCGCAAAAGGTCAGCAGGAAGAGATATTTGACCGGGAACCGGACCAGCGAAATCCCGGGGATGACGTAAAAGACCAGCCGGTAGAACCAGGTGTACCGGCCGCAGGCGAGCAGCAGCGCGACCAGCGCGGCGCCGCCGAAGAACGCCGCCCGTTTGCGGCTGAAAGCGAAAAACGCGCAGATCAGCGGGATAGCGCCGAAATAGATCGAGATCAGCCAGTCCTGGTTGCTTTTGCCGAGCAAGACCTCGTTATATCCGCCCAGCAGACCGGCATTGCCGAAGAAATAAGGGAAAACAAAGTTAATGATCTCGCGCGGCGGGAGCGAACGGAAGCTGATCAGGTCGAACTGGGTCAGCACCAGCCGGTCCGACAGCCGGGCCAGCTCCAGGAACGGTATAAGTTGGACGGCGACCAGTCCGGCCATCCAGACAAAAGCGAGCGCCAGGGCTAACAGGTCGCGTCGGCGATCGGCGGAAAAGACCAGGACATAAGCGGCCAGGAACCAGGCGGAAACGTAAATGATCGTCGGTTCGCCGCCAAGGAACATGAGGGCAAGCACAATGGTTAAAGCGGCCAGCAGCCAACGCCGGGCGTCCCGGCCCGCGTTGATCAGCTTATCCAGGAACAATAAGGCAAGAGGCAGCCAGATCACGGAGGAAAGGGAAGTGTTCATGTTGGAAACCGAGAGCAGATAACCGGAAAAGGCAAAGACCAGGCCGCCGAAAAAGGCCGCCAGCCGGCGGAGCGCGTAGTGCCGGAGGAGCGCGTACATAAAACAGGCGGCCAGGAAATAGTGGCCGATCGTGTAGTAATTAAAAGCCAGCGCGAACGGCAGCAGGTAAAGGATCGCCGTCGGCGGATAGAAAAAGCCGATCTGCAGCGAGGCCAGCAGCGGAAAACCGCAAAAGATGTAAGGGTTCCAGAGCGGCAGGTGGCCGGCCTTGACCTGTTCGACCATCAGCTGGCGCAGCGGGTAGAAATAGCGGGAGAGGTCCTTGAACGACAGGATAACGCTCCCGTCGAGAAATTGCCAGAAGAACGCCAGCGTCAGGAGAAAAAAACCGCCGACCGCCAGCAGGTCGCCGCGGTACTTACGGTAAAAGGACATAGCGGGCTTTCTGGGTGCGGGGGTTTTTCTTCACGGAAACCTTGATCCGGTAAGCTTTCCAGATATTTTCCGGGGTCACGACCTCGTCGGGCGTCCCTTCGGCGATCAGTTCGCCCCCCTTGAGCAGGACCAGGCGGGAGCAGAACCGGGAAGCCAGGTTCAGGTCGTGGAACGTGGCGACCACCGAGCGGTGGCTGCGCAGCCGGCGGAGCAGTTTGCAGATGTTGACCTGGTAACGGATATCGAGGTGGGAGGTCGGCTCGTCGAGCAGCAGGACCTTGGGTTCCTGGGCCAGCGCCCGGGCGATCGCCACCCGCTGGAATTCGCCCCCCGACAGCTCGGTCGTTTGCCGCTCCTTCAGCTCGCCGATCTTGAGCTCCTCGATCGCCCACTTGACCGCCTCGCGGTCGTCCGGCCCGTCGAAAGTGAACCGTTCCAAATAAGGGGTGCGGCCGAGCATGACCAGGTCTTCCACGGAAAAGCCGTCGACCGGCTCCATTAATTGCGGGACAAAGGCGACCCGCCGGGCTAACTCTTTCCGCTCCAGCTGGTCGATCCGGTGCTTGCCGACCAGCACCGCCCCGTGAAAAGCGGGGATCAACCCGGTGATCGCCCGCAGCAGGGTCGTCTTACCGGAGCCGTTCGGCCCGACGATGCCGACGAACTGGCCGTCGCCGACCGCGAAAGAGACGCCTTTGATGACCGGTTTTTTCCGGTCGTAGCCGCAGATCAGGTTCTCGACCTGCAAGATGCTCATCGCCCTTCGGTCCTCCGCCGGCGGAGCAGGTAGAGGAAGAACGGCGCCCCGACCAGCGACATAATGACCCCGATCGGGACTTCCAGCGGGGAAAGCACGGTGCGGGCCAGCGCGTCGGCCACGACCATCAGCAGCATGCCGGAGAGCGCGGCGATCGGCAGCAGATAACGGTGGTTCGGGCCGATCAGCAGGCGGACCCAATGCGGCACGATCAGGCCGACAAAACCGATCAGGCCGGAAACGGAGACCGCCGCCGCAGTCATCAGGGAAGCCGCGGCGATCAGGCTGAAACGGGCGCTCTCTACGTCCACCCCCAGGGTCTGGGCCATGTCCTCGCCCAGGAGGAGCGCGTTCAGCTCTTTGGAGAAAAAGTAAGCGATGCCGGTCCCGAGCACGGCATAAGGGAGGACGGTCAAAACGTTACCCCAGCTGGCGCCCGACAAGCTCCCCAGCAGCCAGAAATAGATCGACTGGAGATTGCCGGTCACGATAATGATAAGCGCGAGCGCCGCGGCGCAGAACGAGGAGAGCGCCACGCCGGCCAGGACCAGCGTCTCCGGCGACGCCTTGCCGCCGATCTCCGCCAGCTTATAAACGACGTAAACGGCCAGCAGCGCGCCGGCGAACGCCAGTAGCGGGACCGAGCTCATCCCCAGCAGGGTGAATTGCAGGCCGAAAGCGATGGCGATCGCCGCCCCCACTCCGCCGCCGGCCGAAACCCCGAGAATGTAAGGGTCCGCCAGCGGATTGCGCAATACCCCCTGCAGGACGACGCCGGGGACCGCCAGGAGCAAGCCGACCAGCGCGGAGAGAATGACGCGGGGGAACCTGATCTGCCAGAAGATCTTGCTCTGCAGCAGTTCGCCCGGCGCCAGGAAAACGGAACCAAGCAGGAGAGAAACGGCCAGCGCCGCGGCCAATGCCAAGCTCAGAACGACGATCGCGGCGGCGCTTTGCTGTTTGTTAAATTTTCTTTTCATGACAAGCTCTGGCGATCGCTTCGACCGCCTCCACGACCCGCGGGCCGGGCCGGGAAACGATGTCCGGGTTCAGATAAATGACCGACCACTCCCCCCGCTTTTCCAATTCCCCCCGCCGGACGACCCCTGCGGGAACAATTATATAGTCTGGCCGCTCTTTTAACAACCGTTCCAGGCTGAAATGCGGATAGGCGCCCCGGGCCGGGGCGGCCAGGTTCTCGACCCCGGCGCGGCCAAGGATATCGTCGATAAAAGTTCCCCCGCCGGCGACGATCAGCGGTTCGTAGCCGACGATCACCAGCACCCGGGGGCGCCGCAAGACCGCCCGCAGATCATTTTCCGGCGGCGCCAGGGACTCCAGCCGCTCCTGCATCGAGCCGACCAGCTCGGCCGCTTCCCTCGTCGCTCCGGTCACCGCCCCCAAACGGAGCAGCGCTTCTTCCACGCCGGCGACCGTGCGCGGCTCGATGGTAAAGACCGGCAGCCCGAATGCCCGCAAGCGCTCGATCTCGCGCGGCTGAGCATCCGCCAGCATGACGACCAGGTCCGGCTTGAGCGAAACGACCTTTTCCAGGTTCAGCGTCAAAGCGCCGACCTTCTCTTTTTTGGCCGCCTCGGGCGGGTAATTGCAGTTGGTCGTTACGCCGACGACCCGGTCGCCAAGGCCCAAGGCGAACAGCATTTCGGTGGCCGAGGGGATACCGGAAACGATCCTTTGGGGAAAAGCGGAGACGGCGGAAACCGCTAAAACCGATAATAACAGGCCAAGAACGAGCTTACGCATTAATTTAAGGCATTATATCATGAAATCCCGGCGGTTTTTCGGCGATATATATCCGGTATGGTCGAACATATCGTCTGGAAATACAGCCTGCGCGCCGGCAAACCGTTCTTTCCCAACGGCCGGGATATCCCCATCCGTAACTTTCAGAACACTTTCCGCCAGTTACTGGGCAAGATCAACGTCTCCCTGAAGATCATCAGGGATTACGGCCTGGCCGACCGGGTCATGCTCGGCAGGCAACCGGTAACCGCGGTCAAAGAGCTGGCCGTCTATCTGTACGACAACACGATCTCGCCGCTCCTCTTTGCCAACGCCCTGCATGCCATCGCCCAGAAAGCCAAAGAGCTGGACGGGCACGTGGTCCAGGTCCAGCTCCGCAACCTGCGGCGCGATCACCTGGCGGATATGATCCGGGCCGGCGCGGCGACCGAAGACCAATTCGGCCGGAACTCCGCCTATTTTGAAAATTTACCGTCGCCCGGCCGGCTGCAGCTGCTGGAAAAGCTCGGGGTGATCACGCTGCGGCCGGGACATCAACTGCCGGCCGACCGGGCCAACCAACCGGCGCCCGACCGGCGCCCGCCGATCGAACGGATCGATTGGGAAAAAAGGCAGATCGAACTTTTCGAGCCTGACGAGAAGGACTAAGAACCGAGGCCGAGCGCTTTGAGGGTTTCTCTGGTAGCGGTGACTCTGCGAACCTTGAGATCGCCTTCCGGCGCGCTGACGATCCCCGCCCCTTCCATCTCGTCCATCAGCCGGGCCGCCCGGTTATAGCCGATCCGGAACTTCCGCTGGACGTAAGAGGTCGACGCCTGGCCGCTTTCGATGATCAGCTGGGCGACCTCGGCGAACAGCGCGTCTTTCCCGCCGCCCGTCTCCCTTTCCCCATTGCCGGAATCCTTGCCGAAATCGATCGGCTTGATCCCGATGATCTCTTCCAGGTACTCCGGCTCGGCCTGCGCTTTGACGTGCTTGATGATCTTTTCGGTCTCCTTGTCGGTCACGAAAGAGCCCTGCGCCCGGGTCGGCTTCATCGCGCCGATCGGGTTATACAGCATGTCGCCCCGGCCGAGCAGGACCTCGGCCCCCGAGGCGTCGAGAATGACCCGCGAGTCGATCTGCGTGGCGACGGCAAAAGCGATCCGCGACGGGATGTTCGCCTTGATCAGGCCGGTGATGACGTCGACCGACGGCCGCTGGGTGGCGATGACCAGGTGAATGCCGGTGGCGCGGGCCATCTGGGCGATCCGGCAGATCGCCGGCTCCACGTGCTTGGCCGCGACCATCATCAGATCGGCCAGCTCGTCGACGATCACCAGGATATAAGGGAGCTTGGGCTCGTCTTTGACCTTTTCATTGTACGCTTCCAGGTGCCGGGCGCCGGCGGCGTGGAACAGTTTATAACGCCGCTCCATCTCCTTGATGACCCATTCTTTTAGCATAACGGCCGCCTTGGCCGCGTCGGTCACGACCGGGGCCAGCAGGTGGGCGATCCCGTCGTAGATCGAAAGTTCGACCATCTTCGGGTCGATCATCAGCATCTTGACCTCATCGGGCCTGGCCCGCATCAAAATACTGGTAATGAGCGAGTTGATGCAGACCGATTTGCCGGAGCCGGTCGTCCCGGCGATCAACAAGTGGGGCATCTTGCCGATGTCGCCGTAGATCGGGTTGCCGGAAAGGTCTTTGCCGAGGCCGAAGACCAGCTTGGACGAATGGTGCATGAACTCGTTGGTATTGATGATCTCTTTCAGGCGGACCGGGGTCACGGTCTGGTTCGGCACTTCGATCCCGATCACCGACTTGCCGGGGACCGGCGCCTCGATCCTGATCCCCTGCGCCGCCATGGCGAGGGCGATATCGTCGGACAAACTGTTGATCCGGCTGACCTTGACCCCCGGCTCCGGCTGCAGCTCGTAGCGGGTGACCGCCGGCCCCTGGAAGATGGCGACGACCGTGGCGGCGATCCCGAAGTTGCGGAGCGACTGTTCCAGGAGCTTGGCCCTTTCCTGGGTCAGGGCCTTTGACTTCTCGGCGGCTGCCCGTTCTTTAACGGTCGAGTCTTCCAGCAGATCAAGCGACGGCAATTCATAGTCCTCATATCTGGCATCAACTGGCGCTTCAGTCTTCGCCTTCTTGACCGGCTCAGCCGGCGTCTTGGGCAGAACGACTTCGACGACCGGCTTCGGCTTGTCCGGTTCAATGGGCGGCGCGGGAATGACCTCTTTATCGACCGGCTTGAGCGGCTTGACCGGCGGCGCGGCCGACTTTTTCGGCGGCTCGACCGGCGCTTTCCGGTCAAAGTGGAGCATCCCGGCGATCAGGTCGATCAGGGTTTGCACGGTAATGTTGAACATTAACAGGGTCGCGATCAACCCCAGGGCCGACAGGAAAACATAGGCGCCGGCCAGGCCGATCGTCTTTTCCAGGGAGAAGGTCACCGCGTAGCCGATCACTCCCCCCGCCCCCTTGGACAGCTCGTGAGTAGTGACATGGGCGAAGTAAGTCGGCGCGGCGAACTGGGCAACGGAGATAAAGACCAAAAACATGACCAGCAGGCCGGTCAACCGGACCGTCAACTCTTTAACTTCGTGCCGGAGGAGCATAATGACGCCGTAGAGGCCGATAAAGGCCGGCAGGAGGTAGATCCCCGCCCCGATCACCGACCGGAGCGCCTTCTTAACGACGAACAGCCCTAATAGCCCGGTCGCCGAGGAAAGGTTGGCAAGCAGGATAAAAATGGCGATCGCGATCAATAAGATCGCGACGATATCCTGTTTGAACTTGGACGGGAGCTTTGACTCTTTGAGCGGTTTACGGGCCGTATTCTTATTCTTTTTCGGCGGCATGACAAAGGAAGTATATCATAATCCGGCAACGACCGTCAAAAAACAGAAGCCCCCGACTTTCGTCGGGGGCTTCCTGCTGACTAATAGAGCGGAAGGTCTTAGTTCTTGGTCCCTTCCGGCGCCGCGAGCGGCGTCAAGCCCAAGACCTTGGTCTGCGGGACCGACGCGCCGGCCGCGACGACCACGCTGATGACCAGGTCGCTGTCGAACACGCCGTCGCCGTCCGTGTCGACCAGGATGTGGATGAACCAGGTCCCGGCCTCAAACGTATAGCTGAAGCGGAACGCGTAGCTGCGGGACAGGATCTCCGAGATCCCCAGCGAGGTCAGGTCGACGTTGCCGCTGGATGCCAGCTCGGCCCAGCGCCCGCCGGTATTGGCTTCCGGCGTGAGGAGCCCGCGGCCTAAACCATCCGCCAGCTGGCGGGTGTCGCCGTACGGGCGGCCGGTCAGAGTGTAATCGTAGGTATAGTCATAGCTGATAACGTGGACGACGCCTTTCCCCTTCAGGGCGTTGACGACCAGGGCAATATTGTAGGCGCTGATCGGCGAACCGGTCAGGTCGTCGTTGGGGTAATTGGCGTTGCCGTACTCATTGGAAGCGACCTGGTGGCAGTTGACGTCGGTGATGACCACGAACACTTTCTGGGCCCCCGACCGCCAAGTAAAGTTGTTGTACGCGTACATCACGCCGTCGAGGGGATTTTCCGGACCGTCGCCGCCCCACCAGCCAGGCAGCACGTTGAGCCAGGCGCCGAGCGAGGTCGCGTTGGTCAGGTCGATATCGTCAAATTCCACGGTCTGGCCTTTCATCGCTTCCTTGGAAACGGAATAATCGCCGAAAGCGACGGCGCCGAAAGTCGCGTCAACGCCGCCCGCCTCAAGGGAAGCGGCAAAAGCGGCGATGCTGTCCTTGACGGCCTTGATCCGGCCCGACATGCTGCCGGTGTTGTCCAGGATAAAAGCGACGTCGATCGGCTTCTTGGTGTCCGAGCCGGGGACGGTAAAGTCGACGCTCTTCCATTCGGAGGTCGCCGTGCCGGACTTGCCGACAAAGATGGAGAACTTGGAGGCTTCCACCGTGATCGCTTCGCCGGAAACGATCAGGGCGCCGAGCGAAATGTCGACCACGCCGCCGGAATAGCTGGCCGATCCGCTGATCGTGACCGCTTCCGTGGTCAATATACCCGGATCAACTTTTCCGCCGGAGCTGGTGGTGGCGCAACCGAACGAGGAGGCAACAACGACCGCGATGAGCAAGAAACCCAGGAACCCAAACAGACCGGACCAAACCTTTTTAGACATAGTTTCCCTCCTAGGAAGAATGAGTCATTTTATGATTAACCGGCTGTTTTGTCAATACCCCGGCAGCCATATTTTAAAACAGGTAACCGGCCGAGACCCGCAGGCCGAGGCAGGTGCTGTAGCCGAGCCGGGCGGACAACCGTTCATTGATCTTCAGTCCGCCAAGCAGCTCGATACCGGCCAGGTTCTTTTCGCTGATATTCCCCAGTCCGGGAATATTCTTGACCAGCTTGGAATACATGGCGTAGTTCAACCCCGCCCCTACATAATAATTCCCCAAGTCGTAACTTACCCTGACCGGATCGAGCACGACAATACCGAATCCGCTGCCAACGGCGTACCCGGCCGCGCCGCTTACATATAGTTTATCGCTGAATTGCTTGCCATAGCCCCCTGTGATCGCCAGCGCTCCGCCGGCTAATCCGCCTTCCGCGAACCAGCCCGCTTTTCCCTCCGGCTTTCTCTCGGGGACAGGCGGCATGATGATCGGCGCAGGCGCCGGTTCCGGCCTGGGCTTTTCTGCGGCCGCGACCGGGAATTTAGGCCGCGAACCTAAAGGGTAATAAGGCCGGCGGACCCGCCGTTTCTTGACCTTTTTCTTGGCCGGGGCTTTCTTCTTGACCGTAACTTTTTTGGCCGGTTTTTTAACCGCCGCCTGAGCCGGAGTGACCAGTGCGCCGATCAGCATGACCGCCAGACCCAGAACGATACAATAATAGGCAAAAACCCGGATGCTGGTCCGCTCGATCAGGGTCATAAAAAGCTTGATCGCCAGCCAGCCCGAGATCAGGGCGGCCAGAAAACCGAGCAGCAGCGGCCAGGCGCCGATCCCGATCGTTCCGGCCTTGAAGATCGCCTTGCTTTGCAGCAAACCGGCTCCGGCGATCGCCGGAATGGCGATAATGAAAGCGAACCGGGCGGCCAGCCGGCGTTCCAGACCGCAGGCCAGACCGGCCGAGATCGTCATGGCCGACCGCGACAGCGACGGAATGATCGCCGCCCCCTGCGCCAACCCGATCAAGCAAGCATCCTGCCAGTTCATCCGTTCTTCTCCCCTGGTCCCCAGCCCCTGGTACCTAGTCCCTAGCCATTCGCCAAGGAGTATCACCATCCCGGTCACGATAAAGAACGGGCCGACGTAGCGAAAATCGGCGAACAAGGCCTCAAAGAAATCCTTAAAGCCGATCCCCAGCACGCCGGTGATCACCGTCGCAACCAGAACCAGGCCAAGCATCTTTCGCGACTCGCGACTCGTGACTCGTAACATCGCCATGAGGTCGCGCCAGAAATAGGCGGCCGCCGCCAGCGCCGTTGCCAGGTGGACGACCGTGTCGAAAGCGAGGTTCTCGGTCAAGCCGAAAAAACGGTAAGCGATCAGTAGATGGCCTTGCGAGGATACTGGCAGGAATTCCGTTAGCCCCTGGACGAGGCCGAGGAAACCGTACTTTAGCGCTTCGATTCCCACTGGTGCCAGATGACCAGAAGCGGCGGGGCGACGAAGATCGAAGAGCACATCCCGAGCGAGAAGCCGATCAGCAGCGTCAGGGAGAATTCGCGCAGCGTCTCGCCGCCGAGCAGCAGGAGGCAAAGGACGATGACGATGACGGTCAACACGGTATTGATCGAACGGGCCATCGTCTCCCAGATGCTGATGTTGACCAGCTCGCCGAACTTTTTCTTGGCCAGCGCCGGCTTTTTCAGGTTCTCGCGGATCCGGTCGAAGATAACGATGGTATCGTTGATCGAATAGCCCATGATCGTCAGGATCGCCGCCACGAAGGTGACGTCGATCGTCCGGAAGAGCAGCGCCATGATCCCGGTAGTAATGATGGCGTCATGGTACAAAGCCAGCAGCGCCGCCAGCGCGTAGCCGAACTCAAAGCGGAACGAGACGTAGATGATGATGCCGATCGAAGCGACCAGCAGCGCCCAGAGCGCCTGGTTCGTCAGCTCGTTGCCGACCGACGGCCCGATGATGTCCGCCTCCAGGATCTCGGAGGTGCCGACCTTGGTCGTCAGGGTGGAGATGATCGCCGCCCGGGTCTCGCTCTCCAGCGGCACGGTCCGGACCAGGATATCGCTGTCGCCCGATTTCTGGATCACGCTCTCCCCCAGCCTGAACTCGTCGAGCACGCCGCGGATCGCGGCGACGTTGACCGGCTTTTCAAAGCGGAGGTTCAGCAGGGTGCCGCCGGTAAAATCGATCCCGAAGTTCATCGGCTTGCCGTGGACAAAGATATTAAAGCCGAAGGCAAAAAGCGCTCCCGCCAGCAAGACGGCTGAGATCAGGAACCAGACTTTAGTGTTCTTAATTATATCCATATTATTTATATAGCAGCTTCGATTCCGGCTTGGTCACGATCTTGGCGTCAACCAGCATGTTCATCATCATGTGCGTGAGCGTCAGCGCCGTGAACATCGAAGCGATGATGCCGACCGTCAGCGTGACGGCGAAGCCCTTGATCGTGCCGGTCCCGACGAAGAAAAGGGTGACCGCGCCGATGATCGTGGTGACGTTGGAATCGAGGATCGCCGCGAACGCCCGCTGGAAAGCGGCTTCGACCGACGCCTTGATCGTCTTGCCGAGCCGGAGCTCCTCTTTTAACCGCTCAAAGATGATGACGTTGGCGTCGACCGCCATGCCGATCGACAACAGGAAGCCGGCAATGCCGGGCAAAGTCAAGGTTGCCCGGAAAAGACAGAGGCCGGCCAGCGTCAGCGGTACATATATTAATAAGGCGATGTCGGCCAGGAAACCGGGCAAGCGGTAATACAGGACCATGAAAGCGATAATGATGGCAAAGCCGATGACGCCGGCGATCTTGCTCCGGTCGATCGAATCGCGGCCGAGCGACGGGCCGACGACCCGGGTCTCGATCAGCCTGACCGGGATCGGCAGGGCGCCCGCCTTCAGCTTGATGACCAGGTCCTGGACGTCCTGCGCGGCAAAACTGCCGGAGATCTGCGCTTTACCGGAGGGGATCGGTTCGCGAACGTTGGGCGCGGAAATGATCTTCCGGTCGAGGATGATGGCGATCGGCTTGTTGACCGAACGGGCGGTCACCTCGCCGAAGATCTCCGCCCCTTTGCCGTTGAACTCGATATCGACGACCGGGTTCCCGTACTGGTCCAGCCCCGGCCAGGCCCCTTTCAGGTCCGCGCCGGTCAAAACGGTCTTTTTAAGGATGATCGGCCGCTCGCTCTCGACCCGGCCGCCCTGCATTTCCTTAACGAAATCGAGCCGGGCGTCCGGCCCGTAAAACTCCTTGATCTTCTCGGCCGACACGGTGCGCGAATCGCCCGGCGACCACTCCGCCTCCACGAACTCAAGGAGAGCGGTATCGCCGATCACCTTGATCGCCCGTTCGGGATCCTTGATGCCGGGGAGCTCTACGATCACCTGGTCTTTTCCCTTGCGCTGGATCGTCGGTTCGGTCACGCCGAGCGCGTCGATCCGGTTGCGGATCACGGCCGCGACGCCGGCCATGGCGTCATCGGAGATCTTGACCTTGGCGGTGTCCTGCCCTTCGAGCACCAGCCGGGTGCCGCCCTGCAGGTCAAGCCCGAGGGTGATCGGCAGCTGCATTATAATGTATACGGAGATCCCGACCGTGGCAAGCAGCGCGAGGAATCTCAGCTGGTTAATGTTCTTCTGCATCGCAGCAGTAATATATCATATAAACTTTTTTCGGTCAAAGGGGGAATGTCAGGCCGTCGCCGGCGGCGAGCACTTTGCGCTTCAGCTCCGCGCCGAGCCGCGCCGCGACCCGTCGCGGACCGGCCTTGATCATCAGCAGGCCAAAATGGGTCAGAATGGTAACCTTGGGCTTGAGCGCCTTGATGATCAGCCGCGCGTCCTCGACCGAGAGGTGATCGAACGGCGTCGGTTGGGGGCTAAGCACGCTGATGATCACGACGTCGGGCCGGTAGCGCCGCGCCAGCTCCGGAAAATATTTCGTGTCGGTGATATAAGAGACGGTGCGCCGCCGCCCTTTGATGATCAGGCCGTAAGTCTCTCCGCCGTGCCGGTGCCTGACCGCTGCCGTGACCGCCAGGTTGCCGATCCGCCGCGTTCGCCGCTCCTTTAGCACGGCGAGCTTTTTCACGTACGAGCGGACGTACTTATAGATGACCGGGTCCGTTCCCCCGAACGCGTCGGCCGGCGCCAGGACCGTCCCCTTCTTCGCCCGGCCGCCCAGGCTCAGCGCTTCCATCATCACGTTGATGTCGGCCGCGTGGTCCAGGTGCTTATGGGAGAGGACGATCCCGTCCAGCGTGGTCGGATCAAGTTTGGGGCGGGAACGGAGGCAGCGGACCAGCGCGCCCGGGCCGGGATCAATTAATAGATTGGTCCCGTCCAGCGACAGCCAGATCCCGCCGGAGGCCCTCAACTGCCTGGCCACGACGATCCGGGCGCCGGCAGTCCCGAGGAATTTGATGAAATCCATGATAAAAAACTTGGGCCCGGCGAGATTCGAACTCGCAACCCTTTGCTTCGGAGGCAAATACGCTATCCAGTTGCGCCACGGGCCCAAGTAAAAGATATTTTAGCATAATTTAACGCAAGTTTTGCGGCTGATCTTGCGAATAAGATAATGTAATGGGTACTGCAACAACTTTCGCCTCCAGTATCGCCGCCCGGGTCCCGGTCTACTTCCATCGCGTCCGCGATGGCGAGACCGTCAGCGCGATCGCCGACCGTTTCAACGTGACCGCCAAGCTTGACGCGACCGACAGCGTGGAACTGCGGGCGGGGAATATCCTGGTGATCGATTTCCGCAACGGGGAATTGAAGGCTAGCTGATCTTAAACGTCTTCCCGGCGACCACTTCGTCCCGTTCGTTTCTCACTTGCATTTGCCAATCCCCTTTTTGCGCCCCGTACAAGCTAATGTAGCTGTAAGTGTCGACCGTCTGCGTCCCCAAATGGAGGGTGATGTCGGCGGCGATCTTGCCGTCCGGCCGCAGCCAGACGTGGCGGACAGCCTGGGCCTTATCGCTCTTGATCCGGGTGGAACAATAAAGAGTGTTGGTGTCGGCCGTGGATAGTTCGCTGAGGTCGTCGCTCGGCTGGTTGTCCTCGTCCAGCTCGGAAGTAAAAGTGATCCTTTCCACCGTGACGCCGCCCAGCGCGCCGGCCGGGCCGACCGCCGCCTTGACCTCGACCGCCGGCTGCGCGACCTTGATCTCCGCCGGCTTCGTTTCGGCGGCTTTCAGCCGCGCGGCGCTGCCGCTCTCGACCCAGCGGTAGAACGCCGACCCGCCGTACAGGAGCGCGGCGATCACGCCCAGCGCCAGCAAGGCCAGCGAAATATAAAGCCAGGTCGGTTCGTCCTGGCGCGCGTAACCGGTTATTTTGCTCATGTGACGTTATTCTCCAATCTGCCGATCCCGGCAATTTCCACCGCGACCGTATCCCCCCGTTCCATCGGGCCGACGCCGGGGGGAGTGCCGGTCATGATAACATCTTCCGGTTCGAGCGTCATCACCTGCGAAACGAACGAGACCAGCTGATCGACGCTGAAGATCATGTTGGCGGTGCTGGAGTCCTGCTTGACCCGCCCGTTGAGCAATAACTTGATCCGCAAGTTGTCCGGATCGACCTCTTTGACGATCCGCGGACCGAGGGCGCAAAAAGTGTCGAACGACTTGGCCCTGGTCCATTGCCCGTCCTGCCGCTGCAGGTCGCGGGCGGTGATGTCGTTGCCGCAAGTAAAACCGAGGATGTGGTTCGCCGCCTCTTCCACGCTGACGTTCTTGCAGCGGTCGCGGATCACGATCGCCAGTTCGGCCTCGTAATGGAGCTCCCGGGTCTGCGGCGGATAGACGACCGCTTCGCCGCTAAAGATCAGGGCGCTCGGCGGTTTCAGGAAAAGGACCGGCTCGGCCGGCAGCGGCATTTTCAGCTCCGCCGCGTGGTCCTTGTAGTTCAGGCCGACGCAAACGATCTTGGTCGGGTTCAACTTCATTTTTGGCACCCCGGGCAGAACGACGACGTCCGTCCGCCGATCTTCTGCCGCTTGACCGTGCCGCCGCAACCGTAGCATTTCTCATCGTAACGGCCGTAGACCCGGAGCTTCTTAGTGTACGCCCCCGCCTCGCCCTGCGCGTTGACGTAATCGCTGATCGAGGTTCCTTCGTACTTGATCGCTTCCGTCAGGATGTTCTTGATCCCCCGGAACAGCAGGGCGACTTCCGGCCCTTTCAGGCTTTTGACCCGGCGGTCGGGCCGGACCCGGGCAAAATAGCAGATCTCGTCGCTGTAGATGTTACCGATGCCGACCACGTGCTTGTTGTCCATCAGGAACTGCTTGATCCGTTCGTTCGGCCGTTTGGCCAGCTCCCGGCGAAAGACCTCGAGCGTAAAGTGGTGGTCGAGCGGTTCCGGCCCCAGGTCGTGGTCAAGCTGTTTCACCAGATCGTCATCGGTAAAAAGCCGGAGCCAGCCGAACTTCCGGACATCATTGAAAAAGAGGCGGCTCTTGTCCCGGAAGGTCAAGGTTGCGTGCGTGAACCGGTTCGGGTCTTTTTCGAATCCCTCTTTGATCGGATGACCGCCGACAACGCTCCGGTGGCCGCCGCGAAAGACCAGCTGGCCGGTCATCTTCAGGTGGCCGAGGATGTTCCAGCCGTCGGTCAATTTGATGATCAGCATCTTGGCCCGGCGGTCGACGCTCTGCACCCGGAGACCGGGCAAGGTTTTCCGGTAGAAAGCGAGCGGCCGGTTCAGCATTTTTTTAGTATCACAGGTAAAAGCGGCGATCGTCTTCCCCACGATGCTCTGCTGCAGGCCGCGCCGGACAGTTTCGACTTCGGGCAGTTCCGGCATCGGTTAAAGGGTCTCCTTGTAGATCTCGATGACGACGTCGAAGATCGTCAGGATGAGCGGGCCGATCAGAATGCCGGGGATACCGAACAGCTGGATGCCGCCCAGGATCCCGAACAGGATGACCAGCGGGTGGATCTTGGCCCGGTCGCCGACGATCTTCGGTTTGAGGAAATTATCGATCAGGCTGATGACGAACGTGCCGTAGATAAAAAGCGCGATCGCCGGCCAGTAGGCGCCGGACATCATCCCGACAAAGACCAGGTAAAGCGCCACCGGCATCCAAACGACGGCCGCGCCGAGCAGCGGGATAATGGAGATGATCGCGGTCAGGAACCCGAGCAGGACCGGGTTGGGGACTCCCAGTGCCCAGAAACCGAGCCAGGCCAGCGTCCCCTGCACCAAGCCGACGACGATCTGCCCCATGATCATCCCCCGGCTCAGATCGTCGAAACGGAGCAATATCTGCTTGTACCGGCCTTCCGGCAGCGGCACCAGCTCGGAAAAGAACTTGTAAAGGTCTTTACCGTGCTTAAGAAAATAATACATCGAAAAGACGGTGATAAAGATATTGAGAATGACCCCGGGAACGCTTTTCAGTACTCCCTGGACCACGCCGATCAGCTGGCCCGCCAGATCGGTCGCCACCTCTTTGAACTGCGGCAGATAGGCCGACCACTGGCTGAGCGCCGGCGGCAAGTTGTTCAGCGGCTGCTGGTCGGTTAAGAAGTTTTGCAGGAATAAATAACCGCTTTTCATCTCCGCGGTCAGCACCACGGTGATAAAAATGGTCGGGATCAGCACTAAAGTAACGATAAAAAGGCAGGTCAGGACCGAACCAAGCTCCTTGGCCCGGATCTTTTTCGGCAGGTAGCGGAGGATGTTCAGGTAAAGCGGGTAAAAGATGTAAGCGAGCGCGGCGGCCGAGAGGATCGCCACCAGGAACGGCCGAACGATCAAAAATGACAGCAGGATGACGACCACGGAAACGACGACGGCGACGGTCCGGCGGTACGACTCGAGGCGCTGGGCTTCCTTGCTCATGATGGGCTAATTATACCAGAATAAACCACCGGTGTAAGCTCGACCGGCAGGACATAAAGGTGGAGTTTCATTTCGTACAGGCGCCGCTGCAGGGCAAAAAGCGTGTGGTTGTGCAAAATGTTCGCGACGATCGCCGTTTTGGGGAAAATTATCTGCCCGCCGAAAAAAGTCGCGTTGGGATAACGCGCTAGCAGTTCGGGCACGAACTTTTCGATCTCTTCGACCGTGTCGATCCCGTAAAGGGCGTGCGCTTCCGCGTGGTAGCCGTGCCTTCTCATTAATTCAACGTAGCGCTGCAGCTCGCCGGAGACCTTGCGCTGGACCCGGTCCAGCTCTTCCGTCCCCTTGAACGCGGCCGAATCGATCAGCCCGACCTGGACAAAAACAAAATTACGGAACGGCGTCAGGAACGACGGAAAAATATGGAAGATCGTCTTCAGCCCCGCGCCGTTAAAATCCTTGACCAAAACGATCGCTGTCCGGTCCTGCCGGTTCACCTCTTTCTTCGCGACCTCGGGGATATCCCGGACCGGCTGACTGGCCTCGACCTCGTCGACGATCTCGTCGAGTTTCTTGATCTGTTCGTCGACTTGCTCGTAGTTCTGTTTGATCAGGACCATCAGCGCCGCCAGGGTACCGGTGATCAGCAGGGTGATCCAGCCCCCCTCAAAGAACTTGACCACGACCACCGAGACCAGGATAAAGCCGGTCAACAGCAGGCCGATCCCGTTGATCGCCAGTTTGGTCCGCCAGTCCTTGACCGTGCGGCGGACTTCCCACCAATGCTTGACCATCCCCACCTGGGAAAGGCAAAAAGTGATAAAAACGTTAATGCTGTAAAGCACGACCAGGTAACCGACCGACCCGCCGGTCGCGACCATCAGGATCAACGCCCCGATCCCCATGATCAATATCCCGTTCATCGAAACCAACCGGTCGGACAATAAAGCGAAACGTTTCGGCACCCAGCGGTCGGCCGCCATATTGGCCAGCACCCGGGGGCCGTCTATAAAGCCTGCCTGGGCGGCGACAAAAAGGATCGCCGCCTCCGACACCAGGGTGACTAAAATAAAGGTCAGGCCGAATATCCCCCAATTGCCGGCGACCCGTTCGAACAGGACCGCGTTGATCGTTTTACCCTCCACCGGTGCAACCTGGTAAAGCGCGTAGGCGAACATCAAACCGAGCACGACCGACGCCAGCGAGATCACCATATACTTCATCGTCTTTTTGGCCGTCTGGACCTTCGGCTCTTTCAGGATCGGTAAACCGTTGCTGACCGCTTCGATCCCGGTGTAAGTCCCCGCCCCCATGCTGTAGGCGCGCAGCAGCAAAAAGACCATCCCGAGAAAACCGAGTTCAGCGGTAGAGCTGCGGACATCGACCGCCGTCGCCCGGGCGACTTCCGGCAGATTGAACAAATGGGTGACCAGGGCGAAGATAATAACGAACGCGTGCGTCAGGACAAAGAGCATGAAGATCGGCATCAGCACCATTACCGACTCCTTGACCCCGCGCAGGTTAAGGACGATCAGGATGACCAAAGCCGCCAGGGCAAAAGGGACCTTCCAGATCAGCCAATCGGGCGGCAGCAGGCTGAACAACGCGTCGGCGCCGCTGGCGATCGAGAGGGTGATCGTCAGAACATAGTCGATCAACAAAGCGCAGCCGGAGAACATGCCGACCACCGGCGTAAGCAAATGGCTGGCGACGATATAACCGCCGCCGCCGGTCGGGAACAGTTCGACGATCTGGGAATAGCTTTCGGCAATGACAAAAATCGTGACCGCGGTCGCCAGGGCGACCAGCAGACCGAGAAAATGGTGTTTACCGAGCGTGATAAAAGCTTCCGACGGTCCGTAGCAGGAAGAAGACAAACCGTCGGCCCCGAGACCGACCCAGGCAAAAAAAGCGATCAGGGAAAGGTGTTGAAAAACCGAGCGGTCAAGCGGGTTGCGCGCTTCACCGATAAAGAGCCGTTTCAACCGACCGGTGATCGAACCAAATAAAGACACCCGCTTTTTCAGCAAACTGGCCATCAAGCGCAGTAGCATAGCACCAAGTTGCTTTCGATACAAATTAGTATTAATATAATCGGGAAATGTTCCATTTGCGGCCGCCCGTTATTATCGCTTTAAGTTTTTTTCTGGTGATCCTGGCCGGCGGGATACTCTTGTCTCTGCCGGTCTCCTCGGCCAAGGGCACGCCGACCGATTTACTGGACGCCTGCTTTACCGCTAACTCCGCCACCTGCGTCACCGGGCTGGTAACGCTCGATACCGGCGTCCATTTTTCCCTTTTCGGGCTGGTCGTACTGATGGGGCTGATGCAGATCGGCGGGCTTGGTTACATGACCTTCTCCGTTTTCATTCTCCTGGTCTTCCGGCAAAAGCTCTTTATTTCCCAGAAGCTGATGATCCAGGAGGCGCTCAACATCTATTCGACCCAGGATGTTTTAAGGGTCCTGCGCAAGATCTTCAGTATCGTCTTTTTGATCGAAGGGGCCGGCGCGCTGGTCCTCTTTCTCCGCTGGCTTCCCGAGTTCGGCTGGAAAAAGGGGCTGCTCTACGGCGTGTTCCATTCCATCTCGGCGTTCAATAACGCCGGTTTCGCCCTGCCGGCCAATTTTGCCAACCTGATGCCGTACGTCACCGACCCGGTCGTCAACCTGACGGTCACTTCGCTGATCATCGTCGGCGGCATCGGTTTTATCGTCATCGCCGACATTCTGCAGCACAAGAAATTATCGCTCCACTCCAAGGTCGCGATCACCGCCACCCTCGCCCTGCTGTTCGTCGGCACGATCCTCATCTTCGCCCTGGAGCAGAGCAACCCCAAGACCCTGGGGCCGCTCAACCTCCAGGGCAAAGTCCTGGCCTCTTATTTCCAGGCGGTAACGCCGCGCACTGCCGGGTTTAACACGATCGATTTCGGCAAGGTCGTGCCGGCCACCGCGCTGTTCACCATGTTCCTGATGTTCATCGGCGCCAGCCCGGGCGGTACCGGCGGCGGCATCAAGACGACGACCTTCGCCCTGATCCTGGCGACGATCTGGGCGACGCTGAAGGGCTTTAAGAACACGACGCTGTTCGGCCGCCGGGTGCCGGCCGAAACGATCCGCCGTTCCTTTGCCGTCGCCTTTCTCGCCCTGACGGTCGTGGCGCTCGCCATCTTCGTCCTGAACAACACGGAGAGCTTCGGCGTGATGGAAGAAGCGTTCGAGGTCTTTTCCGCCTTCGGCACCGTCGGCCTTTCAATGGGGATCACCCCCTACTTGAGTTCCGCCGGGAAACTGATCATAATGCTGGTGATGTTCATCGGCCGGGTTGGCCCGCTTACCCTGATGCTCGCCCTGGCCATGGGCCAAAAAGAACCGAGAGTCGAGTTACCAAAGGAGGGAATTTCGATCGGATGAAAAAGCAATTCGCGGTATTAGGGATCGGCCGGTTCGGGAGCAAGATCGCGCGGGAATTGTATTACAAGAAGCAGGAGATCATCGCCATCGATAAGGACGAAGCGGTGATCGAGGGGATCAAGGACCAGGTGACCCACGCGTTCGTCGGCGACATCACCGACGAGGCGGCGCTGAAGGAGGCCGGCGTCTGCGATTGCGACGTCGTGATCATCGCCGAGTCGACCAACATGGAGAGCAACATCGTCGCCGCCCAGATCTGCAAGAGCATGGGCATCCCCACCGTCATCTGCAAGGCCCAGAACACCGTCCACGGCAAGATCCTGCAGAAGATCGGGGTGGACCAGGTGGTTTTCCCGGAGCAGGATACCGCCATCAAGCTGGTCAACAAGCTGACCAGCCAGGGCGTGCTCGATTATTTCGACGTCGGGGAGAACATCGCCATCATCGGGACCAAGCCGCAGGCCAGCTGGGTCGGGCGGAAGCTGGCCGATCTTGACCTGCGCAACAAGTTCAACGTCACGATCCTGGCGGTCCGCCGGGGGAACGAGAACATGGTGATCCCGGCCTGGAGCACGATCATTGAGGCGAACGACACCCTGGTCCTGATCGGCCGGGAAGAGACGCTAAAAGAGCTGAACCTCGATATCACTCACAAGACTTAGATCTTCGTCCCGCACTCGCCGCAGAACCGGGTCCCGGCCGGGCTTTCCGCGCCGCACTTGGCGCATTTGACCAGCCCCAGGGGCGAGCCGCAGTTCGCGCAAAACTTCCCCTCGCCTGCCGGTTTACCGCATTTGGGGCAGAGGGTCTGCTTGCTTTTGATCTCCCCTTTGAAGACCGTGGTATTTTCCGCCTGCGCTTCGATATCCTTGACCATTTTTTTCGCTTTGGCCGCGGCGACCTCGATCGCCTGACGGGGCGCGTCATCGACGCAGAGGCCTTCTTGCTCGTTCCAGTCGGTCGGGCAAACCCACTTTTTGCATTTGGGGCAGCGGTGGAAATGCTCTTTTGCCTCGTTCTGGGCTAACTCGAACGCCGCGTCGTGTTCCTTTTGCCATTCGGGCGACATCCCGCTGAAGCGCTGCGTCAGCAAGTCCGCTCCCCGTTCCAGGTTATAACCGACGTTATATTTCCCCATCATCGAAGCCGCCATGGAGACGCCGGCCGCCAGCCCTTTCAGGAAACCGGCCTTCTTGGTCGCCTTGCATTCCACGAACTTGGTCTTGTACCCTTCCCGGCAGAGGTCGCAATAAAAAGTGAATTGAAAACCGGCCTCGGTCGAGTTGTCCTGCATGTTATCGGTAAAGGATTGGAGCGCCATCGTTATTTACCCCCCTTGAGCGGTTTCCCGCATTTGGCACAGTTGTCGCCCAGCGGCGGCTGTTCCGTTTTGCACTTCGGGCAGACGACCGTCAGCCGGGCGCCGCACGCCGCGCAGTAATCGTCGAAAAAAGTCTTCTGCCCGCACTTGGGGCAGCTCACTTGCAGTTCCAAACCGCAGTGCTCGCATTTCTGCCACTCTTTTTTTAGCGGGTTGCGGCATTTAGGACAGCGGGGAGAACCGGCCGGGTTCACTTTGCCGCATAACGGGCAGACGTTGGCGTCGGACGAGATCAATTCGTGGCAATACCGGCAGGGGACTTTATAACCGACCATCAGGAGGCCTCCTTATCGCTTTCGATCCCGAGCAATTCTACCACACTTTTTTTCCACTGCTCCGCGTCGGAGTGGATGGCGCGGCCGAGGAAGCGCTCGCGCAGCAGCTTCAGGCCCGGCAGGCGGGCGATCGAGAATTTATAACGCTGGTATTGCGGCTCCTCCAGCTTTTCCGCCGGCAGATAGACCGGTTCGCGGCGGAAATTGATCTCGCACAGCGCCCGGCTAAGCTGCGGCAGGTCGTCTTGGCCGGTCAGGCGGAAAAAGTATGTCGCCCGGCTATCCTCTTCTTCGGCGGACAGGGAGACCGCTTCCAGGGCGACCGCCCGCTGCTTGGGCAGCGGGATCAGCGCCCAGAGATAATCGGCTTCGCCGCCGCCGCCGAGGCCGCGCTTGAGACCGAACAAAACCTGCTCCCGGTCCGCCAAAGAAAATAAATATTGCGGGTCGCCCTGCTCCACGGCGCCGGCCAATTTCTGCTCCAAAACCGGCCAGAGACCGGGCGCCAGCTTTGCCACCTCTTTTTGGGCGGCCGCCCGCCCCTCGCGAAAATGTTCCGCCAGTTGGCGCGTCGCTTCCGGGCTCAAACCGGGCGATAACGCTTTGAGCAGCGCCTGGGCCCGCAAACTGAGCTCCGCCAAAGCGGTTTGCAGCTCCCGGCTGAAAGGCTCGAGCCAGCTCCCCATCATGGTAAAAACATACTGCCGGTTATCTCCGGCCTTGACGGTCAAGCGGAAATCAGCCTGGCGATTTTCCGTGATCTCCGCCAGCGGCACGCGGATCAGCTCGGCCTTGTCGGGCATGATGACCAGGGCGGTTTCGTATAAGCGGAGCTCGCAGGGAACGCCGCCCAGCTCCGCCTTAACGTCGCCCAGCCGGACCTTTTCCTTAATAAGCAGATCCGAGATAATCTGTTCGTTACGCCGTTTGGCCAGGGTGCGGAGAAAGTCCTCATAGTCGTAGCCCAGCTCGCTCAAGGCGAGCTTCTCGCCGGAAAACATGACGAGAGAAATGCGGAAGTCGGCGCCGGCCAGCTCAACAATGTCGCGCAGGGAGTAAAAAAGCGCCGGCCCCTCTTTGGGCTTGACGCGCAGGCCGTCCTCAAGCAGGGCAAGCTGGCATTCCGCCGGCGGGGCCGCGTTCAGCGCGTAACTGCCATTTAGCTCCACGGCCGGTTAAATGTTGAAGCTTTGCGAGAAACCGCCCTGGACGTACGCGGTGGAGTTGGAGGTGGAAGTGGACTTGGTGGCATCGGGTACCATATAGCGATACTCAATACCGGCCGTCAATCCGCCAACCCCCATTCTGGCCCCGATCTCCGCCTGATAACCGGTCGTCGAGTTGGTCGACCCGCCTCTGGTGACCGAATGGTAACCGAGACCGGCGCCGGCGTAGGGAGTGACCACCCCGGCAAAAGTCTGGCTGAAGATCAGGTCGACGGTCGCCGGCATGTAAGTGACCGAGCCGAGCGCGTCATTGTAAGTGGTGGTATCGACTGCGCCGCGGAGCGAAACGTTCGGCACTAAAGTGTACTCAGCCGCCACGCCGTACATCATTGAAGAGCTGACGCCGGACCCGGGATTGTACATACCCGCCCGGCCGGAAACGTTGAGCGTATTCGCCAGTACCGAACCAGCCATGAGACCAAGCACCAAAGCAACCAATAAACATTTTTTCATTTTACCCCCCTGTTTTGGGTAGATAATAGCACTATGTTATACTTAAAATCAAATGATACCGGTCGACCTGCTCCTCTTTGACTTTGACGGCACGCTGGCGGACTCGCTGCCGGCGGCGGTCGCCGCGATCCAGGCGATGCTGGAGGAACTTAAGTACCCGCCCAAAACCGCCGCGGAGATCAACAGCTACATCGGCTTTGGCGAAGTAGCCCTGGTCGCCGGCGCGATCGGGAGCGACGACCCGGCTAAGCTCCGGCAGGCGCGCGACCGTTATTACCATCAGGTCCGGGCCAGGGTCCCGGAGATCCGGCTTTACCCCCACGTCCGGGAAACTCTTAAATACTTCAAGGACAAGATCAAGATCGTCCTCTCCAACAAGCGGGACGAATTCATCCACCTGATCCTGGAGGAACAGGGGGTACGCCCCTACTTCACGCAGATCCTGGGCGGCGATTCCTCGACCTGCCTTAAGCCCGACCCTTGCACGATCAACGAACTCGTAAAAAAGGAGCGGATCAGCAAAGAAAAAACGCTCCTCGTCGGCGACATGACCGTGGACGTCGAGACCGGCAAGAACGCCGGAATCCGCACCTGCGCCGTCACCTACGGGTTCGACAGCCGCGAAAAGTTGGCCGCCCAAAAGCCGGACTTCCTGATCGACGATTTCGGCAAGCTCCGGGAGCTGGTCGGGTGAAGGTCCAGCGGCTCAAGGCCGGTCCGATCCGGACCAACTGCTATGTCGTGGCAGACGAAGCGAGCAAGCAGGCGTTGGTCATCGATTGCGGCGGGGAACCGGAAAAGATCCTCGCCCTGCTCGCCAAGAACGGGCTGAAATTAACGCTGATCGTCGCCACGCACGGCCATTGGGACCATCTGGAGGGGATCCGCTTGCTCAAGGAGAAGACCGGCGCCCGCTTCCTGATGCACCAGGCCGACCTATTCGGCTTAAAAACGACCGACGCCCCCCAGCCCGACGGCTTGCTCCAGGACGGGGATAAGGTGGAATGCGGAACGCTGAATTTTGCGGTTATGCACACGCCGGGCCATTCGCCCGGCGGCATCTCGCTTTACAATGAACGGGAAAAAGTCCTGTTTAGCGGCGACACGCTCTTCCTCGGGACATGCGGCCGGGTCGATCTCCCCTATTCCGACGAAGCGGCCATGGTCGATTCGCTCAAGCGTTTGCTCAAGCTCCCGCCCGAGACCGCCGTCTACCCCGGCCACGGCAACCCGACTACTATCGCCGCTGAACAAAACATTATGCTATAATCCGCCCAGGAGGCGATGAAAAATGATAGCAGAAAGTGCCAAACAGGCCCAGGCGATCCTCCGCGATCCCGCGCATTTTCAATGGTACGTTGTTCCGCTGCTCCTGGTCGTCCTGTACATCTATTCCGTCGAGGTCGAAAGAAAGAACTGGAACATCGTGTTTGGCGGCCTGGCCCTGTGGGGGATGGACTGGTTCAACGAGATCTGGAACGGGCTCTTTTTCCATTTCAATAAATTCGCTCCGGTCTGGGGAACGCCGGGCGCCACCGCTTACAATATATTGATCGGCCTGAATATCGAGATCACCTTCATGTTCGCCATTATGGGCGTTTACGCCTGCAAAATGCTTCCGGCCGACAAGAAGCTGAAGATCTGGGGCATCCCGAACCGCTGGTTCTTCGCCGTGCTCAATTCCCTGCTCGCCGTCGGCATCGAAGTCGTTCTCAACCTGGTCGGCGCGCTGACCTGGGAGTTCCCGTGGTGGAACCTTGGGGCGCCGTGGCTGATCTTCCTGATCGGTTATCTCCCCTTCTTCGTGGTCTGTTTCTGGGTCCACGATATGAAGAAGGTCCGGGATAAGGTGGTTGCCGTCAGCGCGATCCTCGGCTTTGACGCGCTTTGCTTGATCGTTTTCGGCGCGGTCCTGGGCTGGATCTAGAGTCCTGATGAACCTTTTTTCAGCCTTGTTAGTGATCGCCGGGCTTTGCCTGTTCGAGATCATCTCGAGCATTGATAACGCCATTATCAATGCCGAAGTCCTGACCACGATGGGGCAAAAAGCGCGGCGCTGGTTCCTGATTTGGGGCATTCTGATAGCGGTCTTTGTGATCCGCGGTTTCCTCCCCTGGTTAATTGTCTGGTCGGTCAATCCCGCGCTCGGCCCGCTTGGCGCGCTGACCGCCTCTTTTTCCAGCGACCCGGCGGTCGTGGCGGCGGTTGAAAGTTCCGCTCCGATCCTCCTGGCCGGCGGCGGGATATTTCTGATCTTTCTCTTTCTCCATTGGCTTTTTCTGGAGGACAAGAACTTCGGCCTGCCGAAGACGGAAAAATTCTTTCTCCGTCAGGGGGTCTGGTTTTACGCCGTCGTTTCCCTCATGCTGACGCTGGTTTCCTGGTTCGCGCTGCAGCGCGACGCGATGATGGCGTTCGGGGCGATCGTCGGCTCGACCGCTTTCTTTATCACCCACGGCTTCAAGCAAAACGCCGAGGAGAACGAAAAAAAGCTGCTCGGCAGCAACTACTCTGATATCAGCAAGATTTTTTACCTGGAGATAATTGACGCCACCTTTTCGATCGACGGGGTACTGGGGGCGTTCGCCTTTACGCTGTCGATCCCGCTGATCCTGATCGGTAACGGCCTGGGCGCCATAGTCGTCCGCCAGCTAACGATCACCGGCATCAGCCAGATCAGGAAGTATCTCTATCTGAAGAACGGGGCGATGTACTCGATCGTGGCGCTGGGGATAATCATGTTATTACGCGCCTTTGGCTTTCAGCTGCCGGAATGGCTCTCCCCGGTCATTACCTTCGGGATAATTGGCTTCTTCTACTCCAAGTCGCGGCAGCACCTGGCCAGCGTTTCCGCCTGAAATCACCCGGGTTTCCGGGCGATAAAAGGGCATGGTAAGCGTTTCCACCATCGCCCCCCGGCGGACAATGACGCTCCGGAGCAGCGAACTGCTCAATGACCACGGCAGTTTTTCCGGAGCGAACCGGGCCCGCGCGCTGTTCGACCAGCTCCGGCCGGATCACCCGGAGGTGGGCGCCCAGTTGGGCAACGCTTTTACCAGGCGGTATTCCCTCGCCCTGCTCGGCCTGGAAAAAAACCTGCTGGCCGAAGCCGACCGGGTCAAGGGGCTGACCGGCCGCGAACCGCTCGATTACGAAACCAATCCAACGGCCACTTTTTCCTCCCAGCTGAACTATATGCGGAACTTCGCGCTGCTTAGCGCCTTTGTCCGCTCCGGCGGAACGCTGGAGCTCGACCTGCTGTCCGACAATCTCGGGATGGACTTCTTCCAGTTGTTCATCGCCCTGCAGCGGGGGAAAAAATACGGCCTGGCCCGGAGCGAGAACGGTTTTAGCCTGCGGCGGTTCGCCGGGGAGCCGAGCAGCGCCCCATACCTGCAAAAGGTCAGGGATTCCCTGCTGCTGGGCGGCGACCACGACCTGACCCCCCTGGAAAAAAAGGTTTTCGAGATCGCCCTGCAAAAGTCGAACGTCAGGCTGATCGCCGATCCCACGCGCGCCGAATCCCTCCCCCTCGTCACGGGGAGCACCGGCCAGATCTTCATCGGCAATACGCTGACGCTCCCCCGCCCGATCAAGCCGAGCGAACGGCACCTGGCGCTGAAAGACGGGCACGGCGCGTATCTCTTTGCCGGGCTGCCGGGGATCACCGACGACGCGTCGCTTATCCTCCCGAAGATCAGCCGGATGGACAACCGGGATTTTGTCGGCGCGGACGGCGAACACAGCGAGTGCGTTAAGATGTTCTCGCCGGTTTTCCTCGAGCTTTACGGCGACCGGGTCTACCGGGCGGCCGTCAGTTACACCGGGGGATACGTCCGGCTGGCGATCACCGGCCTGGTCAAATCGTTCGATCCCGCCGTTCCGGCGGAATTCTTCGTCCGGGAAAACGACCTGCCGAAGATCGCGCTCGCCTGCCGGCGGGCGTTCGGCGAACAGTTCTCCCGGTTCGATCTGGTCTGCCCCTTTTCTCTCCCTCTATCCAATCTACTGTAAGGCCCCGGCCATTTTGCTATAATACTGCCCGGACCCCGCACTAACCGGGAGGAAAAAATGAACAAATCAAGATCGGTCTTCGTGCTCCTGCCCCTGATCGTCTGTTTGCTTGCTCCGCTTGCCGCCGCCTGCAGCGATTTCCGGGTCAAAGCCCAGGACGGCACGATCGTGGTCGGTCGTTCAATGGAATTCCCGGTCGATCTTAAATCCGAGGTCTGCGTCGTCCCGCGCGGCGCCGGGCAATACGGTTTCCTGGCGATCAACGCGTTCGGCATCAAGGACGCTTACGTGGAAGGCTTCAACGAAAAAGGGCTGTCGCTCGACGGGCTGATGTACGCCGGCGCGGAATATGAGCCGGCAGTCGCCGGCCGCTCCCTGCCGGTCGACTCTTTCGGCCCCTGGCTGCTCGGCAGCTTTGCCACCGTCGACGAAGTGAAAGCGGCGCTGACGACGGTCAGCATTACCGCCCCCCGCAACAAAAAGCTCAAGGACCTGGGGATGCACATCGCCGTGCACGACGCGTCCGGCCGCAGCCTGGTGATCGAGTTCATCGGCGGGAAAAGGCAGGTCTATGACAATCCGCTCGGGGTGATGACCAACCGCCCCGGTTTCGACTGGCAGCTGAGCAACCTGCGTAATTACGTCAACCTGAACGCCCGCGACGTCGCGGCGAAAACGCTCAACGGCGTCAAGATCGAAGCGACCGGCGTCGGCAGCGGTTTGCACGGGTTGCCGGGCGACTGGACGCCGCCCTCCCGCTTCGTCCGCCTGGCCTTCGCCCTGGACGCCGCCCTCCCGCCGAAAAACGCGGCCGGGGCCGTCAACCTGGCCGAACACCTGCTTAACATCGTCGATATCCCGAAAGGGGCGGTCAAGGAACCGACCGAAGTGCCCGACGTCTTTTTATACGGCTTCGCCCAGTGGGTAGTGATTAAAGACCTGACCAATCGGGTCCTTTACTTCAAGACCTACGATAATACCGCCTGGAAAACGGTCGACCTGAAGAAATTCAACCTGGCCGCCGGCGCACCGCGCCAGTCCTTCGCCATAGCGGTTAAATGAAACAATTTAAAGCCTATCTCGACCTGCTCCGGCTCCATTTCCTTCCCGCCTGGCCGGCGATCTTCTGCGGCGGGCTGTTCCTCGGCTTTATTCTCCACGGCGGCTTCTCGGTCGGACTGGTCGTCAAGGCGGTCCTGATCGCCGCGTTCGGCTTTGAATGCGGTTTTATCCTGAACGACCTGATCGACGTCGATCACGACAAGAAAGACGTCGAACCGGACCTGACCAATTATTTCCGCCCCTTCCATACCCGGCCGCTGGCCAACGGCACGATCAGCGTCCGCGCCGCCTGGGGGTTGTTCGCCGCCTGTTTCCTGGGCGCGGTCGGCTTAACGCTCTCGCTTCCTTTCCCGCACTCGCTCTACGTCATGGCGATCGGCTGTTACAGTTTTGCGGCGGAGGCTTTCTACCAATTGAAGAAACGGCGGCAGTCTTTCCCCTGGTCGCAACTGATCGGCCGGACCGATTTCGCCCTCTTTCCCGTCGCCGGCTACTTGTGCGTGGCGCATCCCGACCCGGCGGCGCTGCTGATCTTCCTCTTTTTCTATCCGCTGGCGGAAGCTCACCTGGGGATCAACGACTTGATCGACGTGAAGAACGACCGGGCCCGGGGGATGAAGGCGATCCCGATCCTGTACGGGATCAACGGGGCAAAAGCGTGGATCGCCGGGTTTTCACTGCTCCACCTGCTGGTCGGCGGCTCACTCTTGTATTTTTATGGCAGCGTCGTTCCCGTCTGGTTCCTGCTCGGCTTTATCCTGATCATTATCGCCAATGTTATCTGCCTGCAGGAAAAACTGCCGATCCCGAAGCTGGCCGCCTTGCCTCTCATCCACCTGACGATGTTCGTCTATTCCCTGGCGGTGATCTTCAGGTAATCGGCCGCTTTGTCCATGATCGCCAGGGCTTTGTCCGGCTCTTCCAGAATGTCGGCGATCACTTCGAACGGGTCGGCGCACGTTGCCGTTAACCGGCCGAACTCGGGATAGAGGTTAGCAGCCAGCCGATACAAGTCGCCCGCCATTCCCCGGCTGATCATGATCAGGACCGGGTCAAAATTGGCGTCGGCAATGATCCGGGGAAGCGTGTTCTCGACCAGGTCGCCGATCGGGTACAACCCGAGATACATGTATAATCCGGCCGGGTAGACAAAACCGAGCGGATCAACGGCAATAGTATCCTCGGCGATTTGCTCGACCCGGCGGTAAGAATCGAGCTCCAGCAACGGACTATTTTCCCGGATGATCGCCCCGAGCGGCATTTCTCTTAGGACCTTCGCGCGGCCTACCATTAAAGGGAAATTGTTCAAGACCCTGAGGCGCTTCTCTCCGGTCTGGAACAGGTACCCCAAACCGGTTAGCCTGTCGCCCAACCGGTGATTCATGATCTCGATCCCTTCCTCTGCGGGGATCGGCTGGTCGTGCAAAGCCTCGATGACGATCTGTCCATTAAGGCCGCTCTCACCGAACAAGCGGACAAAATTAATAAGCCCCCTGGCTTCCTCTTCGGAACGCGACAAAGCGTAAGAAAGGTTGAATTGTAAAACGTTCTCTGTCCGGCTTCCCCACCCGTTCTGCCAGAGCCGGTCGAACAATCTGACGGCGGTCAACTCCGGCATTTTGGTGTTGGTCTGGATCGCCAGCAGCCATGCCGCCCTGATAGCCAGCGCCGCCGCTCCCAGTAAAGTTTCAAAGCGGGTGGTCGGTTCTCCGCCGGTCAAAACGACCGCGGGAATACCGCTCTCTCTTGCTCCAACAAGCGCTTTGGCCATGATCTCCGGCGACATTAACTCTTTCCCGTCAGGCCCAACGCTGGCGGAACAGTAAGCGCACCGAGAATTACAGCGATCGGTCAAGCCAAGGCCGAGTTTTAACGGATGGAAATCGCCCGCCCCGCCAACACCGGCGCTTTTGACCCGGTTGATAATCGCCTGCCGGGTGGCAAGAAAATTACTGGCCTGCCTGGTTTTGTTTGCCGCGAGCATACCCTTTTTATCGCCCGGCAGTCCCCGACATTTCACCCATTAATGCTTTTGGTTCCTCAGTTCCCCAGTCCCTTTTCCCCATTTCTGTTATAATACCAGCGTGAAAAAACGAGCCGTTGATCTTTTCCTGCTGGCGATCGGCCTTTTTGCGCTTGTCGGTTGCGGCCAGCAAAGCCAACCCTCGACCGGCCCGATCTTTACCGATCCGCTCGTTAAACTGGCCGAACTTTCCAGCCAGGACTTTACCACGAAGCTTTTTTATGAAGCGGTGGTGCTGGAACCGAAACTGCAACGGGCCGGCGTCCGCGTCAGCTACGGGTTCTGGTCGCGTTCGCCGAACCGCGACAACCTGATCGTGCTCCTTAACGCGATCAACGGCTATACCTCGACCGAAACTTACCGGGCGATCTGGGATGAAGGGACGACGACGTCGACCGCCCAGCAATATCCCTCTTATATCACGATGAACAAGGAATACTGGTACGAACGCGCTTACCCGCTGAGCGACGGGACCGTCTCGATCGAAGGGGTCCATTACACCGACCCGCACCCGGTCACCACGTTTGAAGCCGACCTGATCTGGGGAGAATATTCCCAGCGTTATGCCGATATGGCGACATTGATCCGGCAGGCAACGGGGATAACAGTGGAGGCGTGGTGTTTCGTCCAGGGGGCGCGGGCGACCAGGATATTTTACGCTTTTGAGTTACCGGAGCTGACCTTGCTGGAAGCGGCCGGCGATGCTTATGTCCACTTCGCGACGACCTACGAAGCGAGCTGGTTGAACCCGGGCCAGTGGATAACGGGGACGACTAACGCGCCGACGCCGGAGCCTTGATCCCTTTCTCCAGCCGGTCCGCGAGCTGGGAATAAGACGTCCGTTTCTCCGGATCACTTACCTGCCGCGCGTAACGCCGGTAGGCGGACACCGCTCTTTTCAACGGGCTAACCGCTCTCGGCAGGGCCGCCAAGGCATCTTTGATCAGCTCGTACATGGCAAGCGCTCGTTCGGCGGCTTTTAAGTAACATTCCGCGTCGAACCGTTCCCCTTTTTCGAAATAGAGCGAGACCAGGTTATCGAGCTCAAAGGTCGCGCCGCGCATTTCCCGCTTATCGGAGAACAACCGGTAAGCCCGCTCCTTATTCTCGATCACCTCTTCCAGATTGGCGAGCGTGTCGAATCCCGGGGCGTTCTTGCGCAGGAAGCTCAAGGCGTTGGCCCGGTAAGAGAGCGCGTAGGCGATCTGCAGGGTCGATCTTTTCAGCCGCTGGAACTGCTGCAGCGATGCGGTGCGCAAAGCGAGCGCTTCCTGCAAAAGGGTAACCGCTTCCGGCTGGCTCACCGGCAGGGGGTCGCCCGTCCGCTCCTGCACCAGAAAATATTTGGCAAAAATTTCGACGGCGGAAGAGGCGTGGCCGAGCTGGAAACCGGCGTTCAGGAAATCGTTCCCGGCGGCGTATTCCGCGGCCGCCTGTTTACGGCCTTCGACGATCTCCCTGACCAGTCCTTTGACCGACGGGTCCCGGAAACCGCTCAGTGGCAGCCGGTTGAATTGCTCCTGTTTCCGCCGCGTGATCCGTTCGAAATTGTTTACCGGCCGGGTCGGGCCGGCCGTGCGCGCCGGTCCAACAGTTGTAACCCCCATTTATTTGCTCCTTATTGCGCCAAAACCGTTCAAAGCTATTTTCGGCGATGTTCGGCGGTTATTTCAACATATTTGACAGAAAGGGTCGCGGGTGGGAAAATCGTGATATGGACAAGAAAACCATTTTGCTCACTGGCGCTTCGCAAGGAATCGGCAAAGAAACGGCCCTCCTCTTCCAGGCGCGCGGCTGGAACGTGGCGGCGACGATGCGCCAGCCGGGGAAAAGCGCCCTGCCGGGGATCTTTTGCCCGGCGCTCGACGTCACGGAACCGGAAACGATCGAGGCGGCGGTCGCCGCGACGATCGCCAGGTTCGGCGGGATCGACGTCTTATTGAACAACGCCGGCTACGGCGCGGTCGGTCCTTTTGAGGCGGCGACCCGGGAGCAGATCGTGCGCCAGTACGAGACGAACCTGTTCGGTTTAATGGCAGTTACCAGAGCGGTCCTTCCCCATTTCCGTCAGCGCCGGAATGGCCTGATCATCAACGTCACTTCGGTCGCCGGGCGGACGACTTTCCCGCTCTACACGCTTTACAATTCGACCAAATGGGCGGTGGAAGGTTTTTCCGAAGCGCTCCGTTTTGAGCTGGAACCGTTAAATATCAAGGTGAAGGTCGTCGAGCCGGCGGGGATCAAGACCGAGTTCAGCCACTCCTCGGCCGATATTCTGGTCGACCCCAAGCTGACCGATTACGAGCCCTTTATCGCCCGGGTCAAACCGTGGATCGAGCAGATGGATAAGGGCGGCCACCCGCCCCGGGAAGCGGCCGAGGTGATCTACCGCGCGGCCTCCGACAACCGCAACAAGTTCCGCTACGTGGTCGGAACGGACGGCAAATTCCTTTTGTTCCTGAAACGCCTGCTGCCCGACAACTGGGTCTTCGCTTTCTCGAAAATGCTGTTCGTTAAAGGAGCTTCCCGATGAAAACGTTACTAATCTGCGCTTCCTACCATCACCAGAACACGCTAAAGGTCGCCCGGGCGATAGCCGAGGTCCTGGGTGCGAAGATCGCGGCGCCGGCGGATGTTGATCCGACCTCCCTAGCCGGCTACGACCTGATCGGGTTCGGTTCCGGGGTTTACGACAGCAAATTCCATGTCGGCATCCTGGACCTGGTCGCCAGGCTGCCCGAGCTAAAAGGGAAAAAGGCCTTTGTTTTTTCCACCAACACGTTCGGTTTGAAACTTTTTAACGACCGGTTCAAACCGCTGTTGGCACAAAAGGGGTTTGCGGTGATCGGTGATTTTACCTGCCCGGGGTTTATCGACTTCAGTTTCATCAAGTACTTTTTCGGCGGCATCAGCAAGGGCCGGCCGAACGAAAAGGATATCCAAAACGCGCGGGAATTTGCTAAGCAGCTTCTCAAATAAACCCTATTCGCTTCTTTGGCCTCTCTTCCACGATCAACATTTTGCGGATCGCTTCAAAGATCGCGCCGATCTCCCGCTCATGCTTATCCAATCGTTTGCCAAACCGCTCTTCCAATAGGTCGAGCTTCAGCGCCAGTTCCTTATGGAAAAATAGCGCCTGTTTGAACTTCACAAACGCCCGCATGATCTGAATATTAACCTGTATTGCCCGTTCGCTATTAAGGACCGATGAAAGCATTGCGACGCCTTGTTCGGTAAAGGCGTAAGGGCGCCACCGCAACCCCATCCTATCCGCGTTGGAGGTCACAAATTGTGACCTCCAATCATCGAACTCTTTCCGATCAAGTTCAAACATGAAGTCCTCTGGAAACCGGTCCAGATTCCTATTTACCGCTTGTTTTAGCACTTTAGTCGCCACTCCATACAGGGCGGCCAGATCCCGATCCAGCATCACCTTTTGTCCCCTGATCAAGTATATTTTGCTTTCGATCCGCTCAAGCGGGACAAGTTCGTTCATGTCCAGCCTATAGCAATCTTATTGCCACGAGGAACAACGGGGGAAATGTAGTGATTTTCGACAGTTGATCTTAAGACACTTCTACAAACAGATTATCTGATATTTATAAGCCAAACAGACGAGTCTTATTATTTCTTTCTGCTCAACGTCAAATTCATCGGACAATCGATCATTTTTAGCTCTTTATCGACAACGACAAGATGATCGGCGTCTTTTTGGCGGAAGTTGTAGATCTCTTGCGGTTTGTTGTAGTTCAACTGGATGATCTCGTACTTACCGAACTTGACCGTCTGCCACTTACCGGCGGAAGTGAATGTTTTGTCCCCGTCCCGCGTCGCCAGATAGGTTTCCTTCAAGAAATAAGTGCCGTCCTGGTACAAAGTCAGCTCGGTCTTTAAGCCCGCGCAATCGGCGCCGGGGAGGACGCCCTCGTAGGTTGTCCCCGGCTCTTTCCGGTTAATAAAGAAAAACCCCAAGCCGAGGCAAATCACGATCAGCAAGATCAACGCGAGGCCAAGCCATTTATTCATGACTCATCATTATAATCCGGGTTTTTGTTAAAGAACAGCGTCAAAGGGGTAATAAGGGACGGCGGCTTGCCGCTCGCCGGCCGCGTGGAAGATCCGCGCGTCGCCGAATTCGGTCAGCGGCCGGCTGTCCTTGACCAGCAGCGCCAGCTCGTCGAGCATGACATCTTCGCCCCAATTCCAGCCGAGATCTTTTTTCATGGTCGACGGAATGACCAGATAATCCGCGGCGGTCGCCCGAGCACGCACATGGTCAACAACGGCCCCTGAATGGCAGGCCATAAAAACCAGCACCTTTTTACCGGCAATGGCGTCGAGCTTGTCCAGCAGCTCCCGGTAAAGCAGGTCCCCGATCCGGTCCGGCAGGCCGTGCGCCCGGACAAACATGAGCGTCAAAGTATCCTTATCCGCGACTTGCGAGAAAGACGCCAGCGCGCGGTAAACGGCGGCCTGGGGATCCGCCAGGTCGGGGAATACTTTGAGGATTTGTTCATAAGCAACCCTTGAGCCGGCCCGATATTTGTAAACATCAACGGCACAATGGATATTGAAGCACATCTGCGCCAGCCCCCAACTTAGGTCGTCGGAAAAATTCGCCCGCCGCTCGATCACTCCGTATCCCCAGGCCGGGTCTTTATTGTCGATCATTTCATTGTAAGCGATCTCGACCGTCCCGCAGGCCTCAGCTACGCGCCGGTCGCGCTCCGGCCCGGTTATTTTCTCCCGGTGTTCCAGATGATAGGCCGCGTCCGACCGGAGGTCCAGCCGCCCGCCCCTTAGGGCCGCTTCCAGCTGATAGATCGAGCAATTCCCTCTCCCCCAGTTCCCTGACCGGGCCAAGATCCGGGAATACGGGATCGACCAGTCAGCCGGCTGGTCCGCCTGGTTGACCAATAGGGCCAGCCTTCTTTTGGGCTGGATTATTCGCGGTGCGATCCTGGCAATTGCCATGTTAACTTCCGGATAACTGTCGTCATAAAGAAGACAATATTTCAACATTTTCATCTTTATTGCTCTATCGCGTCGCGGACTCCATTGACAAGGAAAGGCGGGAGTGGCAAAATCATTCTTAACTATGGAGGTTTCAATGAAAAAAACATTGTTCGTTCTGCTGGCCGCGGTCTTGGCCCTGCCCGCCCTCGCCTGTTCCGACTTCCTGCTTAATAATTCCGGTTCCCAGGTGGTCTCCGCCCGGACAATGGACTTTGGTCTCGAACTGCAGGCGCAGGTCGTGGTCGTCCCCCGCGGCGAGAAGTGCGTTTCCGCCCTCTCGGAGACCGACACTTACATGAAGTGGACGTCAAAGTACGGTTTTGTCGGGACCAACGTCGCCCACCTCCCCGCTTTTACCGATGGCTTGAACGAGAAAGGGTTATCAATCGGGACCCTTTGGCTGACGGCGACCAAATATCCCGACGTCTCCAAAGTTGACCGGAGCAAAGTGATCCAGATCGGCGACGTCGCCCACTGGATACTTGGCAGTTTTGCCACCGTCGACGAGGTCAAACTGGCGTTAACAAAAACGGTCGTCACCGGCGTGCCGTATAAACAGATGAATAACATGCTCCTGCCGCTCCATCTGGCGATTCACGACCGGAACAAGAAGAGCCTGGTCGTCGAGTTCGTCGGCGGCAAGTGGCAGATCTACGATAATCCGTACAACGTCATGACCAACGACCCGCCGTTCCCGGAGATGGTCAAAACCCTGGCCCGGTACAATAAACTGAACAACGACCGGGGCGGTATGCTCGGTTTACCGGGCGACTCGCTCCCGCCGAGCCGTTTTGCCCGGATCTATGTTTTAAACAAGTTCGTCGCCCGGTCCAGGAATGCCCGCGAGGCGGTCAATAACGCCAGGCATATCCTCGATCGGGTAACGCTGGTCAACGGGGAAGTGAAGAACAGCATCACCGAATACGGCCTGGTCCGCGACCATAAGAACCTCGTTTATTACGTGATCGACGATGAAAATACCAACCTAAGGGCCATCGACCTGAAGAAGCTTGACTTCAAACCGGGCGCGAAACAATCGGCAACGCCGATCGCGGCCGACAACTGGTTCGTCCCGGCCAACGGTGAATTAACGCCGTTATTATAATGAATAACAAATTATTTATTCTGGGCCTGGCCGCGATCCTTGGTCTCTCGCTCCTCTCCGGTTGCAGCACCAGCAGCTCCGGGCCCGGCCAGTACCAGCCGTACCTTAATGCCTTACTGGCGGCCGAGTGGGCGAACTATAGCGCGGGGAAAGCGAACTTTGGCGGCGGTTTGGCGATGTACATCATTTCCCCCAAAGGGAGTTTCTACGTGTCGGCCAACATGCCGGGCGGGACCGCGGACACCCATTTCCGCGGGGCCAGTACTACTAAGAGTTATACCGCGGCGGCCATTATGCTCCTCCATCAGCAGGGGAAGCTGAATATCGACGACCTGATCACCGCTAACATCCCCGGCTCGACCGAACCATATGTCCCGAACACCGCCAATTATAATATCCCCAACAAGAACGCAATCACGATCAAGCTGCTCCTCAACCACCGGGCCGGCGTGTGGGACATCACTAACCAGGATATTCCTTCCACGGAAACCGAGCCGTATGCCGGGTATAACTACCTCGATTACGTCAAGGGAATCGATCCGGAGCATACATTCACCTGTGACGAGCTGGTCGGGGTCGTGGCAACCTGTGAACTATGCAATTTTACCCCCAGCGCTTCTTACGAATACAGCGATACCGGCTATTCCCTGCTCGGTAAGATCATCGAGCGGGTTTCCGGCCTGCGCTACGATCAGTTCATGCAGGCAAACCTGTTAATACCGAACGGCTTGACCAAGACCAGTTTCCCTTACCTGGGGACGGACCGAACTATCCCCACTCCGTTCGAGACCGGGTACCAGTACCTGTCCGGCGCCCTGACCGACGTCACGGTCGATAACATGTCCGGCCATTTGGCTGAAGGGAACGTGATCACCACGCCGGCCGACCTGGCTAAGTGGATGAGAGCGCTGATCGAAGGAACAGCGGGCTTGAACGCCGCGACCGTCGGCCTGATGACGACCGAAGCCACGGCCAGGAACTACGGCCTGGGGATCTTTAGGATACCGGGGCTTGGTTACGGTCATAACGGGGCGCATAACGGATATTTAACGACCGCGCTCTGCGATCCGGTCCAGGATGTGACGGTCGTCATGTCCGCCTCCGTCATCAACTGGAACGACCTGGCGGGCGAAATGGCCTGTCTCTATAACACCAGCCGCGCGGTCAAGAACCTGCTCGGCTATTCCACCGCCGAAGGATACTGACCAGCGTTAAGAGGGCGATAGGCATCAGAACAGTCTCGATCCAGATGCCGAGGCCGGCGTTATACGGCGACCAGTTGTTGTTGTAGATGATCTCCCGCACGTGACCAACGCCGCAGCCGACCATCGTAATCGAAGCAACGATCGCGGTCGCCAGCCAGAAATCTTTCCGGAACCAGATACAGAGGATCCCAAGCACGCCCTGGCCCAAGTTCATCATCCCGACCTCGTACTGGAACGGGCTGCCGGCCGGCCAACCGATCAGCGCGGCGATCGCCGCCCCGTTCCACACATGGTTAATATAAGCCAGCAGGCCCATGACCCCGACCTGGAAAACCAATAGATAAAGCAGGATGATCTCAATGATATTCGCCGCCGTCCGGGGTTTCTTGGACCAAACAATATTAACGGTCGAGAAGATGGCAACCAGAGCCAGACAAATTAACCAGATCAAAATAACTCCTCCTTATTTTCCCGGGGTGTGGAACTTATGCAAGAAACGGTGGATGATCGGCGCTAGGAGGATCGCCGCCGTGGTCAAAAAGGCGATGCCGCTGTAAAGCGCGTAAAATGTGGCAAAGACTTTGCCGGACGATGTCCGCAATACGTCAACCGGTCCCATGCCGGCCAGGATCATGGAGGCGTTGAGCGTAGCGTCCAGCCAGGATAATCCCTCCGTATAATGATAACCGACCGCGCCCAGCCATAACGAGAAGGCGATAAAACCGAGGGCGATAAAGATACTCTTGGTTAGCCGAACGATAAAATGCTTAAAGGGGAGCAGCGGCTGTTTATGGTGCTCGTACATCGGGACTATTATATTACTTTACAGCGGTCAGGAGCAAGGGGGGTGAATCATTAATATGCTATAATTCACCAGTCATGCGGCATTTATTGACCTGGATGTTTATTTATACTTTGGTCATGGCTTTAGGCCAGATATTCCTGAAACTGGGAATGAGCAAAATGGCCGGCTTTTCGCTGCAAAGCACCAAAGACGCTTTTCTAATCTTGCCGGGCTTGTTAAGAAGTCCCTACATATTGCTGGGCGCCGGACTGATGGCCGCTTCCTTTGTTCTCTGGCTGTTCATTCTCTCCTGGTTCAGATTAAGCCTGGTTTTTCCCTTGACCGCCCTGACTTACGTCTTTGTCGTTCTGCTCTCCTATTTTATGCTTGGGGAAAAGTTGTTAAGCCAAAATTACGCGGGCATCGTCCTGATCGCTTTCGGGATCTTCTTTCTGCTCTACAAATAAAAGGCGTTAGCCAGCTTGCTTCTTATAGTTCTTGAGCATTCGCCCAAAACTGCGCTCTTTCTGCTTCCTTTCCAGGCTCGATAGATCATAATGAGCGGATTCCTTTTTCAGCTTAAGATAGTTCTGATACTTGGCCTCGCTTAATTCCCCGGAGCGGACCGCAGCCAGAACGGCGCAACCCGGTTCGTGGTCGTGGGTGCAATCGGCAAATTTACAAGCCTTAGCTATCGCAGAGATATCACTGAAAACATCCGCCACCGCTTCGCCTACCTGAGCCAAGCCAACCTCCCTGATCCCCGGATTATCGATGACCATGCCGCCGTTTTTAAGGACAAACAGTTCACGGTGAGTGGTGGCATGTCTCCCCTTTTTGGTGGAGGCGCTGATCATTTTCGTCTTTAACAGCTCTTGGCCCAGCAACTCGTTAATAAGCGATGACTTGCCCACCCCGGAAGATCCGACAAAACAATAGACCTTTCCTTTGCTGATGGCTTGACGCAATCCGGCGATCCCGGAGCCGTCGGCCGCGCTGGTCGTGACGATCTCGATATCCCGGAATCGCTCTTTGAGCTGCGCGACTTTGTCCGCTAATTCCTCTTCTGACGCCAGATCGCTTTTGTTCAGCACAATGACCGGCTCGATCTTGCCCGCTTTAACGATCGTCAAATACCGCTCCAACCGGTTCAGATTGAAGTCCCGGTCAACCGCCTGGACCACAAAAGCCACATCTATATTAGCCGCGATCGGCTGTACATCATCCTGGCCCGCAGCTTTACGGGACAGAATAGTTCTGCGGGACAATATTTCCCGGATCACCGCATGGCCGGGCTCCAACTCTGATATTATGACCAGATCGCCAACGACCGGATAATCGGTCTTGGCTGCGGCGGAGAACATCATTTTGCCGGTCACTTCGGCCCAGCACTCGGCGGCGCCGCTTCTGACGCGGTATTTACCCCGATACTGGGCGACGACCCGGGCGGTTAGATCCTGATCTGGCATATAGTAACTGATTATAGCAAAAATGTTATAATTAATTATGCTGATCCTTGCCGTCGAAACTTCATTAGCCCCATAAACACATCAGTGATTATTTGGCTTAATAGCCATGAATTATTTTCTCTGTTTCCCATCCATTTAGCTTTAAATGCTTGAATTTAATCACCGCCCTATCCTTCTTTACGATTATTACCTCGATCAATTCTCGTAAGAACATCTTGCGCTTTACGTCAGTCATCTTTCTCCAGATTGATGTGAATTTTTTCATTTTACCTATTGAGACGGCTTGCTTGGTTTCATTCTTTGATGATTGGAACAGGTCTGCCTTCTCTTTATCCAAAGCCTCTTTTCTTTGTTTTAGCTGATCCAGAGTAATTAATCCATTTTCATACATCTCAATTTGCTTGCTATATTTCTCATTGAGCCGCTTAACATATGGCTCAATGTCGACAATTTCTTTCTTTTTCCTGCTTTTGAGGTGCTCATTAAACTCATCAACAAAAGTTGTCCCCTCAATATTCTCTTTTACCGCTTGAACAACAGCATCATTTAATCGCTTATAATTAGCATTAACACCTTTACAGTAATGTTTCCCCCCATAAAGATATCCACGACAGTAATATGTGCTAAATGACGTCTTCCTGGGGTGCTTAGGGGTTGATCTACATGTTTTAACTCCCATTGAATAGCCACACAAACCACAACGGATTAGCCCGGTTAAAAGATGATACCTTTTGAGCCGACTAAAAGATGCGGTCTTTTTCCTTTCTCCCAGCATCTTTTGAGCCGTTCTGAATTCCTCTTCATCAATTATCGGCTTATGTAATCCCTTAGCTATTTGCCAGTCTTTTGATTCTGCTTGTTTCCACCATCTCTTGTCGCTTCTCGTAGTACTTAAAACAGGCCTTCGTCTACCATAAGCAATTTTACCGGTGTAGATCGGATTCCTTATAACTGCTAAGACTCTTTGGCTCATCCACATTTTGCCGGCCTTAGTGAACACTTTCATCGCATTTAACTTGTCGGCGATCGCCCTTCCGCTCAATAAGTCTTTTGTAAACCAACGAAATATCATTTTGATCGTTGATGACTCATCACTATTGATCTTTAGCCCTTTATTATCCTTATCGTCTTTATCATAGTCATAACCATAAGGCGCATATTGCCCTCCTGTCCATCTACCAGAAGCTGCTGTTGCCGCATTAGTCTCCCTTATTCTTTCCCCATCTAATTTAGCTTCAAATTGTGCGATTGATGAGACAATGTTGACTAAAAGATCTCCGATAGCATTAGAAGTATCTATATGCTCCGAAAGAGAAACGAACTTTACGTCCTGCTGTTTATATACCTTTAGCTTTTCGCTACAATCAGCAACATTTCTGAACATCCGGTCAAGTCGGTTAACAACAATATAATCGAACTCTTTAAGCTTCTTTATTAGCAGCTTCCCCGATTCTCTGTTGTTGATTTCAATTGTGCCCGAACAAATATCAGAAAAGACTTCGTGATCAAAGCCTGATGGAAATTGATGTTTACACCATTCAATACATCGCAGCTGTTGGGTATCCAAAGACCGATCCTCGCGATCCTCTTTTTCAGCAGATATTCTTATATATATTGCAACCCTTACCAATGGTTACCCCTTGCTCGATTGTTCGCCTTCTTCGTCCTCCCTGACCCACCCTTCCAATAGCTCATAGATATCTTTCATCTCTTTCCCCGTCACTTCAGTATCATATTGATCAATATCCGGATCTTGGAACATGTTTATTGCCCCCTTTTTTTAGACAGTCCGTCAACCTATAAACCTATAAAAATCATATAAAAATCAATTTTTATAACTTTTTTATTATCCTGCCAAGAAATAATGAAACCTAGAAACTAATAAAAGCCAACCTTATACATTTATTTATTAATCCACTTCTAAAATATTTCCTATAGCCTTCCCTTTCTATCTTTTCAACGTTATTGTTTTTGTTATAGCAATAACAAATAACCTATAAATAACTAATATTTAAAGCTTTTTTCATACCTTTATTCTACGGCTCGTCCTCCGGCCCTCCTGGCTCAGATCCATGCTCTGAAGCTGTTGCCTCACCTTCCTGCTCATCATCATCGTCTTCTTCTCCAAACAAGGATTCCTTCGCATCCTCAGCCGCCTTAATAGCTTTTTCTAATAATATTTGCTTTTCATAGTCGCCCTTTTCAATTTTATCTTTGAGTTCTTCTGGCGTAAGCAAGACACTTACAAACATCTTCTCTCGCGAGATTAACCTGTAGTGGCAGAGCCTTCCTCTCCCGCCCTCAACCAAAATAATCGCCCCTGTTGAGCATGCTTCCTTGAGATACTTCGTAATGGTCGGCACCGACCAATCCAATCTTGTCGTTATGTCTTCAACGGTAAATGTTTGTTTGCGATAGTCTTTCTCTTCCCATTTACGAGATATGTCTATGAGCATTGCATCGACCACCTGAACCAGTTGTTCTGTTTTTGGCGCAACTTCCTTTGCGGTTCGCAGAATGACCTGCTCGGCCATTTTATACGCCACAGCATAGTCATCAAGGGTTGCGATAATGTATTTATCTCCGCTAATATCATGCTTTTCTCTCTGATACTGATGTAACAAGGCGGAGGTTTCGATCAACGCCAAGAATCTTGGAAAATCCCTTCGGCTTCGAAGCAATTCCTGCGAGAATTCAATGTATCTAACGTAAGGGATCATTACCTTATTCGTCTCCAGCAGCCTCTGGCTATTGCGGTGGAGATTTATAATATTTTCTGTCCGCTTCGCCGATAGCTTCTCTTCCGGCAAATACTCTGATAATTGAATTTGCTGGATTCTTTTGGTTTGCTCAACAGATTCATCAATAAATAGATCGAAATTACGAGTTTCGTTCTCCGGGTGGATAGATACTTTGGTTGTTGTTTCAATATAACAAACAGGCCCCTCAATGCTCTTCTCTACGGTGATCATCTGTTTTGTCTCAGGATTAACTTGGACTACGGACATAGACAGGCCACCCTCGCTCTGCAAACTACGGATAGAGTAATCGCTCGATTCAGCACCATTTCTCTCATAAATAATAAGCACCCTGTGCTTCAGCGCATTTTTATCCTCTAAATAGAACAGAGCTTTGGCTGAAACCATCGTTCTGGCTATGACATCTTCTTCAGGGAATAAATCGGATACTTTCTCTACTATGTATGACTTTCCGCCCGAGCTTTCCCCCTTTACCACAAGGCTTATCGGTCGTTTTAACTTCCTTGATGTCATCGAAAGATACAGCAATAGCTTATTAAGGTTTTCTCCCACGCACCCTAGCGATTCCAGGTCCGCAAGCACCTGATCAATTAGCTTCGGATTCCTCAGGAACGCCATAGCTTCCTCTTTTTCTTCGGCGCTGAGCACTTTAACGGCCTTGCTTTTATCTGCAACGCTTTTCTTATTAAACGCTATCAATGCTTTTTCAAGCATGACCAACTGCTTCTCAATGTCGGGGGCAGCCTTCATTTTGCATTTCTTCATAAAAGCGTCCCGTGAAGACCCTTTCCACAGCTTGACCTCATCTTTATTAATCAGATCCTTGCTGGAATAAAGCTCGATTACTGCCGTTATGTTCCCGCCTTTCCCAGCAAATGAATGCTCCTTAACAAGGTAATCCAGTTCACCAATCCGATAAATCAGCTCATCTTCGCCATGCCGATCTAAGAACGGCTCATAACATGCCGCCCTTTTTGCGCCACGGAGCAGGTCACCATAATCCTTCTTGCTGTTTCCTTCCTTAAAATAGCTATTAATATCAACTTTTGTCTTGTCCTCAGCTGGCAGCTCAACTATCCGAGCGTCAGGGATAATCCTCCCTAGCTCTAACGCCGCTTTTCTGCCCCTGTTGATCTTTTGATCTGAGTCATTATCAAAACATATAAATACTTTCTTGCCTCTTAGCTTTCTTAACAGGTCGATTTGTTCTTCGGATGGCTTGATCCCGCATACCGCCATTGCGCCAGGGTAACCTCTGCTTATAAGCGTCATACAGTCAATAATGGACTCAGTTAATATAATCGCCTCCGCCTCTTTACCAGCATCATAATTAAATATCCCCTTCCCAAGCCCCTTGAGGAACAGGTGCTTTGCTTGCCGATCTGAAAGCGCCCTGCTATAGAGGTTAACAACTAAACCATCCCGAACAATAGGGACAATCAAACTATCCTTAAAGAACCAGCTATGCTCATCCCCCATAAATTCATAGCAGTTAATTTCTTCCGCTTTGCCTCCTGACAGCAAAAGCATTTCCCTGATCTCCCCGCAAGAATGATCGGAATGGTATGCCCTGAGCCCCGACAAGTCGTCAATGCTAATGCCCCGTTCCTTTCTTAAATATTTGGTCGCCTTGTCATTGTCCCCCTCGGCCTCCAAGAACTTCAGAACCTTGGTTAACACACCATTCAGAGCCTGACTCTCCTTGGTCGTCAGCCGTCTAATGTTTTGATCTTTGCCCGCCGCTTCATAATCGGACATTTCATTCCCCTCCTATCGAGAATAGATTATAATCATCTTTTCAGCTCCCGAACACGTTAATTGTCGTCGCTATTAGCCATTATGGTATCTATAATGGTCAACATTTCAGCCTCGGTCCTATCGCCCCGCTTGATCAACCATTCCAGGTCTACCTCCTTGATTCGATCAATTTCTGCCTGTGTCAGCAGAACCGGGAGTTTAACAATCGGGATCATTTCATATGTATCTTTCCCCTTTTTTCCTTCATTACGCTTAATAACAAAATCGCTCTGCGTAATACTGCCGTTCAGCTTATAAAACTGTAACAGCGTATTTTTGATGGTTCGCCCTCCCTCGAATACCCTGACCTTGTCATCGGTTCGGTCAATTAACGGGGCAAGGAACGTATCCTTGGCCTTGGTGATCGGAGCGCCCCACTCAGCGCTCGCCTTTGAGCACAGCGGGCAGTCGGCTCCTATACAATGAATATAGCCATACCCCTTTGCCCAGTGCCTTGTTATAACGGCCATGTCTTCAGGTTCTTGCAGGAGCCGCACTAGCGCCTTCCCTCCCGCCTTCAGCAGCAACAAATCATTATTCACGGAATTATCCTTGAAGCTCTCTAATCCATATCTTTTGGTCATTTTATTTACCTCCTAAGTGTTTTCCAACCAAGAGACGAAACATGAGCCCAATAAGGTCAAATTGGCGCTTGAGCGGCTAGCTGATACTTGCTAGCGCCCATGTTTATCTGAACACGGACCTTATTTCTTATTGTGAATGGTCTTTTTCTTCGGGACAAAAGCCATCTCACGATCCTCAGCTTCCATCAAGGCAAAGAATTCCTTTACCAATTCAAGATGCTCGGGGCGTACAACATATTCAACAACAGCATTCATACATAACCGATCCAACGGCGACATTTCGTCATCCATGAATATTTTCACCTCCTTGACCCAATATTTTGCGCATCGGCAAAAAAAATGCCGACCACATTATTGGTCGACATTCATTTTAAATTGGGGAAGGAGGCCTGGATAGGTTGCAGAAAAGGGATTTTATGTGTCCGGCTGTTTTTTGTTGATCTGAAGCCTATTTATATATCTTCTACATGCTTTTCCGACCTCGTCATGTGATAAGTGAAGGCCCATTATTTCCGATATTTCCTTATACGATTTTCCTTCATTATGCAACGAATATATTTCTCTGTCTCGGCTCAGATTTTCAATGGGCTTCAAACTGGCTCGGTCTTTGCCAAAAACCATCTTTTTAAATTTCTCGATAACTGACCAATTATCTCTTATGTCATTGATTGTCGAATTAACACCAAGCTCAATAATAATTTTTTGTTTCAACGGATCATACTGGATGTTAATTCGTGAGGGGGGCGGGAAGATTTTTTCCCCCGAGAATATGTACTCCAATATGCCGAACTCCCACTCGGGGCCCAAGCGGAATTCTTTTCGGATTACCGCTAAGTCATCTTCATACATATTTTTTACCTGATAACGGTCTTCCCCTTCTATCTCAGCCTCCCACCAGTTTTTTGTGCCCCATTTTTGTTTAAAGCTTTCGCAGAGCTGCTTAAATCTTGGGCTTTGTTCTAGGATGGCAATAGTGTCTTTTTGCTTTAAATAGGTATTTCGTGACGCTGAGCTTTCCGTCCGTTTCTTTTTCATAAGATATTGATATTATACCGCGAATCTGGTTATTAGTAGACTAGAGTTAGCCGCCATAATCTAAGCAATATTAGGTTGGTTGCCCGGGAGCGCCTCCCAATGGTCATGCTGAACTGCCAACTACGAGGATATATTTACACACTACGATGAAAGACCTGAGAAAAGCCGCTGAAAAACATCCTCTTGAGTAACTATTTAAATAATATTATGGCCAATCCTAACCATAGCTATTTTATTTATGAGTACGCCCAAAGGTTTATAAAGGTTCACAAGCAACCCGTAATAAGAAAGGAAATACTCCTTAAATTGTTCGTCGTGGATGTCCTTGTTCAGATACTCAAGATCCCTATAGTTGGCTTTTATCCTGTACCAATAGAAGAAGTCGAATAGGCTTATGAAGCTTTCATCTATATATTTTGAATACATAGCCTTACTTTTCTTATTATGCAACGTTTTTATCCTATTCGTTCTTCTAAATTCCTCAATACTATAATTTGCTAATTTCTTAAATATTTGCGTCAGCCTTTCCTCAACATCAACGGGCGATCTCTTAATGTTTGAGCCTGATTTAATCTTTAGCTTTAATGCCTCCCTAATATTCACAAGCCGGTTGAATTTCTCATCACTAAATAATATCTCTTTTCTCTCAATGTGGTCTTTGAGCCAGCCCAAGACACTTGAATGGGTAGAATTAAACGCATCCTTATTACAGGTTACAAGGTACTTCAACAACAGACACATATTGAATATAACGTAATATGCCTTTACGGATATCCAAGATACACAGACCACGGCATATTCCGGGTTCTTTTGTATAAGAACCTTTTCTTGTTCGAGGCTGTCCAAAGTCAGCTTGATTAGATTTACCTTGTTTTTTACATTGATATTGCATTCAATAGCTTTTTCAATGCTTAAACTCGTATCTAAAGATATATCCTTAGAAATAGCTTCTAAGCATTTAACATAATTCAAATGCGTAATAAAATCTGGCGGGTTTTGTTTTTCGTATTCCTCGCCCAATTGTTTTGCGATTTCCTTGAAACTATATACAATTTTCATACTAATGTAGTCAATTATGAATTAGTAACAAACGGACTTCAAGCAGGAGGGATAAAACAAACCATAGTAAATATACCACCGGTTGTTTATTTAGGGATAAATATGATCAAAAGAGGTTAAATAAGCGGGGGGAGGATTATTTACTGCCCTGTTTAGCCCATCTCTGATGATAACCAGACACTTTTCTTCGTTTGGTATCCTTACTACCTTGAGGTCTGCCTAATACCTTCCCCTGCTTAACAGCCCTGTAAAGACCAGCCTTTGTCCTGGCGACTATCAGCTCCCGTTCATATTCAGCGAAAACACCCAGCATCTGCCAGAACATCTTCCCCTCAGGTGTTTGCGTATTGATATTTTGTGTTATTGAGATAAATTCGACCTTTTGGCTCTTGAATTCCTCAAATAGGTTTAACAAGTGCTGTAATGAACGCCCTATCCGATCTAGCTTGTATACAACGACGCAACCAATCTTGTTTGCCCTTATATCAGTTATAAGCCGCTCAAAAGCTGGTCTTTTATCGTTTTTACCGCTATACCCATCATCAACATAATGAGCTGTAACCTTATATTTCATTCTGGCGCAATACTCTCTTATCGCCAACATCTGATTCTCAGGGGTCTGCTCCGTTGTTGAGGTCCTTGCATACAAAACCACTTCTTTTTCTCCATTAATCATATCGCCCTCCTATTTACGGGTTTTTAGAGGGATATCTTAATATAGTCTTCAGCGCTTGTACATCCGCGGTCTGTTCTATTGACTTAGAATAGCGAGGGACTATAATCATAATCATCTTCAACTCATAAAGCCACTAATTTATGGTTATCATAACTAATATATTAAGTGATCCGCAAGAATTTACTGTATATAAGAATTATATTGTTGCTCTCGATCTATTAATTAGGAAACTATTTAAGGATGATTACCGCCTCTTACGAGACAGCTTTAATAAGCGCCTAAACAATGTGGACTGTTCCAACGATTTAGATATATTAAGAAAGCTTCTTTATAACGCTTGGAATACGGAAGTCTTGCTTAATCTGCCTTCGAGATTTGATAACCAATATATTAGGCTGACCAATCATTGGGCGCCTGTTCAAGGCTATTATGTTTTGTATCTCCTCTTAAGGGCATTGATTATCGCAAAAGGCATGCGTCCAAAAGCTGAGCACCGAAAGATATTAAATATTGTTGCTAACAACCTATTGTCTCAAGAAAAGATATTCCCCAATCCATGGGGGATATGCTGTAGTGAAGACTGCGATATACCCAAATACACCAATTTGCCAGCAGAATATATTCCTACCACAATATGTAGCTTATCGAATCCAATGCTATTTAATGATAATGATCTTTATAGCTCATTATGCATGTTATTAAGAACAACAAGAGAAAGAATATTAGAGCAGAGAGGCAATGATTGGAAACAAAAGAACCCAACTACCCGGGGACCAAGAAAGAATCTTCCAAGAGGGGTCAAAGAGACATTGGATCACAATTTACCGCCAACTTCAGTATTCGATGCCTTCTACAGACTAAGAACAAGGTCGAATTACAGGGATGCAGATGCATTCTTGTTAACAGTAAATGAAAACAGCTCCAGATTGTTTTTCAATTCATTGACAAATGTCATAGACAAAACAGCGTTCATGATTGAACAATTAATCGTGGATTTAACAACCAAGACAACATTCAGCAAGTTAACAGATGCGTATTTCTCTATAGGGGACAAAGACCTTCTCAGCAAAATGCCCTTTGGCATATATAAAAGGCATCAACATTTCAACTAATCCTTGTTCTTTCCTGGCGTCTTTTCCATAGCTGAGCCTCATACACAGCCCAATTGCCTGTTATAGATCAATTACAACTCCGCACTTTGAACATTTGATCGTTGCATCCATGATATCAAGCTCTGGACAACCACCTTCAACGATCATTCCCATTTTTCCGGCTGAGATCGTTACTTTATCCTTGAACTTTGCCATGCCTTCCTGAATGAATGCATTGTTACCACAGCCTGGGCATACATATGCAGACTTATTGCTATTATTCTTCATTTCAGTTTACCGTGCTTTCGATGTTACTTTGCCTTGAAAACATATATATTCTGTTGTCTATTTTATACACATAGCCATTCAGATAATACGCCGTACCGCTCACATATTCTAATATTCTCTTGGCGTCATTTTTCCCAACCTTAGTCAGAACTAAAACAACGTCATTCCCATCTATAAGGCTATTTGATATATATTTCACATGCTCATATCTACGAGGCAAGCAAACAATCGTTCCTTTGTCGTTCAATTTAGTTCCCTCAAGTAGAACCCGATCTGGATATTACATTTTTTGCACATAAACAGCCACCCTGCTCTTCCATATAAGGCAGCCCAGGTCTCCTGTGGGCTCCTAAAATACAGGCGTAATAGATCGCTACTGTTGCATTTCGGGCATTGAACCTTCGTTTGATTAAGCTTTTTTAATAGCTCACTATCATTATTCACCGCCTCAGTTTGCATGTCGTGATCCTGAATACATGTATTAATATCTTCACATGGGAAATTGATATTATTATTAACACTACCTGTGATTAAGGGGAGATTATAGTAAGAATCATTATTTAATTTATATTCGCTCATATTATTACTCGTACAACTGATTGCCTTTGGATTATATTCCTTTTTGATCAACTCGAACATCTTTCACAACGCTTTTGCATATATCAGGTCAGCGCCGCTCAGCCTTACTAATTTCCTCAAATAGTGGCTCAATATGATTAGCGATATTGTCTGGGCCTATAATATCTTCCTTGATTTTCGTTCCCGCAATAGGATCGCCCTTTGTCAGCACCCAAACATCATTTGGCTTGTCTTGTATATCCCAATTGGTCGCGCTCATAACAACCATCTGTATCCTTTCACCTGGCAGTTTAAATATTTTACTAAGCTCTTTTTTCCTTTTTATAAAGTCTGCGCCCCAGGTCAGTCTCGTTCTGCCCAATTGAGTTTTTGCTTCCAGTATATATATTGGTTTTCCTGCTTTTTTAATAATTATGTCGGGTCGATATTGCTTCATTTTTTCTTCAATAACTACGTCATATTTATTACCCAGATATGCTTTTAGATATGAAGCCACAGCGTCCTCGAAATAGTTTGATCCGGCAGGCTTGAGGTTTCTATTTATATTATCGCAATATTCTTCCTGCGCCTTATAGAAATAATACATTCTTAGCAATATGCCAATTGTAAATGCTTTTGATTTCAATCCGAGCTTTTTTGATGGTAATTTTGCTTTTGCTAAACTGTTTAGATAGCCCTGATAATGCCCATAAATCTGCTTCTCATTATTATCAATATTACTCATTTTATGCCCCCCACTCAACCACTGGCTCTGGCCCTATGGATACTATCGGTTGTGTTGATAATTATAGTCCGCGGATACAATAGTGTCCACAATGAAAGCATCCTCGTTCTATAAACCAGACGCTGAGTTGCTTAAGGCTATAGCCCTTGAGCTTAAGAATCTTCGCCAAGCAAAAGGGCTAACATTTGAAGGATTGTCCGAGCGCTCTGGCCTCCATGAGAAATATCTCCAGACCATCGAAAGAAATCACAGAAACATGTCTATAGCAGTATTTGTTCAGATAGCCAAATCGCTCCATGCGTCACCGGTCAAATTACTTGAGAAGGCAATGAAATCTAAATAGCTACTTAGAAGAACGAATAATCTTAACGATACTTGCGACTTCCCTCAAAGGAGCTTTTTTGATCTGATGCTCCCATATTCTTATTACCCTCCATCCCATCTTTTGTAGCGTGCGGTTTATTTTTCTGTCTCGCGATATATTCGATTCGATTTTATTTAGCCAGTATCTTCTGGGCAATCGCTGTTTTTGCACCCTAAACTTGTAGCCGTGCCAAAAATCTCCGTCAATAAATACAGCAATCTTTTTGCTCACAAATACTATGTCCGGCTTGCCCGGAAGTCCAGCGTAATGCTTTCTATATCTCAGACCTTGCGGATAAATAACAGAGCTTAATAATTGAAGAAAATGCTGTTCTAACTTAGTGTTCTTGCTTCTAATGAGGCTCATTATTCGACTTCGTTCAGGCCGAGAAAACACGTCAACCATAAAAAGCCTTAGAATTCCATGTAATATTCGCCGTCTCTAATTTTATAAAAACGGATTGTATCGTTTCCATACCTATCTAAGGTCTCTTGTGTTACGGGCGTTAGAGGGATAAGCGCCCCTGACCTTTGAAGCTTGTTTTTTATCCACTGGCCAAGAATCTGAAGATTGCTTCGTGAGCGGATATTTTTAAAATAATCACCGCTTGTTTTCATTGGGATAATATAGTCATCATCAGTATATGCTAGAAAATCGCCTTTTGGATATAAAGGATTAGCACTAATGCTTACTGGCGCAATAAGCTCGACTTCATACCATGGACGAGGAATAACCTTGCCTGTCGTACGCGCCCACCTACCCTTACCGAAATAAACATTTAAGCTAGATTTATCAGAAGATACAATGCGGGATAATGGGTAATCGAACCCATGCAAGACCGATTTATCAATAGTTGAAGAGTCGTACCTGTCCAGATCATCAAGATTTTGTGGCAATAGCTCGCGAGAGCCTGGGATGGTAATTTCAGCTTTCAGAATTGATGTTGATGTATCTTCTGAAAACAGAAATTCAATAAACGATTTTGCCTCTGCCTTTGTCCGCTCATCAATTATTTCTGCCGTACATTCAAGATTTTGCGATAAGCCGCTTCGAGAAAAGTTAGACGAACCAACGTAAACATTTTCATGATGACCGGGATGGCTAAAATAGTAGACCTTGCCATGGAAACGACGAGTATAGCAAACAAATATTCCGCTGTTTCCTTCAATGCTTCGCAGTCGATTTTCGACACTCAGTAAGTGCCTTAGATTTCTTTCTGCTAGGCCCTCATAAAAGGCCATGCCAACGAGAAGCCTAACAATTCCGCCTTTGTCAGCTATGCGATAGAAATCCTCTTCATATCTAGTGATAATATCGTCTGAAACATAACCGCTAGCGATAGCAACAGAACTTGAGCTTTTTATTTGCTTATCAACAACCTCAAGTAATTCTCCGCCATGGTCGTCATTATTCGCGTAAATCATTTCAACTTCCTAAAAAACTCATAAACTGCTTTTGCGATTGGTCTAATCCCTAAAGGTGGCACGGAATTGCCGATTTGTCTTCTTACTTCGGTTATTGACCCTGCAAATATAAAATCATCAGGATACCCAAACAAACGAGCGCGTTCCCGATTTGTTAAAGGACGAGGTTCTGCATAGTGGTACCCCCAAGTTCCTCCACCCCCACCAGCGATTATTGTAGTTGAAGGCTCATCTGGGTGTAACCGGCGATAAACATGGCTAATCATTCCTTTAACATAATAAGGCGAAGATTTTGGGATCGATGTGAAATTGCCTCCCGGCGGAATAAGCTCTAGCATTTTGCGGGTTTTATTGGCTATGTTTTGATGCTCATTGTTATGGGATACTTTTTCTACGCCAGCAAGAGCTTTTTTCGAAGACATATAATTATCAGGGGAATGGGTGGGCAAAGGCATCTCAAAATCAATGCGAATATTTTTTCGAACCCCAACAATTAATACCCGGTGCCTTTGCTGTGGTGCGCCATAATCAGCAAAGTTAATTCTATTAACCTTAACCCTGTATCCAACCTTGTCGAAATCGCCTACAATTTGCTCAACCGCCTTCCCGTCATTAGCGGTTAAAATCCCTTTAACATTCTCAGCAATAAACATTTGAGGCCTTTTTGCGTCAACCATTCGAACATAATGTCGATACAGGTTGCCACGCTCTGTGTTTATTCCACCTCGTTTCCACAACATTGAAAAATCTTGGCATGGGAAACCCCCAAGTATCAAATCACAGTCGGGAATATCCTTCGTTTTTATATCTGCTATGTCGCCTTCAACAATATGATTTCCAAAATTAATTTTATATGTTTCGCAAGCCCAATGATTAAAATCGTTCGCCCATAAAACAGAAAACCCCTCTTGCGTAAACCCAAGATCTAATCCCCCACACCCTGCAAACAATGAAATTGCCTTGGGGCTGAGCCTTGAGTTCTTCTTTTGTTTATTCAGCATATTTGTTCATATTTTACGACAAAAGCTTTGGCATTTACAAGACTATTGCTTTTGCCTGGACCTTGTACTTGTTGACAGCACCATTATGAATTAGAGCGATCTCCACTGCAAGCTTCCTTTTCGAATAAAATAGCACCGCCGGCCTAAATTCTAATTGTTTGCAATCAAACACTTGGAGGCTTAACATTTGAGGCTGCTCATACATTTACTATCTTTTTCAGATATAATATAATAACAAGGATAGAGAGTTACGGCAAAGGCGCTTTATGACAAAGTTAAAAAGATTGAATGACAGCAAAGACATCATAAGAGGTTCGATTGTAAAACTTGTACTGGGACGGAGAGATCCGGGCGAGGGAGAAGAGAAGTACAGGGTCGTAGAGGATAATGGCAATCGCATAGTGATAGAGCTGCTGAATTCATCGATGCAAATTATTCCACAACAGACGGTATTGAAATCCGATGTAATGCTTGCAGATTCGAGTGGCAATGTTGATAGATCTGAAGTTATCAAGCTCCTAGATCAAGGATTAGAAGTTGATCAAGTTGCAGAGAAAATACTCAAAGCAAAGGGCATTAGGCCATCTGATATTCCAACTTATGTAAATCCAAAGGCAGAATTGCTTGAGGATGAGATCGGTAAAATCTATCAAGAGTGGTTGAACAAGTAACTCCCCCATACTTAGTTTCATAGTTGCCTAAATTTTACTTTATCGATTACCCAGGGTTAAATCGCACCCTCAATATTTGTTGGTAGAATAACAAATACGATTTTAATGTAAAATCAATCATGAGAAAGCAATAAATATGCCGTCTGAAGTCAGTTTAGTTTATATCCAGACCACGCTAGAACGCAGCTAGATGAATTATTGATGCCAACCCGGCATATTTCATCATTTAGCCTTAGCAAGTGAATCTAATAGCATCTCTGGTATATGTTATAATCTCAATGAATATTGAAAGGAGAAACCTGGCTGTGCTCTTGTTAGCTATCGAAACTTCCTGCGACGAAACTTCCGCCGCCGTTCTGAAGGACGGGCGGGAAGTATTGTCTAACGTCATCTCCTCGCAGATCGAGTTCCATAAAAAGTACGGCGGGATCGTGCCGGAGGTCGCCGCCCGGAAGCATATCGAGGTCATTACCCCGGTCATCCAGGAGGCGATCGATAAGGCCGGCGTCGGCTTTAAAGAGCTCGACGCCGTCGCCGTCACCTACGGGCCGGGCTTGGTCGGCTCGCTGATCGTCGGCCTCTGCGCAGCAAAGGCCATGGCTTGGTCGCTTGGCAAACCGCTTATCGGGGTTAACCATCTGGAAGGGCATATCTATGCGAACTTTCTACTCCCTACTAACCACCCCCCGTTCCCTTTCATCTGTCTCCTCGTCTCCGGCGGACACACCATGATCATCAAGGTTAACGGGCACGGACAGTACGAGACCCTCGGCCGGACTAGGGACGATGCGGCCGGCGAAGCGTACGACAAGGTCGCGCGACTCCTCGGCCTCGGCTACCCCGGCGGGCCGGTGATCGACCAATTGGCCAAAACCGGCGACCCGAAAGCCGTCCGCTTCACCCGCCCGATGCTGCATGACGGGTACGATTTTAGTTTCAGCGGGATCAAGACTGCCGTGGTCAATCTGGCGACCCGCGACCCGCGACCCGCGACCCAAGATATCGCGGCCAGCTTTCAACAGGCAGTGGTCGACGTCCTAGTCGAGAAAACGGTCCGCGCGGCGCTGGATCACGGCTGCAAAACAGTGACGATCGCCGGCGGCGTTTCGGCTAATTCGCTTTTAAGGTCTCAATTGCCGGAACGCGGAAAAGCCGAAGGATTGAACGTCCTGATCCCCCCGTTCGAATATTGCACGGACAACGCGGCGATGATCGCCTGCGCCGCTTTTTATCAAATATCGACCCGCGACTCGCGACCCGTGACCCGTGACCTGGAGCTTTCCCCCGTTGCCAGCCTAAAGATATAGGTCTATAATCTGCCCATGCCCGTAAAGCTGACCGAGAAGCAGCAGATCGCCCTCTGGTACGTCCGCCTCCGCTGGGGCGCGATCATCATTATGCTGATGGTGATCTGGACCTCGCTCTATCCCGGCAAACTTCAGTTCCCGCTCCTCCCCTGTCTGGCGATCATTTTTCTGGCGGCCGTTTACAACCTGATCTTCCCTTCCCTGATCAAGCGCTTTGGTTTTTTCTCCGAGAGCGTCCTTTTCACCTACCTGCGCGCTTCGCTCGACATCCTGGTCATTTCCTTGATGGTCCATTTTACCGGCGGCGTGGAAAGCCCTTTTACCTTTCTTTACATTCTTGAGCTGGCGACCCTCGCCTTTTTCAGTTATGAACAGATCGCTTATCTGCTGGCCGCCCAATCGGCCGTTTTTTACGTTGTCGTCCTCCACCTGGAAGCTTACAATTTTATCGAACACTATCGGCTGATCTCCTTGCCCGGCACTCTTTACCTGAGCGCGCCGTACGGGTTGTCCAAAGCGCTCTCCCTGTTCCTGTGCTCCTGCCTCATGGTCTACATCGCCGCCTACCTCGCCGACAAGCTCCGGGAAAAACAGCGGCAGATCGAGGCGCTGAGCAACGCGCAGGCCGACTTCGTCAACATGGTAATGCACGAGACCAAAAGCCCGCTTACCTCGATCATCGGCTACACCGACATCCTCGCCTCCGGCGGCCTGGGCGAGGTCGCAGAGAAGTTCCGGGACCCCCTGAACGTCATCAAGCGGCAATCGAACCGCATCCTGTTAATGGTCAACGACCTGCTCAGTCTCGCCCGCCTCGAATCGGGCCGGACCAAGATCGATAAAAAACCGGCCGAGCTGGCAGAGCTCGCCAACCACGTGATCGAGGAGATCGGCCCGTCGCTGAACGCGAAGAACCTGAAACTGATCCAGGAGATCGATCCGAAGACCCCGCCGGTCGGCATCGACGAAGACAAGATCCTCGAGGTCTTGACCAACCTCTTGTCCAACGCGATCAAGTTCTCGAGCGACGGCGGCCGGATCTTCCTGACGATCGCTCCCCAGGGAAAAGAGGTCCAGGTCGCTATCCGGGACGAAGGGATCGGGATCCGGTCGGTCGATCTCCCCCACATTTTCGAGAAGTTCTACCGGGCCAGCAAGGAATCGGCCGAGCGCAAGGGGACCGGGCTCGGGCTGGCGCTCACCAAGCTGATCGTCGAAGCGCACGGCGGCCGGCTCTGGGCGGTCTCGGCCGGCCCGGGCCAGGGCGCGGTTTTTTACTTTACCCTCCCCCTTTAAGCTTGCTATAATGGCCGCATGGATATCGACGTCGAACATGTCGCCCGCCTAGCGCGGCTCGGCCTGTCGGAAGAAGAAAAAAAACTTTTCGCCAAGCAACTCTCCGCCATCCTCGATTTTGCCGCCAGTCTGCAAAAATTGGACACCGGCAGCGTTCCGCCGACGGCGCACGCCATCCCCATGAAGAACGTCCTGCGCGAGGATAAAGCCGTCCCCTGCGCCAACGTCGACGATATCCTGGCCAACGGGCCGGATGTCGAAGACCACATGTTCAAAGTGCCCAAGATAATCGAGGGCTAATGCACAATAAAACGGCGCACGAACTGAATAGTTTACTGACCGGCAAAAAGGTCGGTTCCGTGGAGTTGACCAAGGCACTTTACGACCGGATCGCCGCTACGGACGACAAAGTCAAAGGCTATGTCACCCTGACCCGGGACGAAGCGCTCAAACAGGCCGCGGCGGCCGATGAGCGGATCAAAAAAAACGATCACGTTACCCCGCTGACCGGCATCCCGATCGCGGTCAAGGACAATTTTTGCACCAAAGGGATCAAGACCACCTGCAGCTCCAAAATATTGGCTAATTACCTCCCGCCCTACGACGCCACGGTCGTGACCAAATTAAAAGAGGCCGGCGCCGTGCTCCTCGGCAAGACGAACATGGACGAATTTGCCATGGGCTCTTCGACCGAGAACTCCGCCTTCTTCCCGACCCGCAACCCCTGGGACCTGGGGACGGTACCGGGCGGTTCGTCCGGCGGTTCCGCCGCCGTGGTCGCCGCCCGTGAAGCGGTCATGGCGACCGGTTCGGACACCGGCGGTTCGATCCGCCAACCGGCCTCGTTCTGCGGCGTCGTCGGCCTGAAGCCGACCTACGGCCGCGTTTCCCGCTACGGCCTGGTCGCTTTCGCTTCTTCGCTCGACCAGATCGGCCCGCTGACCCGCGACGTGACCGATACGGCGCTGCTGCTCGGCGCGATCGCCGGCCACGACCCGCTCGACGCCACTTCGGTCGACCGGCCGGTCCCTGACTACCGCCAGGCGCTGGTCAATGACGTGAAAAAAGTCCGGGTCGGTCTGATCAAAGAGCTGATGGGCGCAGGGATCGCGCCGGAAGTGCGGCAAGCGGTCAAGACGGCGGCCGACCGGCTTGCCGGTTTGGGGGCGGAGATCGTGGAAGTCTCGCTCCCCTCTTTCGCCTACGCGGTCGCCACCTATTATTTGATCGCCCCGGCCGAAGCGAGCTCGAACTTGGCCCGTTACGACGGCGTTAAATACGGGCACCGGAGCACCGACCACAAAGACCTGATCTCGATGTATTACAGCACCCGGCGCGCCGGGTTCGGCGCGGAAGTCAAACGCCGGATCATGCTCGGCACCTACGCCCTCTCCGCCGGCTATTACGACGCTTATTACCTGAAGGCGTTGAAAGTCCGGACGCTGATCAAGCAGGACTTTGAAAAAGCTTTCAGCCGCTGCGACGTCCTGGCCTCGCCCACGGCGCCGACCGTCGCCTTTAAGCTCGGGGAAAAAGCGGCCGACCCGCTCGCTATGTACCTGTCGGACATCGCCACGATCCCGGTCAATCTGGCCGGGCTGCCCGCCCTCTCCCTCCCTTGCGGATTTACCGGCAACCTGCCGATCGGCTTGCAGCTGATCGGCCAGGCCTTCGCCGAAGAGACGCTCCTGCGCGTCGCCTTTACTTACGAACAGAACAGCGAATGGCACCAGAAATCCGCTGCAATTTAACGCTCGCCCTTCTCGTTTGCCTGGCGGCGGCCGCCCTGGCGGCCAGCAAGGCCGACATTAAAAAGTTCCCCCCGGTCGCCGGCGAGATCTACGGCCAGGCGGCGTCCGGCGTCCGCTCGATCTCGGTCAACGGCAAACCGGTCACTTTTGACGCCAGCCAGAATTTTAAGGCAAATGTCCGGATGAAAGCGGGGGAAAAATATCTGGTCCTGCGGATCAACTACGAGGGCTTAAGGATCATCAAGAAATACCTGATCCTGCGCAAATCGGCGATCAAGAAGTTCAAGGTCTTCGTGCCGAAAGAAAAGCTGGAGAAAGAGCTCAAGGCGATCAAGCTTTCCCCCGAGGAAAAGCTCCGGCAGAAGCGGGAAAAACTGCTGGCGCAGAAGAAAAAAGCGGAAGCCGCCCGGTTGTTCGCGCAAGAGCGGAAGCTGCAGGCGGAGAACAACTGGCTCAAGCGGGTCGCCTCGCCCAAATTCTACCAGAACGAGTTCAAGCTGAAGCCCGGCTCGACTCCCGAAGGATTGGCGCTGGCGATCGCGCTGGACAATCCACAGCTCAAGCTGCAGCCGGCCGGCACGGCGCTGGAACAGCTGAACACCATCCTGAAAGTGCCCGATTTTTACGACCTGATCAAGCGGAGCGGCAAGAAACCGAAGTTGACGCCGCAGCTCAAGCGGCTGATCGCCGAGACGGCGGCGTTCCGCGGCAAACCGTTCGCCAAATTGTCGGCCTATCAGCAGAAGAAAGTGATGCTGCTCAACCGTTTATTGATCGAGACCCTGTACGCCGCCGCGCCGGCCCGCCAGGTCTGGGAAACCGCGGCCGGGCAAAAAGCGGGCCCGGCGGGGCCGAAAACGGTCGAATACCTCTATGTCTGGGAATTCGGCGACGGCAAGCTCCTCCTGGTCAAGGAGTACAAAGGGCAGTATTCGGCCGAGATCAATATCCCGGTCTCCAAACAGTGGCTCGACCTGAAAGGGTTGTCGGAAAAAGAGCTGCGGGAACTGATCGAACAACCGGTCTCCCAACCGAAAAAGAAATGGAATATAATAAAACCATGGGGCTCGAAACAGTAATCGGGCTGGAGGTCCACGCCCAGCTCCTAACGGAGAGCAAGATGTTCTGCGCCTGCCCGAACAAGTTCGGGGCGCGGCCGAACACCAATATCTGCCCGATCTGCACCGGCCAGCCGGGCGTCCTGCCGGTCACGAACCGGAAAGCGGTCGAACTGGCGATCAAGACGGCGATCGCGCTCGGCTGCACGATCGAGCCGAGCAGCGTTTTTGCCCGCAAGCACTACTTCTACCCCGACCTGCCGAAGAACCTCCAGATCTCGCAGTACGAGCTGCCGCTGGCGACCAAGGGTTCCCTGGAGATCGAGGTTGACGGCGTAAAGAGGAAGATCGGGATCACCCGCGTCCATCTGGAAGAGGACGCCGGCAAGCTGGTCCACAAGGGAGCGGCCCGGATCATGGGGGCCGGGGAATCGCTGGTCGACTACAACCGGACCGGCACCCCGCTGATGGAGATCGTCTCCGAACCGGATATCCGCTCGGCGAAAGAAGCGGCCGTTTACACCGAAACGCTGGCGAACCTCCTCCGCTACCTTGCCGTCTGCGACGCCAAGATGGAAGAAGGCTCGCTCCGCTGCGACGCCAACATATCCCTCCGTCCGGCCGGGCAAAAGGAGTTCGGCACCAAGACCGAGGTCAAGAACATCAACTCGTTCCGGGCGATCGAGAAAGCGCTTCTGGCCGAGGAAAAACGCCATGCTGAGGTCCTGGCGGAAGGCGGTAAGATCATTCAGGAAACCCGCTTCTTCGATGACGTTACGGAGACGACGACCGGGATGCGCGGCAAAGAGTACGCCCACGATTACCGTTACTTCCCCGAACCAGACCTGGTCCCGGTCGAACCGCCGGCGGAATGGGTCGAGCAGATCAAACAGACGATCGGCGAACTCCCCTGGCAAAGAAAAGAACGCTTTATCGGCCTCGGCATCCCGGCGGAAACCGCCGGACTTATCGTTAACGACAAGTCGCTGGCCGACTTCCTGGACGAAGCGGTCAAGCTAAAGGCAAAAGCAGCGGCCGTCGCCAACTGGCTGATCGGTGACCTGACCGCTTATAGTAAAGAGACCAAAAAAGCGTTCGCCGAGCTCAACTTCAAGCCGGCCCAGCTGGCCGAGCTGCTGCAGCTGATCGAACAAGGGACATTGAGCAATAAGATCGCCAAGGAAGTTCTTTTCACCGTGCTAAAGACCGGCAAACAGGTCAAGGACGTTATTGCCGAATCGGGGATGACGCAGATCAGCGGTGAAGATGAGCTTCTAAAGATCGCTCAGGAAGTGGTCAAGAATAATCCGCAGCAGGTCGAACAGTACAAGGGCGGCAAGGAAGCGGTGATGATGTTCTTTGTCGGCCAGATGATGAAAGCGACCAAGGGGCGAGCGAACCCGGAAGTGGCGACGAAACTGCTAAAACAAGCTTTAGGCTGATATTTCCCGAAAACGGAGCCCCATCGCTACTGCTTCCCGCCGAAAGGCCCGGCCCAAAACTTCCCCATCGGTCCCCAGCGTTTCCACCAGCTCGCTGGCCAGCGCGGGAAAAGCCGGCGCCTGCGCCTGGACCTCTTTAGGCTCGACCGTCCGCTCGTGCCGGTTGGCGAAATCGGCGTTCATCAGCACCAGATACCTGGCCGCGTTGCTCAGGCCAACCTGCAGCTCGGCGTTGATCTTGGCGATGGTTTCCAGGTTCTTGCCGACCAGGCCGAGGACTTCCCGCCTTAGCCGGGCAAGCTCCTTTTTTTTCGTCGCCAGCGACGTCCGGGCCTCCCAGATCTGCCCCCGCTCGACCTGAAAATTGAGCCTGATCTCATTAGTCAGCTGGAGAAAATGCTGTTTTTGTTCCAGCCGCCCGCGGACCCGCTGCAAAGCCTGTTTAACACCGACCACCCGGCTCTTCGCCCGCCGGAGCCAGTCTTCCCGCAGTTCGCCCCGTAAAAAAGTCCCCATATAGGCGCCCAACCGGGCTTCTACCTTAAAAACGGTTTCCAGATCAAAAAGCATTTCCGGCCGGACGATCTCGGCGACGACTTGCCCGGCGAAATCGGCCAGCTGCCGCCCGATCTTCTCTTCCACTTCCCTTTCCAGGGTGACAAAACGCCAGTGCTGGGCGGCTAGCTCCTCGTTGCGCGCTTCCAGGTCGTTCTCGGCCAGCGACAGCAAACTTTTGGCCATGCGGAGCGCCTGGTCGGTGCCGACCCGGGCAAGCTCCAGCGCCCCTTCCATTTCGCTCCGCGCCTTCTCTTTCTTGGCCGCGTTAAAAGCGGAAAAACTTAAATAGAGCTCGAATAACCGGTCCCAGCGGTCGGGATAATGCTGCTTGAGGGCGGCGACGTCCATCATCGTCAGGAAGTTCTCCGTCCGCTCCTCCTCGATCGACTCCCGGATATGCCCGAGCATGCTGAGCAGCTCCGGCGTCCGGACCTCGCTGACCACTTTATCTTTCTGCTTGAGGCCAAGCTCGGTCCGGCGGAAACCGCTGGTTCGCACCTGCCAGAGCCCTTTGTTCCGGTATTCGATCTTGACCTCTTTCGGCCGGGCGGCGGTCCGCTCCACGATCTGGCGGGTCAAGACCGTTTCCAGGGAGTCAAAGACCGACGTCAGTTTCGCTTCGGCCGCCGGGTTGTTCTGGAGGCCGATCAGCACGGCGGCGATCTCGATCCCCTCTTTGAGCTGCTGCCGTTCGGTCGTTCGGCCGAACGGGAAATCGGCCGCCAGGCGGCCGCAAAATTCTTGCAACGCGATAAAAGCCGGGGTCAGGCCCGGTTTCTCCCCGCGCTTGACCAGTTTGGAGCGCTCTTCCCCGGCGACGAACAGGTCGATCCGCAGGCGCATGACCGCCTTGAACAGGAAGAGGGTCGCGAGCATCTGGTCGCCTTTCATTTTGGGGAGGGCGTCGTCCATGATCCGGCGGAAATCGGCCAGCTGGAGCGGTTGGTATTTCGGGGTCAGGTCGATAAAGCCCAGCTCCTGTTTCAAGCCGGCCTTGCGCAGGTCAAGCACGCCGTCGTTCGCGCAGATCAGGTTGCCGACAAAACCCATCGACCGGAGCTCCTGCAGGACCTTTTGGTTCTGGACCTCGGCCAGCACTGCCGGCACCACGAGCTTTTCAATCGGCAAAGCCAACCGGTCCAGGCGAACCAGGGTCTTGATAAACTCCCGGGTCATTTCCGGCCGGAGCAGAGCCAGCCTTTTCAGGTTCGCTTCCGACTCACGGCTGATCAGCGCGCGGGCCGGCTTGCCGTGGCGCAGCAGGTCGATCACCCGTCCTACCCGCCGATCGATCTTGGGGGTCGAGGTCATTGCCATATCAATTGTTTTTCGCTTGTTATACGGGCAAATTTCACAATATGTTATAATTTAACCATGAGCGCGATCGCCTACCCGGTCGGGAATTCCCTGTACCTGAATATCACCAACCGCTGCACCAACGAATGCCCGTTCTGTATCCGGAGCAAGAGCCGGAAGTTCAACCGGGAGTTCGACCTCTGGCTGGACAAAGAACCGACCGCGGACGAGCTGCTCGCCGCCATCGGCGATCCCCATAAGTATGACCAGATCGTCTTCTGCGGCTACGGCGAACCGACTATCCGGCTGGAAGTTATCAAAGAGGTTTCCGCCCGACTCGCGACCCGTGACCCGCGACCCGTGACCCGGTTGGACACGAACGGCCACGGAAACCTGTTCTGGGGCAGGAATATCCTCCCGGAGCTGAAAGGGTTGATCGACAAGGTCTCTGTCAGCCTCAACGCGGAGAACGCGGAAGTTTATAACCGGATCTGCAAGCCGCTGCAAGGCGTCAAAGCATACGGCGCGATGATCGATTTCATTAAGGAAGCGAAGAAATACATACCCGAAGTCGAAGCGACGGTCGTCGATCTCCCCGGGATCGACAAGGAAAAATGCCGGCAGATCGCCGCCGATCTTGGTGTACAATTCCGGCTAAGACCGTATTACGAGGAGACTTATGTCCGATAAGTTCGATGTCATCGTTTTAGGCGGCGGGCCGGGCGGCTACGTGGCCGCGCTCCGGGCAGCGCAGCTCGGCGCGAAAGTCGCCCTGATCGAAAAAGACCAGGTCGGCGGGACCTGCCTCAACCGCGGCTGCATCCCGACCAAGGCGCTGATCGCCTGCACCAACCTCTACGAAAAGATCAAGAAGGCCGACAGCTACGGCATCACCGTCGGCAGCCCCGCCATCGATCCGGCCAAGATCGTCGAACGGAAAAACCTACTTGTCGGCAAGATCGTCAAGAATCTCCAGAAACTGATCGAGCAGAACGGGATCGAGGTTATCCAGGGCGAAGGCAAGGTAAAAGACCCGGGCCTTGTGCGAGTTGGAAACCGCGACGTTCAGTCGCGGGCGCTCATCCTCGCTACCGGCTCCTCCCCTGCCTCCCTGCCGGGAATAAAGTTCGACGGCGACCGCTATCTCTGCAGCGACGACGCTCTGGAGCTCAAGTCGGTGCCGGACAAGATCAACCTGGTCGGCGGCGGGGTGATCGGTATCCACTTCGCGCTGATCTACAGCGCCCTCGGCGCCGCGGTCACGATCTACGAAGCGCTCCCCGAGATCCTCGCCGGGATCGACGAAGAGGTCGTCGCCACCGTCAAGCGGCTCCTGAACCGGCGGAAGATCAATGTCCTGACCGGTACGCGGTTCGACCCGGCTAAGGCCGAAGGAAAAACTTTGATCTGCGTCGGACGGACGCCAAATGTAAAAGGGACTGAGGGACTGGGGACCAGGATGGAAGGGAAGAGTATCTGGGTCAATGAGAAGATGGAGACGAGCGTTCCCGGCGTCTACGCGGTCGGCGACCTGGTCAGCAAAAAGATGCTCGCCCACGTCGCTTATGAACAGGGGGCGATCGCGGCAGAGAACGCCCTGGGCGGCAATAAGATTTTTAACTACGATTGCGTCCCGATCGGCATCTACACCAACCCGGAAATCGCCAGCGTCGGCCTGACGGAAAAAGAGGCGCGGGAAAAAGGGCTGACCGTTAGGATCGGCAAGTTCCCTATGGCCGCCCTGGGGATCGCTCAGGCGATGGGCGAGATCGAAGGGTTCGTCAAAGTCGTGGCCGACGACCAGGGCAAACTGCTCGGCGTCCATATTTTGGGAGCGGAAGCGACCAGCATCATCGGCGCGGCGACTTTAGCGTTAAAACAAGGCTTAAAGATCGAGCAATTAGCGGCAACTTTCCAGGCTCACCCCAGCTACCCCGAAGCTCTCCACGAAGCGTCGCTGGCGGTCCTCAGCCGCAGCCTGCATAACCTCAACCAGCGTTAAAGCGGTTTCTTGTCCTTGAGGAACGGATACTGCGCCGCCATGATCAACCGCATAAAATCACCCCGGGGATCGATAAAGCGGTTCCGCACCTTCATTGTCGTCCGGTCGATCAGGTCGGCGAACGGCATGCTGCCGATCTGGAATCCCTGGTGCAGGTCGTTATAGACCGAGACCATCTGCCCAAACTTGCCGGCGGCGACCAGGTCGAACGCGCCGAGCCCGAGCGCCAGTCCCAGGACCACGTCGTAAGCGCACGGGTCCTCGCAGCGGGTGACATAACCTTCCGGTTCGGAGAGCGCTTTTTTCACGTAGACCGCTTTTTCCTTGAGCCTGATCTGGATCCTTTTCGCCAGCATGTCGCCGATCTTGGCGGCGGCAAGTTTAACATGGCCGTGTTCGTCCTGTTCCTTGGGCTTCTGTGAGTTCGGTAATTTTTCGACCAGCCCTTCGGAAATGACCACGATCGTGTAGAGCTTGCCCGCTTTCTCCCGCTCCAGGATCAGCGCGGTGGTCCGGTCGGCGATCTGGTCGATATTGATCCGCCCCGGGAACATCTCGGGGGTCAGGATCAAATTGGCGTTGCCGTGCAGGCCGGTGCCGGCCGTCAACCAGCCGGCCTTGCGCCCCATGCATTCGATGATGAAGCAGGCGTCGGTCGTCTGGGCGTCTTTCCGGTAGTTGCGCAGGTCTTCGCCCCCTTTCTGGGCGGCGGTCCAGAAACCGAACGTCCACGGGATGCCGTAGTAATCATTATCGATCGTTTTCGGCACGTGGACGGTCGGCATGCCGAGCCGGGAAAGGTAATAAGCGGTCTTGAGCGTATCGTCGCCGCCGATCGAGATTAGCGCGCCGACCCGCAGCTGCCGGAACACTTCGATCACCTGCCGCAGTTTTTTGGTCTTTTCCGGGTCCTTGAGGTCGGCCTCGCTCCTAATCTCCACCTCGCCCAGTTTGCCGGGATTGGCCCGCGAAGTCTTAAGGATAACGCCCCCCTTCTCCCTGAGCCCGTCGACCATTTGGTGGGTCATCTCCAGATAATGGGTCCCGGGCTTAAAAGCGTCGGCCGGCAATTTTTCCAGATAATTATAACCGCGATAAAAACCGAGGACCGGGATATGCCGGTTAAGCAGCAGGTGGGTCGCCATCTCGATCACCGCGTTGGCGCCGGCCGCCGGACCGCCGGAGAAGACGATGCCGACTTTCTCCTGCCGCTGCGCCAGCCTGTTGAGATAACGGCTGTTCTTGCAGATACTGGTGACCGGACTCATGCCTGTTTATCGCCCCCCGCCCGGCGTAATTTCACTTTTTTTAGTGAAATATTGCGTGATTTTTCGCGATATATATAGGGAAGAATATGTTGAACATATCAGCTAAAACAATCACGATCATCACGCATGTCCAGCGCCGCTATATCGGCGGTTTTTTACCGGTCGCTAAAAACTGCCAGCGGTTAGCCGATAGCCCTCTCGCCGGCCGCGTCTTTGAGCACCGCTCCAGCACTCTTCCCCCGCTGTTGCAGCATTCCGGCCAGGTCAATCTGCAGACCGGGATGGATTACAACCTGGGGGCCATCGAGGCGGAAAACGTGATCATGGCCGGCGGCAGCATGCTCCTGCCGGCAAGCTACTATCCCGGCTTCCCGGAAAACCAGATCGGCCGCTGCCAGTTCAACGCCTTTAACGCTTTGCTCGACGACCTGCGGCTGAACGAGAGGCCGCGGGAAAACCCGGTTAATATCCACTTTGCCGCCGACACCCTTTACTACAGCGGAGTCAAGATCGAAGAGTACGACGGCGAACAGGAGACCACCGAGCTCAAGGAACTCCCGCCGGCGCGGCCCGATGTTCTGGGACGTTACGAGGAAATCCTCGCCGCCCGCGGCCTGGATTCCCAGGTTCAGCTCCATTTCTGGCGCTCGGTCGACGAACTGCTGGCCCATCTGGCCAAAGAGGCCGCCGCGTGATCGGCAATACGACCGGCCCGGGACCAAAGCCGACCGGCCTGCGGGTACTCCCTCCGGTCTGCCGGCGGCAACTGCTCAGCGTCCGGGTCCCGGCGCTCGGTGACGGCCACCGGGGCGACCTGATCATGGCCGCGAGCCTGATCTTCGACCAGGAGATCGGCCGGCTGCTCTCCCATTTCCCCCTGCCGCGCGGCGGCCGCATCGCCGTCAGCGAATTGTTTTATAACGTCGCCCTGCACGGCGGCGGCGGGAGGATGACAGTCAGCATGCTGCGGGAGAACGGGCGCCGCTTTTTGGAAATTTTGACCGAGGACCAGGGGCCGGGGATCGACGACCTACCCAAGCTCTTTAAACAAAGTTTGTGGGCCCACAGCGAAGCCACCCGAAGTGAAGAAGCGGGGGAACTGCCGGAACAAACGAGCGGGATGGGAATGTTAAACATTTGCCTGAGACCCGATTCGTTCGAACTCGAGTCGCGCGGTAAAAGGTGGGTCGCGACCCAGCGGACGGGCTTCACGGCCTACCCCAGCGAGGTCACGACCGGCAGCCGCTTCCGGCTTCTATTTATTCTCCCTGACCAGTAAACTGGCGGCGGTCATCGCCGGCGGCTTGGCCAAACCCATCAGGTCGAGGATCGTGACGCCGATATCGGGAATGATCCCCGCCTCTTTCAGTTTTACCGCGCCGCCCAATACCCAGAACGGGACCGGATTGAGCGAATGCTGCGTGCTGACGACCTCTTGCCCTTTGTTCTCCAGCATCATTTCGTCGGCGTTGCCGTGATCGGCGGTAACGATGAACAAGCCCCCTTTGGCCGTCCAGGCCGGGACCAGTTTTGCCAAACAGGCGGAAAGGTCGCCGATCGCTTCGGTCGCCGCCGCCAGGTTGCCGGTGTGGCCGACCATGTCGCCGTTCTGGAAATTATGGACGACCAGCGCATACTTATCGCTGGCGATCGCGCCGAGCGCGTAATCGGTCTCGAGGAACGCGGTCATTTCCGGCACCCAGTCGTAATGCTTTCCCTCTTCGGTCCGCTCTTTCAGCGACATGTCCTGGGCCAGGTGGCGGTCTTCCCCGTCGAACGGCGCGGTCCGCCGGCCGGAGAACCAGCCGGTGACGTGAGCGAACTTTTCCGGACCGGCCAGGCGGAGCTGTTTTAAACCCGCTTCGGAGACGATCTGGCCGACGGTATCGGGGATCTCTTTCTCGGGAAAAGCGGTCAGGCCGTTCAAGCCGGGATAATATTCGGTCATGGCGACAAAGAGCAGCCCTTTGACCTTGTTCTGCAGGGCGATGATCCCGGCGTACACCTGGTCGTCGATCGGCTTGGTCCCCTTCTTATAGTTAAAGTACTGCTTGTCCTGCTCGCAAAAGGCGGCAGTCAGTTGGATCGTCCGGTCCTGGCGGAAATTGAAATAGATGACCGCGTCCTGCGGCTGCATCCCGGCGTAGCCGCCGATCACGGTCGGCCGGATGAACTCGTCGGTCTCGTTGCGCGCGTAGGAAGACTCGATCGCCTCGCGGGCGGTCGCCGCCTTGTGCTCCCCTTCCCCGTTCACCAGACACTTCATAGCAATGAGGGTCTTATCCCACGAAGTATCCCGATCCATGGCAATCTCCCGGCCCATGATGGTAGCGATCCTCGCCCCAGTCCCCAGCCCCATAGTCCCCAGTTCCTGTTCCAGCATCGGCAGATAAATTTCCCCGGCCGCCTGCGGGTTCGTATCCCGGCCGTCGGTAAAAAGGTGGATCGCCACGTTATTTAAACCGTTCTTCTTGGCGAGTGCCAGCAGGGCGAACAGGTGTTTGATGCTCCCGTGGACCGTGCCGCCGTGACCTTGCAGGATGCCCATCAGGTGGAGAGTAGAGTTTTTCTGTTTACAGCGGGCGACCGCGGCAGTGAGCGCTTCGTTGGTGAAAAAACTGCCGTCCTCGATGGCAACGTTGATCCGCTCGATCGACTGGTAAACTACCCGGCCCGCCCCCATGTTCAGGTGGTTGACTTCGGAGTTCCCCATCGTCCCGGCCGGCAGGCCGACCGCCAGGCCGGAGCATTCGAGCTTAGCGTACGGGTGTTTAGCGAAGAGTTCGGCGATAAAGGGGGCTTTCCCCTGCGAAATGGCGTCGTAGATGGCGTTCTTTTGCTTGTTCTCGCCGAGGGCGAAACCGTCGAGGATGCAGAGATAAACCGGCGTTGCTTTCATCACCGGCCATTATAACAAAAAAACGGCTAAATATCCTTGATCAGCTGTTTGCGCTGGGGAGCGATCGAGATCTCGATCATTTCGCCCCGGTCGGTCGTGACCAGGATCAAGCCGTAACCTTGTTCGACGTCGGCGGCCGGTCCCGACATGGCCGCGTCGATGTTAGCGTAGCGGCCGTCGAAGTGGACGGTCGGCTTGCCGATGTTATCGCCCTTTTCCGGCTTGTGTCCTTTGATCAAAGAGGCGGTCTCCGGATCAAGACCAAACGCGGCGACGAGCCGGGCGACCACGTCCCGCCCCTGTTTCAGCTTGTCCGAGTATTTGGCCATTTCGACTTTCCCGTCCCCTTCTTCCCACGCTTTCAGCTTCTTCTTGTCCTTAGCTTTCTTCGGGTCCGCAGGGAGCGGCCGTTTCGGTTCGACAAAACTATAGAACGGGTCCTCCGGCTCGTTGTAAGTCCCCGACTCCTCTTTTAGGTAAGCCCGTTCCCAGGTCTGCATGACGCGGCCGTAGAGCGGTGATTCGTAGTCCCAAGCGAGGAACCGCATCCAGCGGACGTCTTCCTGGACCTTGTCCAGCTCGGCGCGGTCGCCGGTCTCGTGGAAAACACGCAGGGCGGCGCCGACCTTCTTGACCCGTTCGGTGATCGCGTCAAAAGCTTCCTTGCCGACCCGGCCGTCGATCGGCCGCAGGTCCCCGTTCTTGTCGACCGGGTAATGGCTATGGGTGTAAAGGTTCCCGTCGGCGATCGTGTACATCCCGCCCTTTTCGATGAACCAGAGGGTCATTTCGCGGAAGATTTTACTGTTAAGCAGCTGGTTGGCCAAGTCGTCGACGATCTCCTGCTCGGCGTCGTTAAGGCGGCGGTCGGCGGCCTTCAGCCGGTCGACGATCGCCAGCAGGTCCGCACCCTCTCTCTTGATCCGGGTCAGCTCGCTCAGCTCCTGGACCTCGGCGGCTGTCAGCGAATCCCGCTTGCTCAGCTCGGACCACCGTTTTGCCTCTTCCTTATCGAGGCCGAAGATCTTTTTCGCCGTCAGCCGTTCGAATACCGGCCTTTCCATCTGGGTCAACTCGTCGACCGCCCCGGTATGCCGCAGCGCCCGAAGGAGCCGCATTTCGCTCTCGCTCAGCGGCTGGGCGGGCGCCGGATAGCGGTCCTGCGCTTCCAGTTTCAACTTGATCGCGGTCAGCGCCGCTTCCATCATCTTGCCGATATCCTCTTTCCCTTTCCTGACCTTGGCCTTGTAGCTGCCGGCCGCGTCGCCGTAATTCGCCCGGGCGTAGGCCTCTAGCTTGTCGAAATTGATGCCGAATTTTTCGGCGAAGGACTGTTGTTCGTTGTAGCGGAAAAGCCAGCGGAAGAGCTCGGCGACCAGCGGCTTGTTGCCGACGCCGGCGCCGAACCACATCGCGTCGTGGTTTCCCCAGTTGTAGTGCAGGTCGGTAAAGCCGGTCAGCACCATATAGATCCGCCACCAGCCGGGGCCGCGGTCGACGATGTCGCCGTTGACCACCACTTTTTCCGCCTCCGGCAGTTCGAACATCAGCTGAGCCAGGCGATAAGCTTCGCCGTGCAGGTCGGACACGGCCAGCGTCTTGACCCCCATCACGTGGTTCTCGTTCCGGACCGGCGTGCCGAGGTTGCTCATCGGCAGTGAATGCTTGTCGAACGGGAAGACCGCGCCGGGGATATCATTCCCTTGCCGGTCGACCAGCTGGCGAAACAGTATGCCGAGCTTCTGCAACGGGAGCATCCGGTAACCGCCGATCTTGTGGATCTTGCCGTCGGAGCCGGTGATGACGCGCTGGGCGTCGTTATAGCTGGTGCTCCCCAAGATCGCTTCCCGGGTGCTGCGGGCTGAGGTCGGATTGTAGTGAACGAACCAGGTGGCCCGTCTTGTTTCTAGGGAAACGCTTCCCCCCATCGTTCTGTTCATCGATGAATAAACCGGCATACTCTCCCCTTTTCTAGTTCTGCAGCAGGTCGTACTTAATTAAGCCGCGTTCGATGATCTTCTTGGTGACGTTGTTCTCGGGGATCTCGTAAACGATGACCGTCTCTTCGCTGTACAGGCTCATCGTTTTGCATTTGGGGCACTTGATCTCGACCTTGCTCCCCTCGGCCACCTTGGCGAGCAGGCGATGGCAAAATTTGCAGCGGAATTCTTTCATAATATATTGCCTCCTTGATCCGGGGTCCTATTTTTTATCGGGTCGGCTCGGCGAAAATTTCACCGGTTTTTTTCCAGATACTCGGCCAGCGCTTCCGCGACCGCCGCCAGTCGGTCGGGCGGGAAAGTTATGCCGTATTCCCAGATCTCCTGAGTATGCTGGGACGGCTTGGATTTGCTGGTATGGCGGAACACCAACAAGCCGCGCTCCTTCAGAAAAGCGATGATCGGCGTCACATCCGTTATCCCCAGGGTAATGGCGCCCCCGCTGCTATCGTAGGCTTCGTTATCGTCCATCGCCCCGGTCACGATCAAAAGACGGTCGCCGGCCCGCTTCAGGTTAAAATCGCTTTTTTCCAAACCCGGCACGCGTTCAAATGTCCCGTCCGCAAGCGCGACATCCAGGTTAACCTGCAATTCGTTCTTGCCCAGCGCCTCCCCTTGCTCCTGGACCATCAGATGGATAAAATGGGTAACCAGCTCGATCCTGGTCTTTTTCTCCTGGCCGGATTGATCGGCCAACGGCGGCGAGAAAGTGCGCGATCGCCCGGCGTACTCGGCGTGCCGCTGGAGCAGCTCCTGATAGTCCAGAGCGCCGAACTTTTTCCTGATCGCCCGGAACATCCGGTCGCCGTCGATCGCATAAGGGGCCCAGATCTCGTGGCCGTTCTCGACCAGTATCTCTTCCCGGCCGGAGGTCAAGAGCAGGCCGGAATCGCCGTCCAGAATGACCCGGTCGCCTTCCTTAACAGGCCGTGTCGGCCCTTTCAGCCCCATGACGGCCGGTAAATGGCTGGCCCGGGCGGCGACTTCGTCGTGGACGCTGAAATAGGTGGCGGCAAAACCGTCGATCTCCCGCTTCAAGATCATGTTCAAGGCCCGCTCATCCGGCGCCACGGTCAACAAGATCACCGATTTGCCGCGCCTTTTTGCCCTGATGGCCTCGCGCGGATCAAGGATCAACACTCCTTCGACCGCGCCGGGCGAGACCGGCCGGCCGCGGTCGACCACCTGATGCTCCACCTTCGGGTCCAATTTATATCTTTTGATCACCAGCGCTCGCCGGATCTCTTCGATCCGCGGCATCCCCTCCGCCCCAACGATCCCCTCCGCCCGGAGGTCGTTTTCCACTTTGGCGTGGACCTCGGCCGGCATGATGAAGTCATTGACTTGCAAGACGATCAACTGGCCGTCGGGCATAATGATCGTTTCAAAATCCTGCGGCCGCTTATACAAACGCTCCGCCTCCCGGGCGACCGCAGATATTAGGTCGAACGTCCCGGGAAAATGCTCGTCGATCGTCCGGATATCCCGCCTGGCCTGGCAGATACCGCGCATCATAGAGCGCCCTTCGGTCCCGAGCGCGTAATCGCCGGTGATCCCCCGTTCGCCGGTCAGCGGGTTGCGGGTCGAAAAAGAAGCGTAAGCGCGGTCGACGAACGCCGCGTACTCTTTTTTTTGCACCATGATCGATGGATAAGTGTCGGCACCAAGCTTGAAAGTATCGACAAAACTCTGGCTGGACGAACCAAGCCAGGAGAGGGCGACCGCCCTGACCGCTTCGGTCAATTGCCAATTAAGGTCCTGGGGGAGCGTGTAGCCGTAAGCGCGCGCCCTGATCACCAACTCACCGAGCTTTTGGACGTCGGCCGGTTTCCGTTTCATCTCCTGGAGCAGGTCGCGCATCGCCTCCCGCGTCAGGCCGCCCGCTTTCAGGTTCATGTCGACATGGAGATCAAGGTACATTCGCCAGAGCGAAGGGGCGTTCTCGTGGCCGTATTTGGCGATCAAGCTGTTCAGGGTCCGGTCGTTCATCCCGACATTTAACAAGGTTGTCATCGTTCCCACCATCGAGATCGGGTCGCCGGAACGGACCGCCAAAAGAAGCGGATCGAACACCCCGCCGAAGATCTGGCCGGTCTCGGCCTCCAACTCCTTGACGCGTTCGGCCAGTTCCGGCCGCAGCGCGTCCGGCACCCGACCGGCGTCGATGATTTGTTTGACGCAAGGCGCGGTCAAGGCAAAGAATGGGGGGACGCCGACTCCCAGGCGGGCTTTGACGTCGGCCAGCCGGGCGCACTTCTGCCCGAGGACCGGCAGGTGTTCTTTCCTGATCTCTCTCCAGTGGAGCGTCATGGCCATAACACCTTGATATCGCCTCCGGGTTTTGAAAATTTCATGGTATTGTGCTAAAATCAGAGGACAACGGGCGGGAGTAGCTCAGTTGGTAGAGCACGACCTTGCCAAGGTCGGGGTCGCGAGTTCGAGCCTCGTCTCCCGCTCCATTTTTTTGTCCAAATATAAGTTTAAGGGGGAAAGTAAAATGGTCAGATTGTCTGAAGAGTATTTCTTTGTCGGAGAGAGAGCGAAGAGCGGCGCCCGGATCGAAGTTATCAAGGCGCGGCAGATCCTCGATTCGCGGGGTAACCCGACCGTTGAGGTCGACGTCACCCTGAAGGACGGAACGCTCGGCAGAGCGGCCGTCCCCTCCGGCGCTTCCACCGGCGAACACGAAGCGCTCGAACTCCGAGACAAGGACGACAAGCGGTACGGCGGCAAGGGCGTTTATACCGCGGTCAAGAACGTTAACGAGCAAATCGCTCCCAAAGTGGTCGGTATGCCGGCCCACCAGCAGCTGAAGATCGATAATCTGCTGCTGGAGCTCGACGGGACCGAGTTCAAGAGCAACCTCGGCGCCAATGCCCTGCTCGGCGTCTCCCTGGCGGTCGCCCGGGCGGCCTCGCTCTCCTACGGCGTTCCTTTATTCCAGTATATCGGCGGCGACCAGGCCGTCACCCTCCCCGTCCCGAACATGAACGTGATGAACGGCGGCGCCCACGCCGGCTGGAACTACGAGCTCCAGGAGTTCATGATCTCCCCGGCCGGGGCCAAGACGTACTCTGACGCCCTCCGGATCGGCGCCGAAGTCTACCAGACCCTTAAAAAGGTCCTCAAAGACAAAGGCTACCCGACCGGCGTCGGCGACGAAGGCGGCTTCGCCCCCAAGCTGACGAAGAACGAGGAAGCGATCCAGGTCATCATGGAAGCGATCGAAAAAGCCGGTTATGTCCCGGGCAAGGATGTCTTCCTTTCGCTCGATCCGGCCGCCAGCGAGTTCTTTAAGGACGGCAAGTACCAGCTGAAGAGCGAAGGGAAAGCGCTGACGCCCGCCGAAATGGTCGCCATGTACGAAGAGTGGGTCAAGAAATACCCGATCATCTCGATCGAGGACGGCTGTTCGGAAAAGGACTGGGACGGCTGGAAGCTGATCACCGAGCGGCTCGGCGGCAAGATCCAGCTGGTCGGCGACGACCTCTTCGTCACCAATCCTGAGATCCTCAAGAAGGGGATCAAAGCCAAGGTCGCCAACTCGATCCTGATCAAGCTGAACCAGATCGGCACCCTGTCGGAAACCTTGCTGGCGATGGAGATCGCCGACAAGGCCGGCTACACCTATATGACCTCCCACCGCTCGGGGGAAACGGAAGACTCGACGATCGCCGACCTCGCGGTCGCCACCAACTCCGGCCAGATCAAGACCGGCGCCCCTGCCCGTTCGGAACGGGTCTGCAAGTATAACCAGCTGCTACGGATCGAGGAATTGCTCGGCGCCAAGGCGAAATATATCGGCCTGGCCGGGTTCAACCCGAAGAAGTAGCTAAAGTTTCAGCGTCGAGGCAAGGAGTTTCTGCGTGTAGGGATGGTGCGGCGTGGAGAGGATCTCCGCCGGCGCGCCGAGTTCCACCAGCTTCCCCTCTTTCAGCACCGCGATCCGGTCGCTCATGTAGCCGATCACTTGCAGATCGTGCGCGATAAAAAGATAGGTCAATTTCAGCCGCTCCCTGATCTCCTTGAGCAGTTGGAGAATATCGACCTGGATCGAAACGTCGAGCGCCGAGACCGGCTCGTCCAGGATCAGGAACTTCGGGTTGGAGGCTAACGCCCGGGCAATCCCGACCCTTTGCCTCTCCCCGCCCGACAGCTCGTGCGGGTAACGCTGGGCGTAAGCCAGCGGCAGCTTGACCGCCGCCAGCAGCTCGATGGTCCGGTCGCGGACCTTATCTTTCGGTAATAATTGCTGGATAACGATCGGCTCCGCGATCGCTTCCCCGATCCTGATCCGCGGGTTGAGCGAGGTTTGCGGGTCCTGGAAGACGATCTGGCAGTCGCGGCGGATGCCGGCGATCTCGCTCCCGTAAGCGATCGTCCCGGCGTCCGGTTCGATCAGCTTCAGGATCAGCCGGGCCAGCGTGCTTTTGCCGGAACCCGATTCGCCGACCAGGCCAAGCGTCTCTCCCTTGATGATATCAAGCGACAGATGGTCGACCGCCGTCGTCGGCCCGAACACCTTGGTTAAATTCTTGATCTCAATTAACGCCATCCGGTCCCTCTTATCACTTTCAGGCAGTTGATCAGTTTTTGGGTGTACGCCTCTCGCGGCGCGCTCAACACCTGGCCGGTCTCCCCCGTTTCGACCACTTTCCCCCGATGGATGACGGCCACGTGCCCGCAAAGCTCTTTGACGATCCCGAAATTATGGGTGATATAGATGATCGACAGGCCGAGCTGGCGCTGCAGCTCCCGGAGCAGGCGGAGGATCTCCGCCTGGATCGTGACGTCGAGCGCCGTGGTCGGCTCGTCGGCGATCAGCAGCGCCGGCTGGCAGGCCAGCGCCATGGCGATCATCACCCGCTGCCGCATCCCGCCGGAGAACTGGTGCGGGTAGTCGCCGGCCCGCTGGGCCGGGTCCTTGATCTGGACCAGGGCCAGCATCTCGATCGCCTTGCGCCAGGCCATCCTTTTACTTAGGCCCTGGTGCATCTGGACCGCTTCGGCGATCTGGTCGCCGACGGTAAAGACCGGGTTAAGGGAGGTGAACGGGTCCTGGAAGATCATCGAGATCTGGCCGCCGCGGACCTTGATCATCTCGCGCTCGCTCAATTTGAGCAGGTCGCGCCCTTTAAAGATGATCTCGCCCCGCTCGATCCTGCCCGGATTGGCCAGCAGCCGCATGATCGCCAGCGCGATGGTCGATTTGCCCGAACCCGACTCCCCCACTATCCCCAATGAGCCTCCCGGCGCAACGCGCAGGCTGACTCGATCGACCGCCGTGACCGGCGTTCCCTCGCCTTTGTAAGTAACGGTCAGCTCTTTAACCTCTAACATTCAACTTCTCCCGCAATCCTTCACCGACAAAATAAAGCGACAGCACCGTTAACAGGATCAACACCCCGGGGATGATCGCCATCCAGGGAGCGTCGCGCATGTAAGCCTGCGAATCCATCAGCATGTTCCCCCAGGAGGACATCGGCGGCTGGACGCCGAGACCGAGGAACGACAACGCGGACTCGGTCAGGACCGCGCCGGCCATGCCGAGCGTCCCCGCCACGATGATCGGGCCCGCAGCGTTCGGCAGGATGTGGCGGAAAATGATCCGGAGATCGGAACAACCGATGGCGCGGGCCGCTTCGACGTATTGCAGCTCCCTGATCCTCAGGAATTCCCCCCGGACCAACCGGGCAACGCCCATCCAGGAAGTTAACCCGATGACGATCATGACGTTGTAAATGTTCGGCGTCAGCATCGTCTGGATCGCCAGGATCAGGAAGATCGAGGGGAACGCCAGCATCACGTCGACGAACCGCATTATTAAATTATCGGGCCAGCCGCCGTAGTAACCGGACAACGCGCCGAGGACCGTGCCGATGATCACGGCGATCACCACGGCTACCGCGCCGACCGAGAGCGAGATCCGCGCCCCGTAGAGCGACCGGCTGTAAAGGTCGCGCCCCAGGTCGTCGGTCCCGAACCAGTGCCGGGCGGACGGCCCCTGGATCTCGGACTCGGTAATATCATCCGGATTAAATGGCGCCAAAGCGGGGGCAAAGAGCGCGCCGGCGATCATTAGCAAGATCAAAATAATCCCGAACTTAGTCGCGTTTCCCATATCTTATCCTCGGGTCGACCAAAGCGTAACCGACGTCGGCCAGCATGTTGCCGAGCACGATCAAAACCGCGGAGAACATGACGACCCCCATGATGACCGGATAGTTCCGCTGGAAAATGCACTGGACGCCGAGCCGCCCCATCCCCGGCCAGGCAAAGATCGTCTCGATGATAAAAGCGCCGCCGAACAGGTCGGGGAGCGAGAGCCCAAGGATCGTAACGATCGGGATCAGGGCGTTGCGCAAGGCGTGTTTAAAGATCACTACCCTTTCCGGCAGCCCTTTGGCCCTGGCAGTCCGGATAAAGTCCTGGTTAAGGACCTCCAGCATCGCCGCCCGCTGGTAACGGGTCAACCCCGCCAGCGAACCGATCGTCATCGTCATTAAAGGCAAAACTATGCCGCCTACCGCCGGCAGCCAGTGGAGCTGGACGGAGAAAAGGAGCATCAGCATTAAACCGAGCCAGAAGGTCGGTATCGCCATCCCGGCAAAGGAGAGGACCGTAAAGACGTTGTCGAACCAGGAGTTCTTTTTGACCGCCGAGATCACGCCGAGCGGGATGCAGATCAGCAAGGTCAGGATGTACGACGGGATCATCAGCAGCATGGTCATTGGCAACCGCTCGGCGATCTCCTTGATCACCGGCTGGCCGGTCGTGTAGCTCCGGCCAAAATCGAGCAACACGGCGTTCTTTAACCAGAGAAAATACTGGACGTAGATCGGCTGGTCCAATCCCCAATTTGCCCTGACCCTGGCCAATTCTTCCGGCCTGACGTTCGGGTCGATAAAAAGCGCGGTCGGATCGCCGGGCGCCAGGTGCATGACGAAGAAAGAGATCAGCGAGATCCCGATCAGGAGCGGGACCAGCTGCAGCAGGCGGCGAAAAATATATTTTCTCATTTTTTGATGAAGACTTTTTCAATGTGCAGGAAAAGCCCGGCCGGGCTGGGCTTAGCCAGGCCGCCGACCCGCTCGTTGACCCCGGCGATCGCTTTCGGATACCAGAGGAAAATGTACGGCTGATCGTCGGCGATCGTTTTCCACAGCTTGGCGTAGACCGCCTGGCGTTTGGACCGGTCCACGGTCGTCCGCCCCTCTTCCAGCAGCCGGTCGGCCGTCGGGTTACTGTACTTGATAAAGTTAAAACCTTGGGGATATTGGCTGGAATGCCAGATCGAATATGAGTCCGGGTCCAGGCCGAGCGACCACCCCATGATGATCGCCTCGAAATCTTTCGGGTCTTTGTCGGCGTTAACGATCTTGAGGATCGCCGACCACTCCATGACCCGGATGTTGAGCTTGACGCCGATCTTCTTGTACTGCTGCTGCAGGATCACGGCCGCTTTCTCCCGCTCCTTGTTCCCCTGGTTGACCAGCACGGTGAATTCCAGGTTTTCCGCGCCGGCCTCCTTGAGCAGCCGCCGCGCTTTTTCCGGGTCGTAGGGATATTTGGGCACCGCGTCCGAATAAGCCCAGGAGATCGGGGCGGACGGCGCGTAGGCCGGCGACGCCAGCCCGCGGAAGATCAGGCCGATCAGCTGCCGGCGGTCGGTCGCGTAAGCCAGCGCCCGCCTGACCCGCTGGTCGGCGAACTTCGGGTTGGCCAGGTTGAGCCCGAGATAAACGTAGAGCAGCACGTCCGATTCGTAGACCTTGATCCCCTTGACCGTTTTCAGCCGGGTGTAATCTTTGGGCGGGATGTCGGCCTCGTCGATCTCCCCCGCTTCCAGGGCGACCAGGGAGGAATTGTCGTCGGGGATGATCCGGTAGTTGATCTCCTTCAGCAGCGGCGCTCCTTTATAGTAGCGCGGATTACGGGTCACCGTAATATGATCGCCGGTCTGCCATTCCTTGAAGATGAACGGTCCCGTGCCGACCGGTTTCCGGTTGAACGCCGCGGTATTGATATCTTGCCCCTGCAACAGGTGTTGCGGGATAATGCTCATCGCCGCGTGGATCAGGAAAGGGGCAAAGGGCTTGGGTAAGGAAGCCAGAACGGTATATTTATCGGGCGCGGAAAAGACGATCGGCTTGCCGTCGATGATGTAATCGCTCCGGCGGACCGAGTTGACCTTGGGGTCAAGGATCGAATTGAACGTAAAGACGACGTCGTCGGCCGTCAGGGGAGCGCCGTCGTGCCATTTGACGTCTTGCCGGAGCTTGAACGTCCAGGTTTTGCCGTCTTTGGAAACCGTCCAGCTCTTGGCCAGGTCGGGGACCGGCTCCAGGTTCTCGTTAAAGGTGACCATCCCCGAAAAGATGACCCCCTCCACCGCCGAGGAAACGGTATCGGTCGAGAGGATCGGGTTGAGGACCGAGACTTCGCCGCCGAGGGAGAAACGGAGGATGCCGTCCGGATCGTGGCCGGCCGCCAGGACACTGGTGGCCAGCACCAGGCTACATATTAGAGAGTTCTTGCAGTTTCGCCAGCCCATTCCGCTTATATCCGGTCAACGTGTATTTACCGGCAGTATCGTCGTAGCTGTAGACGATCTTGCCGGACAGGTCCCCATCGGCATATTTGGCACCGGTGAACGGGTTTTTGGGGACGTCGGCCAGGTAATCGCCGGCCATTAGATAGTTCTTGCAGAGCGACTCGAGCGGCAAATTCTTGGCGACCGGGTAAATGTCGTTCTCCATCTGGTAAGCTTCCAGCGCCAGCTGGACCGAATGCATGACCCCTTTGACCGCGGCTTCTTTCGCCCGATCGCGCGCGCCGAGCAGGTTCGGCACCAAGAAGACCGCCAGCAAGCCGATGATGCCGATGACGACCAGGATCTCGACCAGAGTAAAACCTTTTCTCATTGTCAGTTCACCTCCGTAATTATACCCTACTGCAGGCTGGAAATCATATTGACCAGGGGGAGGAACAAAGCCAGGACGACCAGGGCGACCGCCCCGCCGACGGTCAGGGTCAACGCCGGCTCCAGCAAGGTGGTTAACCGCTTCAGCGCCGCTTCCCGCTGTCTGGCCTGAAATCCAGCGGAGCTAACCAGTATCTCCGCCAGCTGGCCGCTCCCCTCGCCGATCCCGATCATCTGGATAGCCTCGGCCGGGAAAAATCGTGATGACCGGAACGCTTCGCTCAACCTTACCCCATCCTCCACCCGCTCGCGGCTCCGGCCGATGACCCGGCGGCAATAAGGGCTGCTGACGGATCCCGCCGTGATCGTCAGCGCTTCCAGGATCGGCGTCCCGCCCCGCAATAAGGCTCCCAGCGTCCCGAACGACTGAATGGTCAGTTCTTGCCGGTACAAGCCACCTAGGAGCGGAACCTTGAGAAGGAGCTGCTCCAGCCTGATCGGCTGCCGCTGCCGCAAGACGACGAGCCAGGCAACTGCCGTTAGAATTGAACCGAGCCAGAGCGGCCAGGCACGGGCCAACCCGTCACTGCCGTTCAACACCAAGCTGGTCAAGGGGGGCAAGGCGGTATTGAGATCGCTGAACAGGCCTTTCATCCCCGGCAGGACAAAGAAGACCAGGAGGAAGAGCGAGGCCAGGCAGAGGATCAGGACAAAGACGGGATAGATCAGCGAGCCGATCAGCTTCTCTTGCAGTTCCGCCTTGTTCTCATAATGGACGGCAAGCCTCCCCAGGCATTCTTCCAGGTCTCCCGCTCTTTCGGCCGCCCCGATCGCGCCCAGCGCCATCACCGGCAGCAATCCGCCGGCCGCTTGGCTTAAAGGATTGCCATCATTGATCAGCGCGATCGCTCCGGCTAATTGGGCAGAGCACTTTTTGTTCTGCGTTAAACTACGGACGATCCCCAAAGCCTCCAACAGAGGCATGCCCGACGCTAACAAAGCTTTTAATTGGGAACAGAACACGGCAGTTTGGCGGTTGTTAAGCATGAATACTTGATCAGCAATTTTATTGCCACGAGGAAAACGAGGAGGATTGTAGCGTTTTTCGACAGCTACTTCTTCTGCAAGCGGGGGAAAAGCGGATCACCCTTGGCGATCTTCTCACCGCTCAGGTTCAACTGGGCCAGGATCTTCTGGGCGGTCTCGGGCATGAAGGAGGTTAAATTGTCAGCCGCGACCTTAAGCGCCTGGACCAGCGTGGCAAGGACCACGGCTAACTTGTCGGTCTCCCCTTTCTTCGCCAGCGACCAGGGGGCTTGTTTTTCGATGTAAACGTTCGCGCTGCTGACCAGGTTCCAGATAGCCGCCAAAGCGTCGGAAAAGGCCAGCTTATCCATCGCCTGGTCAACGGCCGCCGGTGTTCGGGCGATCAGTTCGTTGAGCTCCCTTGTCAATTGGTCATTGTTCGCCATTTGGATGTTGGATGTTGGATGTTGGGAGTTGAAGTACTTCTCCACCATGGTCAACGTCCTGCTCAACAGGTTGCCCAGGTCATTCGCCAAGTCCGCGTTGAACCGGTTGACGAACGAGTTCAGGGAGAAATCACCGTCGACGCCAAAGGGGACCTCGCGCAGGATAAAGTAGCGGACCGGTTCGACGCCGTACTCGGCGCTCAAGGCGAGCGGATCGACAACGTTCCCCCGGCTCTTGCTCATCTTCTGGCCTTCCACCGTCCACCAGCCGTGGCCAAAGACCTTGCGGGGGAGCGGCAGGTCCAGGGCCATGAGCATCGCCGGCCAGATCACGGCGTGGAAACGGACGATCTCCTTCCCCATCAGGTGGACGTCGGCCGGCCACCATTTATTCAGTTGCGCGTCGTCCGTCCCGTAACCGATCGCCGAAATGTAGTTGATCAGCGCGTCGAACCAGACGTAGACGACATGTTTCGGGTCTTCCGGCACGGCGACCCCCCAGGGAAAAGCGGTCCGGGTGATCGAAAGGTCCTTGAGGCCCTGTTTGACGAACTGGACGACTTCGTTCCGCCGGGCATCGGGTTGGACGGAAGCGGGATTCACTTCCAAATGCTTGAGCAGCCGGTCCTGATACTGGGAAAGTTTAAAGTAGTAAGTCTCTTCTTTCAACAGATCGGTGACCCGGCCGCAGTCGGGGCAAATTTTCCGCCCCTCCATGTCCTCTTTCAGCTCCCCCTCCGCCCAGAACGTCTCGCACGGCACGCAATACCAACCCTCGTACTCCCCTTTATAGATATCGCCCTGCTTGAGCAGCTTGCTGAAGATGGCTTGAACGGCCTTTTCGTGCCGCGGCTCGGTCGTCCGGATAAAATCGTCATAAGTGATACCGAGCTTCTGCCAGGCGTCCTTAAAACGGCCGACGATATCGTCGACGAACTGCTGCGGCGTCTTGCCGGCCGCCTCAGCCGCTTTCCAGACCTTTTGCCCGTGCTCGTCGGTCCCGGTCAGAAAATGGACGTCATACCCCTTCCGCCTTTTATAGCGGGCCAGGACGTCGGCGGCGATCGTCGTGTAAGCGTGCCCGATGTGGGGGACGTCATTGACGTAATAAAGGGGGGTAGTTAAGTAGAACTTCTCCGCCATATAGCTAATTATAGTATAAATAACTGAAATTTTCCCCTGCTGGCTCCGATAATAACGCATGGACGTACTTCCGCCGCTTGGCGCAAATAGTCAATTTACTCCGTTCCGTCAGACCAGGGCAAAAAGTACGGAACCCGCGCCGGCCCAGGCAACGGAGGTCAAAGAGCAACCGGAGGCGGCCGAACCGCCGCCGGACACTTTCGACCGGCACGCGTTCTTCTCGCTCAATAACACCCTGCACCGAAGCGAACTTCAGTTCGGCGTCCTGCCGATCAACAACGAGACCGACCGGCTCCTTTTCTCCGGCCAGATCATCGATCAGCGGGAGCCGGCGGCGGACAACTTCTATCATTCGCAACACCAGCACGTCGATTATGTCCTGGAGCCGCAGTACCAGCGGCACCTGGGCGACGGCTGGGAGCTCTATGCCCGGCTCCCGCTGACCGTCCACAGCCCCTACGACGAGGTTCCCTCTTCGCTCGACCTGCTGACCGACGTCACGGTCGGCCACAACTGGGACGAGACGGTATTCCGGCTGGAATACGGGGCAAATAACCTGGGCAATGACGGCGAGCCGTCCCAGTACGTGACTTTTACTCCCTACTACCGGTTCAACCTGTACGAGGATTACCTGACCTTCCGCCTCGGCGCCAAGTACGCTTGCTACTTCGGCAACGATTACGACAACCATGTCCTGACGCTGGAAGCGAAGATCGGCGGCATGATCCGTTCCGAACCGTGGTCCGGCTGGGGGATCCAGGCCTTTGTGCCGGTCGCCCTCGATCCGGAGCTCGACGAAGGCCAGCGGCGGATCGAACTGGGCGGGATCTACGCCTGGCTGGGAAGCGTTCTCCCCCGCAACTGGTTCGGCCCCGGTTTCTTCATTGAGGGGGGAGTCTGGATCGGCGGCCGGATCGGCGAATCGCCGACCCCGGGCCAGGATATCGCCGCCGGGATCAACATCAAGCTCAAGTACGGGACCGAAGGCCGCTGGTGGCAGTAAGACTTATTGCGGCGCGAGCGGGAACAGGATCCTGATCGCGGTTATCTCGCGCAGCGCGTTGTTCGCCCAATTCGGCACCGGACCGGTCAAAAAATAATCGTCAAATTCCCACTCCGTCAGCGGCTGCCACTTGTCCGACCCTTTTAACTTAACTTCGACCAGGAACCGGTCGAGCAGTTTTTCCTCCCACGCTTCGGCCGATAAGTCTTCCGGCCCGTAGGCCGGCCTGATGAAGTACTTAAAGAACGGCGCCCGCCCCTCGTACGCTTCGCCGCTCGCGTCCGCCGGACCGAGCACCAGCCACTGGGAAGAAGCCAGCGGATATTTCAAGTTCGCGCCGTGCTGGGCCGGCACAATCTGGAAGCCGCCGATCGCGCCGAGCCGCGAGGTCGAAACGTCGATCACCCCGGCATGGTTGGCCCTGATCCGGCCGACCGAAGCGTACTTGGTTCCCTCGAACCGGCCGACGCCGGCGACCGGCCGCACGACGCGGCCGATCGTTCTGGCCGAGCCGTTAAAGTAGGTAATGGTCACCGCGCCGTCCTTTTTATTCTCCAGCACGATCTCTTTCGGATAATCGACCGGCTTGTCGACCAGAATGTAGATCTTGTCGTCGACCTGCGGCGGATAACCGGTCGGCCAGGCGACGATCGCGTAGCCCGGGCGGGAAAGCAAAATAATATTGCCGACATAGGGGGCGTAAGCGCCGCCGAAGATCGCCGTGCCGGCCGGGATATCGGTGTAGATCGAAGAGGTCGGATTAAAATAAGAGCGGTACCCTGGCGGCTTGACCGGCAGTTCGCGCGGCAGCAGGCTGAAGATCACGCCGCGGCCGTCCGCTTCGGCCGAGACTTTCAGGTGGATGGCGTTGACCGCCGTGGCGGCGACCTTGCCGTCCGGCACCCAGGCGGCGGCCGCGTAAGCGTCGGAATTGGTCCGCGCCGACGGATAGATCACCCGGCCGACCTGCCGCCAGCTCTTCCCTTTGTCCGGGCTGACTTCGATCGTCCCCCCTGCCGAGTTCCAGATCTTGATCCGGTACTGCTCGGCGAACTCCGGGTTGTTTTCGTGATCGAGCGGGGACAGGGCCGCGGCCGTCCCGACAACGGCCAGCAGGAAAAGGACGGGGAGGAAAGGCCTCATCCGTTCAGGAGCTCGATCAGGGTGCGGACCGGCACGCCGGTCGCTCCGGCCGGCAGGTAACCGCGCCCCTTTTGCAGGAAAGCGGTGCCGGCGATGTCCAGGTGCGCCCACGGCGTCTCGCCGACGAACTTGGCGAGAAACGCCGCGCCGGTGCTCGGCTGGGCTTTGCCGGTGCCGGCCGTGTTCTTCAGGTCCGCCACCTCGCTCTTCATCGATTCCTTGTATTCGTCGTAGATCGGCAGCTGCCACATCTTCTGGCCGCTCCGGTTGCCGGCGCCCAGCACTTCGTCGACCAACGCCTGGTCGTTCCCCATCACCGCGGTCGCCGCGTCGCCCAGCGCCACGATCGCGCCGCCGGTCAGCGTGGCGATATCGATCATTTTGGTCGCTTTCCGCTGCCGGGCGTAAGTGATCGCGTCGGCCAGGATCATCCGCCCTTCGGCGTCGGTGTTGGTGACTTCAACGGTGTAACCGGAGAGCGAACCGACGATGTCGCCCGGCTTGGTGGCGTGCCCCGACGGCATGTTCTCGGTCAGCGGGATGACGCCAAGCACGTTCTGTTTCGGCTTCAGGTCGGCCAGCAGGCTCATGACGCCGAGCACGGCGGCCGCCCCGGCCATGTCCGACTTCATCTCGTCCATGTTCTTGGACGGCTTCAGGGAGATGCCGCCCGAATCAAAAGTGATCCCTTTGCCGATCAAGGCGAGCTTTTCCTTGCTGCGCGGGTTCCCCCGGTACTCCAGAGCGACCAGCTTGGGCGGCTCGTTCGAGCCTTTGGCGACCGCCCAGAACAGTTCCATCCCCGCGGTCTTCGGGTTGAGCTGGGTGAACTTCAGGCGATTGATCCGGGCGATCCGCCGGGCCAGCGCGGCGAACACGCTCGGCGTCATCCGGTTGGCCGGTTCGTTGACCAGGTCGCGGGCGTGGTTTTCCGCTTCGGCGATGATCAGCCCAAGCTTGGCGCCGCGGCTCAGTTTGCCGATCTTGGCCCGGTCGCGGTCGACCAGCACCAGCTCGGCCGGGGAAAATTCCGGCTCATCCTTCTCTTTGGCGTAGCCGGCGAACTTGTAAATACCGAGGACCGCGCCTTCGACCAGCGCCTTGGCCGCTTCCGCCGCCGCCAGGTCGTCGCAGCCGCAGCCGTGCACGATGGTGGCGACCTTTTTCGCCCGGGCGTCGCGCGCTTTCTTGATCGCCGCGGCCGACGCCGTCCGGACCGTTTCCAGGTCCAGCTTGTCGTGTTCGCCCAGGCCGACGACCGCCACCTTCTTCGCCTTGAGGCGCCCGCGGCAGTGGAGGAGCGTCACCTTGCCCGCCTTGCCGTCGATCTCGCCGTCCTTGATCAGGCTGGAGATCAGGCCGCCCAGCGCCTGATCGACCGCCGCGGTCGCTCCCGTCAGCTTCTTTTGGCCGGCAAAAACGTTGACGACCAGCAAGTCGCAGGGATATTTTTCCAGCGCGCCGCACTCCACCCTGATCTTCATGGTTAGAACTTCACCTTGGGTGCTTCCTGCGCTTCCTTGACCGCCTGGAAGAACGTTTTTTCCCGGTCGAACCCGAACAGGCCGACAAAGAAAGCGGTCGGGATGCTGCGGGCGGAAGTGTTGTAGTCCTGGACCGCTTCGTTGTAGTTCTGCCGGGCGAAGCTGATCCGGTTCTCGGTGCCGGCCAGTTCATCCTGCAGCGCGCGGAAGTTTTCCGACGCTTTCAGCTGCGGATAGTTCTCGACCACGACCATCAGGCGGCCCAGCGCCCCTTCGACCTGATTGGCCGCGGCGACCTTTTCGCCGGTCGTCTTGGCGCCCGCCCAGGCCGAGCGCGCCGCGGTGATGTTCTCCAGCAGCTCTTTTTCGTGCTTGGCATAGCCCTTGACCGTTTCCACCAGGTTCGGGATCAGGTCGTAGCGCCGCTGCAGCTGGTTCTCGATCTGCGCCCAGTATTGCTTGACGTTCTGGTCCTTGCCGACCAGCCCGTTATAAAGGCCGACTACCCACATTCCGATCACCAGCGCCACGACCAGAGCCCCGATCAACCATTTTCCTGCGTTCATTGTTTTTCCTCCTTGATTACCAGCTTCGCCCCGCGCCGCCGCCGCCGCTGCCTCCGCCGCCAAACCCGCCAAAACCACCGCCGCCGCCGCTCCAGCCGCCCCCGCCCCAGCTGCCGCCGGTCCAACCGCCGCCGTACCAGCGGCCGCGGCCGAACGAGAAATATGATACCACAAAACCGAGAAGCGCTCCAACCAGCCCGCCGAACAGGCCGCCGATCGCAAAACCGAGCGCCCCGCCGACTATCGCGCCGATGATCCCGAAAGCGAGCCCCTGCGCGAACATCATTAATAATATCAGGATCGTGACCGCGGCCGTGCCCCAGGGGTCGTCTTCCTCGCTGGCTCCCCGCCCCGCGACCGCTTTGGCCTGATAATCGTCGCCCAGCTCGACCTTGGCCTCTTTGGCGACCTCGGCCGCCAGCGCGGCCGCTCCTTCGTAAAGACCTTCCCCGAACCGGCCCTGTTTAAAATAAGGGATGACGTATTTATCCAGGACCGCGCCCGCCTTGGCGTCGTTGATCGCCCCTTCCAGGCCGGAGCCGACCTCGATCTCCACCCGCCGTTCTGCCATCGCCAGGAAGATCAGCAGGCCGTTGTCTTTCCCTTTCTGGCCGATCCCCCATTTATTGAACAATTCGTGGGCGTAGGTCTTTGGGTCGGCCGGGGCGGCCGTTGATACGATCGCCACCGCCATTTCCGCGCCGGTCTTGGCCTTTACCGCCTGGGCCAGACTTTCAAGCTTGGCCGCTTCTTCCCGGCTCAGGACCGCCGCGTAGTCATTGACGAAACCGGAGTACTCCGGCAAGGACAGGCCCGCAGCCCAAACCGTTCCCCCCAGCAAAACAGCGCAAACCACGACGATCAGCTTACTTTTTGTTCTCATCTTTCACCTTACCGTATGACATCTCTTCGACCGCTTTCTTCCCCTCATACAGGGACAACAGTTCCTGCTGGTCGTTGCGCTTGTAAAAGAGAAAAAAACCGAGCATCCCCCCCATGATCAGGCCGAACATCCCGAGAAAGATATAACCGAACAGGCCGCCGACCGTCGTGCCGAAAGCCATCAGGAACCCGCCGCCGACGACCAGCGTCAAGGCCACCGCCACGACCAAAAGTAAAAAGAGCGGCATTGACGCTTTTTGCCAGTTCACTTTTAAACCCGGCTTTTCGTCTTTCGGCCAGTTGGTCATGATCGTCTGGCTGATGGCGATCACCCCTAGGTCGACGCCTTCCGAGAACATCCCCTTGGAAAGCTGGGCCAGGACCGACCACTCGATGTCTTCCCGCAGTTTGGGGGTCAGGACCCGGCCGACTTCCTTGCCGACCACGATCTTGACCCGCCGGTCGAGCAGCGAGACCAAGAGCAAGACCCCGTGGTCCAACCCCGCCGACCGCCGGCCGACATCCCAGCGGTCGTATAGCTGCTGGCTGTAACCTTCGATGTCCGGCGTTTCCAGCGTCCGGACCACCAGCACCTGCAGGTTGACCGAGGTGACCTTGCGCAGCTGGCCGGCCATCTCCACGATCTTCGCGCTGGCCGCCGGCTCGATTATTTCCGCGTAATCGGAAACGACGCCCTGCGGTTCGGGGAGCTGTTCGAGCTTTTGCGCCGCCAGCGGGCAGGCGCAGCTGAGGAGTAAAATAAGGGCGAGCAGCCGGCGCATTACGAGGAAAAGAAGATCGCCAGTTCCCTGGCCGCCGATTCCGGGCTGTCCGAGCCGTGGATCAGGTTCTTGATGATGCCGTCCTCATTGATCACGTCCGGTTCGCGCAGGTCGCCGCGGATCGTCCCTCTTTCCGCGGCCAGCGGGTCGGTATCGCCCATCAGCTGCCGCAGGCGGCCGATCGCGCCGTCGCCCGCCACCCGGCAAACGGTGACCGGACCGGAGGTGATGAACTTGACGAGGCCGGGATAGAATTTTTTGCCGGCGTGCGGTTGGTACAAATCGGCCGCCTCCGCCGGGGTCAGCGCGACCGTCCGGCTAACTTCGACCTGGAGGCCGGTCTTTTCGATCCGGGACAAGATCGTTTTTTCCAACCCGCGGGCTATCCCGTCAGGCTTTATCATGCAAAAGGTCTTTTCGGGCACGCTTAATTGCCTCCTTCACTCTGGTGGGCGCCGTCCCCCCCAGCATGTCGCGGCTGGCAATGCTGCTTTCCGCCGAGAGGATGCGGGTCACGTCGTAAGAGAACGCGTCCGAGAACTGTTTGAGCTGCGTCAGCGACATGTATTCCAGCTGCATGTTCGACTCTTCGCAATACGCCACGATCTTACCGACGATCGCGTGCGCTTCGCGGAACGGGACGCCGCGCCGGACCAGGTAATAAGCCAGGTCGGTCGCGGTCAGGAAACCTTTCTTGGAGGCCGCTTTCATCTCTTCGGCGTTGACCTTCATGGTTGCCAGCATTTCCGGGAAAATGCCGAGCACGCCCTTGACCGTGTCCGCCGCGTCGAAGACCGCTTCCTTGTCTTCCTGGATGTCGCGGTTGTAAGCGAGCGGCAAGCCTTTCATCACCGTCAGCAGGGCAAGCAGGTCGCCGAAGACGCGCCCGGTCTTGCCGCGCGAGAGCTCCGCCACGTCGGGGTTCTTTTTCTGCGGCATGATCGACGAGCCGGTCGTGTATTTATCCGACAGGGCGATGAAATTGAACTCGTAGGTCGACCAAATGACCAGCTCTTCCGACAACCGGGAGAGGTGCATCATCAGCAGGGCACAAGCGGCGATAAAATCGAGCGCAAAATCGCGGTCGGCCACGGCGTCCAGGCTGTTCCGCGACAGTTTGCCAAAACCGAGCTCTTTCGCCAGCCCTTCCCGGTCGATGTCAAAGGCCGTCCCGGCCAGCGCGCCGGAACCGAGCGTCATGACGTCGGCCTCCCGGCCGGCCGCCAGAAAACGCTCCTTATCGCGCTGCAGCATTTCAAAATAGGCCATGAAGTGGTGGGAGAGGAGCAGCGGCTGGGCGCGCTGCAGGTGGGTATAGCCGGGCATGATCACCTTGATGTTCGCTTCGGCCTGGTCCAGCAGAACGGCCTGGAGCTTCTTGATCAGAAGCAGGACCTCGGTCACCTCGTATTTGAGGTACATCCGCAGATCGGTCGCCACCTGGTCGTTGCGGCTCCGGCCGGCGTGCAGTTTTTTTCCCATCTCGCCGACCTTTTCGATCAGGGCGGACTCGATGTTCATGTGGACGTCCTCGAGGCTGATGTCGAGCTTGCGCCGGCCGCCCTCGATCTCCCGCATGATCGCTTCCAGCGCCTGGACGATCTTTTTGCATTCCGCCGCGCTCAGGACGCGTACCTTCAATAAAGCGCGCGCGTAAGCGATGCTCTGGACAATGTCCTGTTTATAGAGGCGGACGTCGTAATGGACCGAGCTGGTGAACTCTTCCGTCGCTTTAGCCGTCGGCTGGCGGAACCGGCCGGCCCACGGTTTTTTCTCCTTGCTCATATCCCTTTTGCCTCCTTGAGTGCCTGGATCTGCTTTTTTAATTCTATCATTTCCAGCTCCCTTTGGACACCGGCTTTGTGCGTCGCCGTGACCTCCGGCAGCTTGGCGGCCAGCGAACGCTGATCAGCTTCGATCTCCGCCAGCAGCCGCTGCCGGTCGCCGGCCAGCTCGGCCATCCGGCTGAGCGCGGTCAGGTCCTGCGGCCCCAGCTGTTGTTCTTGCCGGATCTTATCGAGCAAAGCGGCGGCGGCGCCCGGCTCATTCGTCCTGGCGATCGCCGTGAGCAGTTCCCTGATCTTCCTGGTCTTTTCCAGCTGGACGTGCAAGGCGGCCTGGGCTTTTTTCAGTTCCGCCGCTTCTTTTTCCAGCTCGTTGATATCGTGGATGACTATCACGATCCCGCCGCCGGTGGTCAGAAAACGGGCCGAGAGGCTGACCATGACCGGGCCCAACTGGGTGTAATAATTATCGACCGCGTCGCGGGCGACGACCTCTCTGATCAACTCCCCGATCACCCCGGCCGGCAACGGCTCCCCGGCCGCTCCGCGGTAAAGCACCTCGCCGTTCAGGTCGCAAACCAGGACCCGGTCGCCGAGCGACCGCAAAATATCGGCCGCCGCCACCTGAGGCGTGACCAGGAAAAGCCGGTAGCGGGCGATGGCGTAAGCGACCAGCAGGAACGGGACGATCAGGGAGATCGGCCCGATCGCGTCAAATTGAGCCACTCCCAGCCGCGGCAGCCACAGGGTAAAAAAGTTGGTGGCCAGCGCGCCGATAAAGATCGCCGCCGTCAGCAGGGCGCTGCTCTTCCGCTCCACGCCGGTGTAGTAGAGCAATTTCCGGACCGACATCCCGATCGCGCCGACGATGAGCAGCAGAGAATACAGTTCGTAAATTAAATGATAACGGCCGTAGCGGATCGGTTCCAAATACAGGTAAGGCTTACCGGTCGGTACGATCCCTGCGACAAAAATATCGGTAAAAATGACCAAACCGCAAAAAACGGCCGCCACCCCGAACAGCAGCAGCTTGAGAACAAGCTTGATGTCTTTCCCCTGGGGGAAAACGATCACAAAATAGACCAGGAAAATTTCGCCGATGATCCCGCCAAAGTAACTTAGTCTAATCAAGAGGTCCGCCTGGCCCGGTAAAGTACAGAAATGGTCCAGCAGGGTCGTGGCGATCCAGATCAGGATCGCGGCGCCCAGCCAGCCGAACGAGCGGTTGACGAGCGCGCGGCGGTTCTGCCGCCAGACAAAAACGGTGATCCCGAAAATGACCGTCAGGGAAAGGGCGAGGCCGACGAGATCGAAATAATAGGCTAAGCGGATCATCCCTGCAGCCTCCGGTATTCCTCTTTTAATTCGCTGAAAGTGCGGTCCCGGCCGACCAGCAATTCATTAAGCATTGTCAGCTGCCTGGTCTGGCTCAGGAGCGCGTCGCGCGTCCTTTCGGTCTCAGCCAGGATCCGCGCGTAATCGCGCATCAGCTGGTAAACCGGCTGCAGGGTCGCCTGCAACTCCAGCCCTTCCCGCTTGATCTTGTCCCAGGCCAATTCGAGCGCCGCTTCATCTTTCTGCCGTGACAGTTCAAAAAGGAAAGTGATGGTCCGCTCTTCGCGTTTGACCAGCCCGTTTAGCTCGGCGGTCGCCCGCTGCGTCGCGGCCCGGGAACGGGCGATCGGCCCCAGCGCCCGGGCCAGGTAAATGAAGCCCCGACCGCCGGTAATCGGGAAAGAGCGCATCTCTACCGGCTCAAAAACGCCGGACTTTTGCCGGATCGCCTCCGCCTGGCCGTTGTCGTGCCGATAAACCGTCCCGAGCTCTTTCCCGAGCAATTCATCGGCGCGGCAGCCGACCAACCGGCAGGCGGCCTGGTTGACGTAATTGATGGTCTGGCGTTCATCGGTCAGGAAGAGCGGGTCGGACAAGGCCAGCGCGGCCGCCTCCGCCGCCTCTCCGGGGGAAACGGTCCGCAAAGGAAAGAACTTGATAATGATGTAACCGATCGAACCGCTGGTCAGCGCCGCGAAGAAGACCGCCAGGGGGAACAGCGTCAGCTGGCTGACGACCGCCAGCTGGTCAAAGAGCAAGCCAAAGACCTGCGGCAGCAGCGTTGCAATGATAATGTACCGGGCCTGTTTGCGCCGGTAAAACTCCGGCGCCCGGAGGAGAACGCCGGTGATAAAGCCGAGCCCGACCAGCAAGTACAGCTGCAGCGTCGTCAGGTATAGCGGATATAAGAACCCGGGTTTGAACAACAAGCCGAACGGCGTCCGAACGAAGCCCGTCGTCGTCAGGCCGGTCGCCGCCGCCAGGACCAGGACCGGCAGGCCAACCAGGTAGATCAGGATCGGGTATTTTGGCTCTCGCCTGGCAAAGATCAGGGCAAAATGCAGGTATGACGTCATCATGACCACCCAGCCGACCGTGGCCAGGTCCCAGCAGAGGTCGGCCAGTATCAGGTCGGGCGCGATCCGCAGCAGCGCTTGAAAGCCGCCGGCCAGGGCGAGGCCGAGCGTGATGCTAAGGAACGCGGCCGTCAGCCGGTCCTGCAGCCGGTAGCGGACAACTAAACCGACACTGAGGCAAAACAATCCGGCCAACAGCTCGCTGGCCGCGAATAACCAGCTGAAGTCGATCACCGGCGGAGCAAAGCGGCGACTTTGAGCGGCAAGCCGAAGAGATTGATGAACCCTTCGGCGTCCTGCTGGTTATAAACGGCTTCTTTTTCAAAGGTCGCCAGGTCCGGCCGGTAGAGCGACCGTTTGGCCTTGCGGCCGACCACGGTGCAGCTCCCCTTGTATAGTTTCAACCGGGCGACGCCGCTGACGTGCTCCTGGGTCCGGTCGATGAAGGCGTCGAGCGCTTCCTTGAGCGGCGTGAACCACTGGCCGTAGTAGACCAGTTCGGCGTAGCGCTGGGCGACCTGCGATTTGTAATGCTGGACGTCGCGGTCGAGCGTCAGCGTCTCCACCGCCTGGTGGGCGGCGTAGAGGATCGTGCCGCCCGGCGTCTCGTAGACGCCGCGCGATTTGATGCCGACCAGCCGGTTCTCTACGATATCGACGCGGCCGACCCCGTGCCGGCCGCCGATCTTGTTCAGCGCGGCGATCAGCCGGACCGGCGGCATTTTCCGGCCGTTGACCGCCACCGGTTCGCCTTTAACAAATTCAATTTCGACGTATTCCGGCTTATTCGGCGCTTTTTCCGGGGCGACGGTCAGCAGGAACATGTCCTCTTTCGGTTCGAACCACGGGTCTTCGAGGATCCCGCCTTCATAGCTGATGTGCCAGAGGTTGCGGTCCGAGGAGTACGGTTTCTTCTTGGTCACCGGGACCGGGATATGATGCTCGCGCGCGTAGGCGATCTCCTCTTCCCGGCCGCCCAGTTCCCACTCCCGCCAGGGAGCGATTATCTTTAAATTCGGCGCCAGCGCCTTGAAGGTCAGCTCAAAACGGACCTGGTCGTTCCCTTTGCCGGTGGCGCCGTGGGCGACCGCGTCGGCCTTTTCCTTCTTGGCGATCTCCACCTGCCGCTTGGCGATCACCGGCCGGGCAACGGAGGTGCCGAGCAGGTACTGGTTCTCGTAGATCGCGCCCGCCTTGAGCATCGGGAAAACAAAATCGCGGGCGAACTCGTCTTTGAGGTCTTCAATGTAGATCTTGGCGGCGCCGGTCTTGAGCGCTTTCTGCCGCAAGCCGTTCAGCTCTTCCGCCTGGCCGACGTCGGCGGCGTAGCAGACGACCTGGCAGCCGTAATTATCCTTTAGCCACTTGATCATGATCGAAGTGTCCAGGCCGCCGGAATAAGCGAGTACGACTTTATTGATTTTGGGCATGATCCCCTCCTAACAATTTGACCAGGATCGCCTTCTGGACGTGAAGGCGGTTCTCCGCCTGGTCAAAAACGACCGAATTTTTGGATTCAATGACCTCTTCGGTCACTTCCTGGCCGCGGTGCGCCGGCAGGCAGTGCATGAAAATATAGTCCGGCTTAGCCAACTTGACCAGCTCTTTATTCACCTGATAATAACTGAAGATGCCGGCCCGTTTTTGCGCTTCGCTCTCCTGCCCCATCGAAGCCCAAACGTCGGTATAGATAATATCGGCGTCCTTGGCCGCCACGACCGGGTCATTTAAGATCGCCAGTTCCACTCCGGCCTTTTTCGCGTCCGTTAACGCTTTGGCGGTGACCGCTTCCGCCGGTTCGTAGCCGGGAGGAGTGGCGATCGCCATGTTCAGTCCGACCTTGGCCGCCGCGTACATCAGCGAATTACAGACGTTGTTGCCGTCGCCGATGTAGGCGAGCTTGAGCTTCTTCAGGTCGTGCCCCTTCTTTTCGATGATCGTAAAAACGTCGGAGAGCGCCTGGCACGGGTGCGATTCGTCGGACAGGGCGTTGATCACCGGGACCGAGGCGTACTTCGCCAGCTCGATCACCTTGGCGTGGGCGAAGGTCCGGATCAGGATCGCGTCGGCAAAACGGGAGAGCGTCCGGGCGACGTCGGGAATGGATTCCCGGGTCCCGAGGCCGGTCGCCTCCTGGTCCAGGTTGATGCCGAGGCCGCCCAGCTGCCAGATCCCGATCTCAAAGGAGACGCGGGTCCGGGTCGACGGTTTTTCGAAGATCATCGCCAGCGATTTGGCCCACAGGTACTCGTGCTTGACCTGTTTTTTCTGCTTGTCCTTCAGGTCGGCGGCCAGGTCCAGGATCTGGACGACCTCGCGGGCCGTCAGATCGTGAATAGAGAGGAAATCCTTCACTTACTTGACCTTGCTTTCCGCCGAGGTTGCCAGATCAAGCAGGTAGACACCGCTCTGTTCGCCCAGTTTGTCGTACACGATCTTGCCGCCCGCCTGGTTCAGCCGGGGGAGATCGGCCTTGCAGCCGGCCAGGACCTCGCTGGTCGCGGGAACGGCGGCGCCGGCATCGGTGCCGCAAAAACTGCCCCCCGCCAAGCCCCAAATGAGGTTATTGTTAAGCGGATCGATCTGCGGGTCGGCGACCGAAGCGGCGGCCGCCAGGTCGACCCGGCCGGTCCCGTCCGCCTTGATCAGGGAGAGCACGTTGTCGGTGCCGTTGTTATAGACGAAAGCGATGCGGCTCCCGTTCTTCCAGGCGACAAAGGAGAGCTCGTTCGCCGCGACCACCAGCGTGTCGCCGGTGCCGTCCAGGTTGACGGTGCGGACCTCGGCGGTCGTGCAATAAACGATCTTCTGGCCGTCGCTTGACCAGTCCGCCGCTTTGATCCCCGGGTTGAACGCCAGTTCGACCTTGTCCAGCCCCGTATGGGCGCCGGCCGCGATGTTGAGGATCACCGCCTTGCCGAACAGGCCGCTGCGCAGCTCGTCGAGATAGAGCAGATAATCGCTGACCGGGGAGACCGACATCGAGTACGGCGGCTTATTGGTCACGTCGAGCAGGAAAGTCTCCGCCGCCCCCGCCGTGCTCATGGTGACCAGCGATTCGGTGTAGCTGGAGCCGAGCTGGGTGCCGATCACGTCCTTGCGGACGGTCTGCAGCCCCTTGATCAGGATCAGGTCGCCGGCCCGCGTCCAGCTGGGGCCGTAATAGTACAGGGTGGTCTCCTGTCTTTCCCCGCAACCCGCGACCAGCGTGCTGAGGCCGATGAAACCCGCCAACCCAACCAGGCAAATGAACGCGATCCACTTCAAATCCTTTTTCATCCTGATCCCTCCCTTTACTTACGCGGACAACTGCGGGGGCTGCGCCCCCGGTAAATAGATCAGCCCTTTATCTTTCGCCTTGCCCTTGTCCTTGTCTTTCAGCTTTTTCGCCAGGGCGACCGCCAGGACATCTTCCATCTCCTTGGCCAAGGTAAAGTTCATGTCGGCCGGGATCTCTTTCCTGATCTCGTCCAGGTCCTTCTTGTTCTCGTGCGGAATTATAACATTTTTTATCCCGGCGCGGCGGGCGGCCAGCAGTTTTTCCTTCAGGCCGCCGATCGGCAGGACCTTGCCCCGGAGCGTGATCTCGCCGGTCATGGCGACGTCGCGCCGGACCGGGATGCCGGAGAGGGCCGAGGTCAGCGCGGTCGCGATGGTAATGCCGGCCGACGGGCCGTCTTTCGGCACCGCCCCTTCCGGCACGTGGATATGCACGTCGTATTTCCGGTAAAAATTCTCTTCCAGCCCGAGCTCGGCCGCCCGGGAGCGGACAAAGCTCATCGCCGCCTTGGCCGATTCCTGCATGACGTCGCCCAGCTGTCCCGTCAGCGTCAGGTTCCCCCGCCCCGTCATGGCGGTGACTTCGATCGGGATGGTGTCGCCGCCGACCGAGGTCCAAACGAGCCCGGTCGCGGTCCCGATCTGGTCCGTTTCCTCGGCCACGCCGAAGCTGTACTTGGGCGCGCCCAGATAATCGACCAGGTCGGACTTTTTGACGGTGAAGCGCTTGTCCGTTTTTTCCCGGACGATCTTGGTCGCGATCTTGCGCATGATCGTGCCGATCTCCCGCTCCAGGTTGCGCACCCCGGCCTCCCGGCTGTATTCGCGCACGATCTGCTGCAGGGCGTCCTCTTCGAGCTCCACTTTCCCTTTCTTCAGACCGTGTTTTTCCAGCTCGCGCGGGATCAAATACCCCTTGGCGATCCCCAGCTTTTCCTCCTCGGTGTAGCCGGACATCTCGATGATCTCCATCCGGTCCTGCAGGGGGCGCGGGATCGGTTCGCGGGTGTTGGCCGTGGTGATAAAGAAGACGTCGGAGAGGTCGAACTCCACCTCCAGGTAGTGGTCGGAGAATTCCTTGTTCATCTCCGGGTCGAGCACTTCCAAAAGGGCCGAGGCCGGGTCTCCCCGGAAATCGTTGCCGAGCTTGTCGATCTCGTCGAGCAGGAAAACGGGGTTGCTGACATTGACCTTGTGGATGGACTGGATGATCCGCCCCGGCAGCGAACCGACGTAAGTGCGGCGGTGGCCCCGGATCTCCGCCTCGTCGCGCACTCCGCCGAGCGCCACCCGGGTGAACTTGCGCCCCATGGCGTGGGCGATGGAGCGGGCGATCGAGGTCTTGCCGACGCCGGGCGGGCCGACGAAGCAGAGGATCGTGCCGCCGATCTTGCCGGTCAGCTGCAGCACCGCGAAATATTCCAGGATCCGTTCCTTGACCTTTTCCAGGCCGTAATGGTCGGCGTTCAGGATCTTTTCCACTTCGGCGATGTCCAGCCGCGACTTGGTCTTCTTTTTCCAGGGAAGCTCCACCAGCCAGTCCAGGTAAGTGCGGATCACGGCCGATTCCGACGACATCGCCGGCATCTGGTTCAGCCGCTCCAGCTCTTTGTCCGCCTTGGCCTTGACCTCGGGCGGCAGTTTCGCTTCGGCGATCTTCTTCTTGTATTCCGCCGCTTCCGGCTGGCCTTCCTCTTCCGCTTCGCCCAGCTCTTCCTGGATCGCGCGCAGCTTCTCTTTCAGGTAATACTCTTTCTGGACCTTCTCGATCTGTTTGCGCACTTTCCCCTGGAGCGCTTTTTCCACGCCGAGCACTTCGATCTCTTTTTCCAGGATATCCGAGAGCTTTTTCAGCCGCTTCTCGACCGTCAGCGCTTCCAGGATATCCTGCTTCTCCTCGACCTTCAGGGTCAGGTAGGAAGAGATCAGGTCGGCCAGGCGCCCCGGGTTATCGACGTTGATGATCGACATCAGCGTTTCGGACGGGATCCGGCGGTTCAGCTTGACGTATTCCTCGAACTGCTTGACGACGGTGCGCACCAGCGCCTCCGCCTCGGCCGAGAACTCTTCCGGCTCCGGCACGCGGGCGATGGCGACCCGGAAATACGGGGTTTCCTGGGTGAACTTCTCGATCTTGACCCGGCAGATCCCCTCGACCAGGACCTTGGTGGTGCCGTCGGGGAGCGCGAGCATCTGGACGATCTCCGCCAGGGTGCCGATCGCGCACAGGTCTTTCGGGCCCGGCTCTTCCACCTCTTCGTTCTTCTGCGAGGCGAAAATGACCATCTTTTCCCGGGCCAGGGTGTCTTCCAGCGCTTTGATCGAGCGGCTGCGGCCGATAAAGAGGGGAACGATCATCTGGGGGAACACGACCATGTTGCGCAAAGGGATCAGCGGAAGCTCTTCCTTCCACTCGCCGAGCTTTTCTGGCCTTGATTTTGACTCAGGCATTACTTCTTCTTGTCGGTCTTGCCTTTGATGGAGCTGATCACTTCGTCGATGATGCCGTATTTGACCGCTTCGTCCGGGCCCATGTAAAAATCGCGGTCGGTGTCTTTTTCCACTTTGGCCAGCGGCTGCCCGGTATGGGTCGCCATCACCTGGTTGAGCAGTTTCTTGATCCGGAGGATCTCCTGCGTCTGGATCTCGATGTCGGTCGCCGCCCCCTGGGCGCCGCCCAACGGCTGGTGGATCATGATCCGGGCGTTGGGGAGCGCGTAGCGCCGCCCTTTTTCGCCGGCCGCCAAAAGGACCGCGCCAAAGGAGGCCGCCTGGCCGATGCAGATCGTCGAGATCGGCGTGGAGAGGTAGCGCATCGTGTCGTAGATCGCCAGCCCGGCGGTCACTACTCCGCCCGGCGAATTGATGTACATGTAAATGTCCTTGCCCGCGTCCTCCGACTGGAGGAAGAGCAGTTCGGCGATGATGATGTTGGCCACGTCGTCGTCGATCGGCCCGCCGACAAAGATAATCCGGTCGCGCAGCAGGCGGGAATAGATATCGTAAGCGCGTTCGCCGCGGGTGGACTGTTCAACGACCATCGGGATCAATTGTGACGTCGGTTTCATGGTTTTTGCTCCTCCTTGATCTCTTTGACGTTCGCCTGGGCCAACACGAACTCGAGCGCTTTCTTCCGCAATAAATAATCCTGCATATAAGTGATCATTTCGGGGCTGATCTTTCCCCGGCTCTGCGCCGGATCTTCGCCCATGCCGACAAGCATCTCCTTGATCTCGGCCTCCAGCTCGGCCGGGGTCACGGCGAGGTTCTCGGCCGCCGCCACCGCTTTCAGGGCGACTTTGCCTTTGACCCGCATCAGCGCGGTCGCGGCCAGCTCCTGGCGCAGCCCGGCCACCGTCTTCTTGGCGCCTTTCAGGTAATCGTCCAGCGTCAGGCCGCTCTGGGACAGGGAGGAATGGAGCTCGTCGATAATGATGTCGGTCTCGCGCTCGATCATGGCCGGCGGGACCTCGGCTTGCGTCTCGGCCGAAACCGCCCTGAGCAGCTGGTCCCGGACGTCGCCGTCGGCTTCCGTCACCTTGTCCCGCAGGGTCACGGCCCGGACCTCTTCCTTCAGCTCGGCCAGCGTCCCGTACTTGCTGACCTTCTTGGCGAATTCGTCGTCAAGCGGCAGCACGGTCTTTTGCCCGGCCGCGTCGGTCACGGCGAACCGCTCCTGCAGCCGGCCCAGGATCGCCAGCACTTCCTCTTCGCTCACCGCCGCCGCTTTTTTCTCGACTTTGAGCCCCTTGTACTTGCCCAGTTTGGTCTCGGGATAAACGTCGACGGCGACCTTGAACTGGAACGGTTTTCCCGCTTCCAGCCGGGTGATCTCGACGCTCGGGTAGTCGACCGGCTCGAATTTGCCGGCGTCGATGAGCTCGGGGTAAACTTCGGCGATCAGCGCCTGCGCGGCGCGGTGCTCGATAAAATCGCGGTCAAGCGCCTTTTCGATCATTTCTTTGGGGGCTTTGCCGGGGCGAAAACCGGGGACTTTGACCTCTTTGCCCGCTTCGGCCATGGTCTTCTGGACGGCTTGCTGAAAACGGGAATAATCCTCTTCGACTTCCAGGAAAACCTTATTCCCCTCGCGCTTTTGGGAGATGATCTTCATCGGCATCATTATACTATATCCGCTGACCCCTATGCAATCGTATGATATAATGGACGCATGAGCAAGCATAAAGAATTGCACAAATGGGTCAAGGAGTGCGCGGAACTCTGCAAGCCGGACAAGATCGTCTGGTGCGACGGTTCGGCAGAAGAAAGGACCAGGCTGGAAAAGCAGGCTTTCAAGACCGGCGAACTGATCAAGCTTAACCAAAAGAAGCTCCCCGGCTGTACCTACCACCGGACCGCCCAGAACGACGTCGCCCGGACCGAGCATTTGACCTACATCTGCACCAAGAACAAGCACGACGCGGGCCCGACCAACAACTGGCTGTCGCCGGAAGACGGCTATAAGCGGGCCGGCGAAATATTCAAAGGCTCGATGAAGGGGCGGACGATGTATGTCATCCCCTATTCGATGGGGCCGGTCGGCTCCCCGTTCAGCAAGATCGGGGTGGAACTGACCGACAGCATCTACGTCGTCCTCAACATGCGGATCATGACCCGGATGGGCAAGGCCGTACTGCAGCAATTGGAAAAGACCGGCGGCGATTTCACCCGGTGCCTGCACAGCAAGGCCGATCTGAACGTCGACCGGCGGCTGATCCTCCACTTCCCGGAGGACAACACGATCTGGAGCGTCGGCTCCGGCTACGGCGGCAACGTTTTGCTCGGCAAAAAATGCCTCTCACTGCGGATCGGCAGCTATCTCGGCAAGACCGAAGGGTGGCTCGCCGAACATATGCTGATCATGGGGATCGAAGACCCGTCGGGCGCCGTCACTTACGTCGCCGCCGCCTTCCCCTCCGCCTGCGGCAAGACGAATCTGGCCATGCTCCTCCCTCCGGAAGGCCTGAAACGGAAAGGTTACCGGATCTGGACGGTGGGCGACGACATCGCCTGGATGCGGATCGATACCGACGGAAAACTGTGGGCCGTTAACCCGGAATACGGCCTTTTCGGCGTCGCCCCGGGGACCAACACCAAGACCAACCCGAACATCATGGCCGCCATCCAGAAGAACACCATCTACACCAACGTCCTGCTCAAGAAAGACAAGACCGTCTGGTGGGAAGGCGGCGATCCGCCGGTCCCGGGCGAAGGCCTCAACTGGCAGGGCAAGCCGTGGAAACCGGGGATGGTGGACGAGAACCGGCAGCCGAGCCTGGCCGCCCACCCCAACGCCCGGTTCACCGTGCCGATCCAGAACGTCCCGTCGATCACCAACCGGCTGGAGCACCACCACGGCGTGCCGATCTCGGCGATCATCTTCGGCGGCCGCCGGGCCAAGCTGGCTCCGCTCGTCTACGAATCGTTCGACTGGCAGCACGGCGTGTTCGTCGGCGCCACCATGGCGTCGGAACGGACCGCCGCCCAGTTCGGCGCCCAGGGCGAGGTGCGCCGCGACCCGATGGCGATGCTCCCCTTCTGCGGCTACAACATGGGCGAATATTTCGCCCACTGGCTGGAGATGGGGGCAAAAATGGCCCAGCCGCCCAAGATCTTCAACGTCAACTGGTTCCGTAAGGACGACGAAGGCCATTTTCTCTGGCCCGGTTTCGGCGAGAATCTCCGGGTCCTGGAATGGATCATCAGCCGGTGCAAGGACGAGGTGGAAGCGGTCAAGACGCCGATCGGCTACCTGCCGCACGAGAACGACATCGACCTGACCGGCCTGCGGATCCCGCGCGACAATATGAATAAACTACTGGCGATCAGCAAGGCGGACTGGAAAGAGGAAGCCGAAAGCGTCGCCGCGTTCTTCAAAACGTTCGGCAAAGACCTCCCCAAACCGTTGGCTGCCGAGCTCAAGGCTCTTGAGAAACGCCTGAAAAGCTGATATACTGCGCTTAAAGTTATCGCGGGGTGGAGCAGCCCGGTAGCTCGTCAGGCTCATAACCTGAAGGTCGTGGGTTCAAATCCCACCCCCGCTATTAACTTTACAACTATGGTCGACCTAAGGTTGCAAGTTGATCTAAAACAGACCCTCGACGTTCTCCTGGCCCCCCGCTTGCTCCAAATGCTCAAGATTCTCTCCCTGCCTTACCTGGAAGCGGTCGAAACGCTGACCAGGGAAGCCGAAGAAAACCCGGTCCTGGAGGTCGAGCGCCAGGACGAATATATCGAATTCCTCAACTACCTGACCTCGGACAAAAAAGTCCGCAAAGAGATCGATCTGCAGGAGCTGCCCGGGCTGTCGAACATCAGCCGGATGGAAAAATCGCTGGACCAGCACCTGCTCGACCAGCTTGACCTGGCCGACCTGGCGGAAGGCCAGAGAACGATCGCCCGGGAGATCATCGGCAATATCGACGACCAGGGCTACCTGCTCGCCTACCCCGAGCTGCGCGAGCGGATCATGAAAGAGCAGGACGTTTCCCGGCCGACCGTCGATAAGGTCTTAAAGATCGTCCAGGGCTTTGAGCCGGACGGGATCGGCGCGCGCGACCTGCAAGAATGCCTCCTCCTGCAAGTGGCGGCTTATTCTTTTGAGAACGAAGAGCTGGAAGACCTGCTGGCCAAAGTGATCAAGGAGCATCTGGAGGACCTGCAGGCCGGCGACCGGCCAAAAGTGGCCGCCGCCCTCGGCATCCCCGAGACCGGCGTCGCCGAGATCGCCAATTTTATTAAAAACAACCTTAATCCGTACCCGGGGGCCGCGTACGGCGACCTGCCGCGCCAGGTTATCCCCTCCTTCGCCGTGGAAAAAAGCGGCCCGGGCTACAAGCTGGTTAATCTGGAAACCCGCTACGGCCCCCGGATCAACCTCTCCCCCCAGTACCTGAAAATGCTCGACGATCCCAAGACCGACGCCCCGACCCGGGAGTTCCTGAAAGAGCGGGTCAAGCGGGCCCGGGAGCTGATGGAAGATTTCCAGAAAAGAAGTGAAACTTTGGAGAAGATCGCCCGAAAGATCATTGACTCGCAAACCGACTTTCTGGACCGGGGGGCGATCTGGCTCAAGCCCCTGACCCAGAAAAGCCTGGCTGACGAGTTCGGCCTGCACCCGTCAACGATCTCGCGGACCGTGGCGGAAAAATACGTGCAGACCCCGCAGGGGCTCTTTCCGCTCCGGATCATGTGCCCGCGGGGGCCCAAGGGAGTGACGGCGGCCCGGCTCAAGGCGATGCTGCAGGAGCTGGTCGACCAGGAGGATAAGCGCGAGCCCGGCAGCGACGAGCAGCTGGCCAAGTTAATGAAGGATAAAGGCGCGGCGATCGACCGGCGGACGGTCGCCTACTACCGCAAGGAACTGGGGATCCCGACCGCCCTGGAGAGAAAAAAATGACCGAGACCAAACCGAAAATACTGGTGGTGGACGACGAGAAGAGCATGCGCGATTCGATGCACATGCTGCTCAAGGACCGCTACCAGGTCCTGCTGGCCGCTTCCGGCCGGGAAGCGATCGCGCTGGTCAAGAAACAGCGGGTCGACCTGGTCCTGCTCGACATCCGCCTGCCGGAGATCGACGGCGTGGAAGTGCTCAGGATCATCAAGGGGCTGGACGATTCGATCGAAGTGATCATGGTCACCGCGGTGATCACCGTCGGCAAGGCGGTAGAGGCGATCCGCGCCGGCGCCTACGACTACCTGACCAAGCCGTTCGACATCGAGGCGCTAACCGAGCAGGTGGAAAAGATCATGGAGAAGCGCGCGCTCGCCCGGGAGAACCGGTCGCTGCGCCATTTGATCGAGTCCGAGTACCAGTACGAAAAGATCGTCGGCAAGAGCGCGGCGATCCGCGAGGTCTTCCGGGTGATCGAGGACGTCGCCCAGAGCAACGCCACCATCCTGATCACCGGCGAATCGGGGACCGGCAAGGAACTGGTCGCCCGGGCCATCCACAACCGGAGCCCGCGCCAGGACAAGCTGTTCGTGGCGGTCAACTGCGCCGCCATCCCGGAGAATCTCCTGGAATCGGAACTGTTCGGCCACGAGAAGGGCTCGTTCACCGGCGCGCTCGACCGGCAGATCGGCAAGTTCGAGATCGCCAGCGGCGGCACCCTGTTTCTGGACGAGATCGGCACCCTGCCGCTGCCGATGCAGGCCAAGCTGCTGCGGGCGCTGCAGGAAAAAGAGATCGAACGGATCGGCGGCAGCAAGCCGCTCCCCATCGACCTGCGGATCATCGCCGCCACCAACTCCGACCTGAAGGCCGAGACCAAGAACCGGCAGTTCCGCGAAGACCTGTACTACCGGATCAACGTCATCCCGCTCCACCTCCCGCCCCTGCGGGAACGGCCGGAAGACATCCCGCTGCTGGCCGAGCACTTCCTGCACAAGTACAACCACGAGTTCGGCAAGAAGATCAAAGGGTTCCACAAGGCCGTCGCCCCGCTGCTCATGGCCTACGACTGGCCGGGCAACGTCCGCGAGCTGGAAAACCTGGTCGAGCGGCTGGTCGTGCTGACCCGCGGCCCGCAGATCGAGACCGATAAGCTCCCGCCCGAGATCAAGGGGGAGCTGACCTGCCTGCCCGGGGCGGCCGAGACCCGCTTCAAGGACGCCGTCCGCAAGTTCGAATCGGAGTTCATCAAGCAAGCCATCGAGAAAGCCGGCGGCAAGAAAGGCGAAGCCGCCAAGATGATCGGCATCCACCGCAACACCCTGCTCCAGCTGGAACGCAAGTACCGGGTAAAGTAAATGAAAAACTTACTGATCGCCGCTTTGCTGATCGCCCTGGCCCCCGCGCTCTGCGCCGAGACCGGCGGCCCGCTCCGGCTGGTCGGTTTCTCTCCGCTCTGTTACCCGAGCCCGTTCTCCATCGCCCGCAATAAAGAGGTCGCCATCCAGTACAACCTGAGCACCGACGCCGACATCGACATTTACATCTATTCCAGCAGCGGCGAGATCGTCAAGAAGCTGGCCGTGCAGAGCGGCGAGGAAGGCGGCAAAGCGGCGGCCAACAAGGTCCGCTGGAACGGTTTTTCCGACCTCGGCCGGATCATCGGCAACGGCATCTACATGGGGACGATCATCTCCCGCGCGGAGAAAAAGGTCCTCGGCAAGTTCAAGCTCGTCGCCTACAATTAACCGCCCATAATCGCTTGCATCCCCCGTTTGCTTTGCACAACTATCTGTGCTAAATTAACCTCCTGAGCGTGGCAATAAGATTGCTGCTACTGTCGCGGAGGTGAGCAACATGCGCACACAAGTTAGAAAGTCCGAGTGGAAACCGACCAAGAATTTCCTGCCGTTGATCCTCGGGCAGGAACCGTCCGAGGCCCTGGACAAGAAAGAGCTGAAGAAGCTCGATCTTTTCGAGAAAGGGCTGGCCAAGGAGATCAAGCCGAGCGACAGCATCGAGCAGGCCGTGACCAAGATGGTCCGAATGGCCCTGGCCGCCGAGTTCGGGGCAACGCTGGTCGCCGCTCAGGGCGCCCGGCCGATGGTCGAATCCATCACCCGCGCCATCCTGACGGATTCCCAGCTGAAGAAACAGGCCCTGATCATCATCGACCGTTTCACCAATTCATAATTAATGAACAAGATACTGGTAGTTGACGACGAACTTTCGATCCGCGAGTCCTTCTCGCTGATCCTGGAAGGGAAATACAGCGTCACCACCGCCGCCTCGGGCGAAGCGGCGCTCAAGCACGTGGCCGACAGCCAGATCGACCTCGCCTACCTCGACGTCCGCATGCCCGGCCTCAACGGCCTGGAAACGCTGCAGCGCCTCAAGGCGATCGACCCCGGGGTCGAAGTCGTCATGGTCACCGCGGTCAACGACGTCCGCAAAGCAAGCGAAGCGATCAACCTCGGCGCCCGCGATTACCTGATCAAGCCGTTCGACGTCGAAGCGATCCTGAAAATGACCGAACGGATCCTGCGCCGGCGGGCATTGGCCCAGGAAAGCAGCGCGCTGATCCGCCGCGACAACCCGCAGCTGATCGGCCGGAGCGACAAGATCGAGGCGCTCGCCCAGCAGATCAAAAAGCTCGCCGAACAGGAGCAGCGGGTCCTGGTCCTGGGGGAACCGGGAACGGAAAAGGCCGAGATCGCCCGGTTGATCCACGAACAAGGCCCGCGCCGCGACCTGCCCTTTAAAACCTTTTACCTTTCCGCCGCCCTCTCTCCGGAAGCCGCCCAGGCCCGGCTGTACGGCCGCGACCAGGGGCGCACGACCGCCGACCTGCACAAGGATAGCGGCCTGCTGGAAGAGACCCGCGGCGGCACGCTTTTTCTCGGGCACATCGAGCACCTGAAATTCCAGCCGGTCGCCGTTACGGCCCGGCTGATCGGCGCCAGCGACCGGACCGATCTCGCGGAAACCAACCGTCCCCTCTTCGATCATTTCGCCGAAGCGGTCGTCACCGTCCCGCCGCTGCGCGAACGGATCGGCGACCTGCCGCTTTTGGTCAAGCATTACCTGGAGCTCTTTAACCGGCGCCACGGCCGGCAGCTTGGCGAACCGAGCGCGGCGGCGCTGGAGCTTTTAGCGGCCTACGCCTGGCCGGGGAATGCCCGCCAGCTCCGGCTGCTGCTGGAACGGGCGGTCTTGACGGTGGACGGGGCGCGGCTCGAGGCCGAGGACCTGCCGCTCGACCTGCTGCTCGGCGGCACGGCGGCTTACGGGCGCGATTATCCGGCGGCGTTCGAAAAAAAGTACGTTAAAAAGCTGGGCGAGATCTCCGGCCTGGCCGGGGCTGGCCTGGCGGCCGCGCTGCAAGTTAAACCTTCCTACCTCGAGTAAATGCCCAGGGCCGGACTCGAACCGGCACAGCTTATGCAGCCGAGGGATTTTAAGTCCCTTGCGTCTACCAATTCCGCCACCTGGGCTTTGGGGCTTAGCGCACCGGTTTCTTTTTCTTACCAGACTGCTTGGTCTCGAGGTTCCGTTTCCAGTCGATCAGCTTATCTTCGCTCTGCTTCAAGAACTGGGTGATCTTATCCTCAAAGGACCCGGGCGGATGTTTGCCCGCTTCATCTTTGGTCCGGCGCGGCCGGTTTTGCCAGGCCGGTTTCCCGACCTGTTTAATGGACAGGTCGTATTTGCCTTCCTTGGCCGAGCCCAGGACCTTGACCTTGACGGTTTGCCCCACCTGCAGGTGTTTGGTTATATCAGTGACATAGGAATCGGCGATCTGGGAAATGTGGACCAGGCCCACCTTACTTTCCGGCAGCTCAATGAAAGCCCCGAACTTGGTGATACCCGTCACTTTTCCTTCGATCTCCGAACCGATCTCGATCGGCAATAAATTCACCCCCTATGTCAATTGATCACTTTGTACGCGGTCTCGCCTTTTTTGATCAAACCGAGCCGTGTCCGCGCCAGCTCCTCGATCAATTCGTCCGCCTTGAGGCGGGAGAGGCGTTTCTGCCGCCACTCCAGGCCGGCCGATTGGCGGGACAGTTCGCGGGTCATTTTGCCCTTTTCGGCGCGCAGCTCAAGGTAGTCAATTATATCCTGACGGATCAGAAAAATAAAGTAAAGCAGGAAAAAAAAGAAGAGCAGCCAACCGAGCCGCTTCATCGTTTCAGATCATCAGGAACAGATACCAGTGGATGATCTGTTCCCCCCACAGCAAGACGATGACCCCGCCGGCGGCCAACGCCGGGCCAAAGGGCACCTGCTGCCCCATTTTGACCCGTCCGGCGGCCAATAAAACCAGCAAAACCAGCGCCGCGGCCAGGTAACCGAGAAAGACCGCCAGCAGCATCCCGCTCCAGCCCAGGCAAGCGCCCAGCATGGCGGCCAAATACATGTCGCCCTCGCCCAGGGCTTCCTGTTTGAACAAGAAGGTCCCCAGCTTGCCGATCAGGAACATCAGCAAGTAACCGGCGAACATCCCCGCCAGGGCGGGCAGGAAAAAGTCGGCCAGGCCGCGCGACAGATTGTAGACCAGGCCGGCGGCCGTCCCGGCAATGTTGACCGCGTCGGGGATAACCTGTAGCTCCAGGTCGATAAAAAAAACGACGATCAGGCAGCAGACGACAAAAGCGGTAAAGATCAGCCGCGCCGGGTCGCCGCCGCCCTGGCCGACGATCAGCAGGAAAAGCAGCCCGGTCAGGGCTTCCACCAGCGGATAACGGGGCGAGATCGGCGCCCGGCAGCCGCGGCACTTGCCGAGCAGCAGCAGGTAGCCGAAGATCGGGATCAGGTCGAACGCGTTAAGCCGGCGGCCGCAATGCGGACAGCGGGAAGCGGGGAACACTACCGATTCACCCCGCGGCAGGCGGTAAATGCAGACGTTCAGGAAACTGCCGATGACCGCGCCGAGCGCGAACCAGTAGAGGAGAGTTAAACTTGACATGGAGTTGGGGAAATTATATAGTAAGCGCACGATCATGTCAAAACTGGAGATCGGCAACTTACTCGCCCAGCTGAGCCAGGCCAAGGCTTCCGACCTGCTCCTGGCCGCTAAAAATCCCCCCTGCCTGCGGATCAATAACGCCCTGGTCAAGATCGAGGACCGGGCGCTGACCCCGGCCGAGGTCGAAGCGCTGATCACGCCGATCATCCGGCCGGAGGAGATCGAGGAGTTCAAGCGGGTCAAGGAGCTGGACACGTCTTACGAGGACGAGCACAGCCGCTACAGGATCAATCTCCATTTCCAGCTCGGCAGCATGGCGGCAACGATCCGCCGCATCCCCAAGGAGATCCCGCAGCTGGACGACCTCGGCTTGCCGCCGCTGGTCAAGAGCTTCACCGAGCTGGAGCGCGGTCTCTTCCTGGTGACCGGGCCGACCGGCTCCGGTAAATCGACCACCCAAGCGTCCATGATCGACCTGATCAACCGGACCAAGTCGTGCCACATCATCACCATCGAAGACCCGATCGAGTTCGTGCACACCCCCAAGCTTTCGGTCATCGAGCAGCGCGAGGTCGGCTTTGACACCGACAGCTTCGGCGAAGGGCTGAAACGGGTCCTCCGCCAGATCCCCGACGTTATCCTGGTCGGCGAAATGCGCGACCTGGAATCGATCCAGATGGCGGTCACCGCCGCGGAAACCGGCCACCTCGTCATCTCCACCCTGCACACCCAGGACGCCGTGCAGAGCGTCGACCGGATGATCGACGTCTTTCCGCCGTACCAGCAGGTCCAGATCCGGACCCAGCTCTCGCTGACGCTGAAAGGCATCCTCTCGCAGCAGCTGATCCCGCGGCAGGACGGAGCCGGCCTGATCGGCGCGTTCGAACTGCTGGTCACCACCCCGGCGATCAGCAACATCATCCGCAAAGGGGCGACCCAGGACATCTATTCGATGATGGAGCTGGGCGGCAGGTTCGGCATGCTGACGATGGACAACGCCCTTTACACTCTGTTCAAGAAAGGGCTCATCAGCAAAGAATCCGCCCTCGCCTATTCGATCAGCCGGGAAAAACTGGAAAAGATGATCGAAGGGAAGATCTGACCCCGGCCGATGGCCCAGCCACTCCCGGCTTTCCTGGTCAAAAAGGTCCCCAAACAAGAGAACATCCGGCGGATCCGCGCGCTGCTCGGCGACCGCTCGCTCTGCACCGTCTGCGAAGAGGCCAAATGCCCGAACATCGGCGAATGTTTCGCCGCCCGGACCTGCGCCTTTATGATCCTGGGCGACACCTGCACCCGGAACTGCGCTTTCTGCGGCGTAACGCACGGTAAACCGACGGCTCCGGACCCGACCGAGCCGGGGCGGCTGACTCGGGCAGTTGAGAAGCTGGGCCTTAAATATGTCGTTATTACTTCCGTTACCCGCGACGATTTGGCTGACGGAGGGGCTAGCCACTTTGCTTCGGTCATTGCCACGATCCGCAATCAGCATTCCGCAATCCGCATTGAGGTTTTGATCCCGGATTTTAAGGGGGATGAAGAGGCGCTGCGGACCGTGCTCGACGCGAAGCCGGACGTGCTGAACCATAACGTGGAAACCGCGCCGCGCCTGTATCCGGCGGTGCGCCCGCAGGCGGATTATCAACGGTCGTTAAGGCTGCTGGCCAGCGCGAAGCGCCTCTCCCCGGCGATTTACACCAAGAGCGGTTTTATGGTAGGATTGGGGGAGACAAAGGAAGAGGTCGCGGCGGTCCTTGCCGACCTGAAAACGGCCAACTGTGAGATCGTGACGATCGGCCAATACCTTCCCCCGTCCAAGGCGCACCGGCAGCCGGACCGTTACGTTACGCCCGCCGAGTTCAACGAGTATCGAGCGATCGGCCAACGGCTCGGTCTCGGCCAGGTAGTAGCCGGCCCGTTCGTCCGGAGCTCATATCACGCGGAGGCAACGATAAACAATGTTAAAAGTGCAGGAAGCCGACCGGTTACTTAAACTCCCGATCTACGTTTTTGCCCAGCTCGACAAGGTCAAGGCCGAAATGGCCGCCAAGGGGATGGACCTGATCGATCTCGGGATGGGCAATCCCGATATCCCGCCGCCGCCGGAGATCATCGATTCGCTGGTCGAATCGCTCAAGAACCCGGAAAACCACCGCTACCCGTCGTTCGAAGGGGCTCCCGAGTTCAAGCAGGCGGTCGTCAGCTGGTGCAAACGGCAGTACGGGATCAGCATCGACCCGGAACATGAGGTCGTGACCCTGATCGGCTCCAAAGAGGGCGTGGTTCACTTCGCTTTTGCTTACATCAATCCGGGCGATATCACGCTCGTCCCGATGCCCGCCTATCCCGCCCATTTCCGCGGCACGATCCTGGCCGGCGGCGACCCGTATATCCTGCCGACGACCGAACACAAGGGGTACATTCCCGACCTCAAGAACATCGACCCGGCGATCGCCGATAAGGCCAAGATCATGATCATCAGCTACCCGAGCAACCCGACCGGCGCGGTCGCCACCCGCGAGTTCTACGAAGAGTGCGTCGCCTTCTGCCGGAAGCACAACATCATTCTGGTCCACGACTTTGCCTACGCCGAGATCTATTTTGAGGGGAACAAGCCGATCTCGATGCTGTCGATCCCCGGGGCCAAAGACGTCTGCATCGAATTCCACACTACTTCCAAGACGTTCGGCATGCCCGGCTGGCGCTGCGGCTTTGCCGTCGGCAACCGGCAGCTGATCGAATCGCTCCGCAAGATCAAGACCAACCTCGACTACGGCCTCTTCACCGCCGTCCAGAAGGCGGCGATCGCGGCGATGACGCTCGACGAATCGGCCTACATCGCCAAGGTCCGCGCCACCTACCAGCGGCGCCGCGACCTGTTTGTGGAAGGGATGAACGCGCTCGGCTGGAAGATCAGCAAGCCGAAAGCGAGCATGTACGTCTGGTTCCCGGTACCGCAAGGCTACGACTCGACCGAGTTCTGCATGAAGATCGTCGAAAAGACCGGCGTCGTTTTTGCCCCCGGCGTCGCGTTCGGCGAGCTGGGCGAAGGCTACCTGCGGGCGGCGCTCGTCGCCAATGAAGCGCGTCTCGCCGAAGCGCTCGAACGGATCAAAAAAGCCGGCTTCCGGTATGCCTAACAAACCGGTCATCGGCATCACCATGGGCGACCCGGCCGGCATCGGCCCGGAGATCTGCGCCAAAGCCCTCGCCTCTGCCACGCTCGCTAAATTCGCCCGCTGTATCGTGATCGGCGATCAGCGCTGGCTGCCGAACCGGCTCGAGGTCGTCGATCTGCACAATGCCGACCCGGCCAAGATCAAGATCGGGCAAGTTTCCAAAGCGGCCGGCAAAGCGGCCATGGAATACCTGGAAAAAGCGGTCAAGCTGGCCAAGGCGAAAAAGATCGACGCCATCGTTACCGCCCCGCTCAACAAAGAAGCGATCCACCTGGCCGGCTATAACTTCCCGGGACATACCGAGTTCCTGGCGGCCCGGACCGGGACCAAAAGATACGCGATGATGTTCGTCTCCGACCGGCTCTGGGTGATGCTGGCCACGACCCATCTTCCGTTAGCGCAGGTCAGCCGGCAGCTCGACCGGAAAAAACTGGCCGGGCTGATCAAGCTGGCGCACGAGACGCTGACCCGGGTCCGCGGTAAAAAACCGAAGATCGGCGTCGCCGGGCTCAACCCGCACGCCGGCGAACACGGCCTCTTTGGCCATGAGGAAGAAAAGATCATCAAGCCGGCTGTCGACGAGGCGCGCCGGCACGGGATCAACGTCAAAGGGCCGATCTCGCCCGACGCGATCTTCAACCTGGCCGACCGGGGGCTGTTCGACATCGTCATCGCCATGTACCACGACCAGGGGCTGATCCCGCTCAAGCTCCTCTCGTTCAACCGCTCGGTCAACGTCACCGTCGGCCTGCCGTTCGTCCGGACCTCGGTCGATCACGGGACCGGCTTCGATATCGCCGGCAAAGGGATGGCCAATCCGCAAAGTCTGATCGAGGCGGTCAAGGTCGCCGCCCACTTCGCCCGCCGCTGATGGCGCCCACTCTCGCCCAAATCACCCGGGCACTGCTGATCGCGCACAACCGCTATCCGCGCAAGGAGCTCGGCCAGCATTTTCTGATCGATCCTAAAGTGGTGGAGCGGATCATCGCCGCCGCCGCGCTCAGCCGCGACGACCTGGCGATCGAGATCGGCTCCGGCCTCGGCGTCGTCACCGCCGAGCTGGCGCAGCACGTTTACCAGCTGATCGCCGTGGAGATCGATAAGGAACTGCTGCAGATCAGCCGGGAAGTCCTGAAAGCGTACCCGAACATCAGTTTTGTCGGCCAGGACATCCTGAAGGTCGACCTGGCGGAGCTGACGCTCGGACGCAAATATAAAGTGGTCGGCAACCTCCCCTACTACATTACCGCGCCGATCATCGACAAGATCCTGACCGCCCAAGAACGGCCGGAGTTAGCCGTCTTGATGACGCAAAAAGAGGTGGCGGAACGGATGGCGGCTAAGCCCGGCTCGAAGCGCTACGGCTCGTTCTCGGTCTTCTGCCAGTTCTACGCCGACGTTAAGCTCGAGTCGCTCGTCTCCAAATCATCGTTCCTGCCGTGGCCCGAGGTAAGCTCGGCCATCGTCTCCCTCACCCCCCATCCCTCACCCCTCTTCCCCGGTCTCGACGAAAAGAAGTTCTTCAAGATCGTCCACACCGCGTTCCAGCAGCGGCGAAAAAAACTGAGCACTTCACTTGATGAATTCGACCTGTCCGCGGCCGGGATCGACCTGAACCGCCGGCCGGAGACGCTCTCGGTGGCGGAGTTTGCCGCCTTGGCCAAATCTCTGTTATAATCAGCCATATGAAGCCAAAAGTCACCGTCGTCGGGGCCGGGAATGTCGGGGCGCAGTGCGCTTACCGGCTGGCCCAGCGCGAGGCCGCCAACGTCACGCTGATCGACGTCGTTGAGGGCCTTCCCCAGGGGAAAGCGCTTGATATGTCGCAGGCCGGCGCAATTGACGGTTTTGACTCGGTGATCACCGGGACGAACGATTACGCCGACACCAAAGATTCCGCGGTCGTCGTCATCACCGCCGGCCTCGCCCGCAAACCGGGAATGTCCCGCGACGACCTGATCCACAAGAACGCCGCGATCATGAAAAGCGTGGTGGAAAATTGCGTTAAGTATTCCCCGCACGCCGTCCTCCTGATCGTCACCAACCCGCTCGACGTGATGACCCATTACGCCCAACGGATCTCCGGTTTCCCGGCCAACCGGGTGCTCGGCATGGCCCCGCTCCTCGACGCCGCCCGGATGCAGTATTTTATCGCCCAGGCGCTGAAAGTCTCGATCAAGGATGTTTACGCGGAAGTGCTTGGCAGTCACGGCGACCTGATGGTCCCGGTCCCCCGGTTATCGACGGCTAAAGGGAAACCGATCAC